>CABHOW010000120.1 GCA_902168225.1 uncultured Flavihumibacter sp. | reverse complement strand
TTTAATACTAAATATTAATAAAAAATATAATTATAAAATTATTTCAAAGGCCTTTCATTTTGGAATATTTAAAAAGATTTAGAAACCTTTAAAACACAGATAATGATTAAAAGAAAAATCGCACTTAGTTTCCTAATTTTATTTTGCACTATTACTTTATTAAGAGCACAAACAGATTCAACAAGAGTTAATACGTTAGTTGATAAATCACCTTCACTTTCTTCAAAAGATTCTTATTTCAAATCTGGCTCATCTAACCAAAATGGTGAGTTAGAGGGATCCTCGATCGGCAACGAAAAAATCGAAAAATCACAGGAAAATAATTTTAAAGCGTCTCAATCAGATCAAACGAAAACATTATTCCAAAAAAATTCTATTTCATCAAAACTTTTTCAGCCTTCGAGAATTACCACTAAAAAACTGAGCAACAAAATATTTACAGTAGCTGCAGATACTACACCTGTTGCAAGTGCACCATTTGCTTTTGCTGATTTCTCTTGGTTAAACGGAAATAATAGACAGTCAGCTGCATTGATGGATGGACCAATTTTTACACCCGATTTCACCTGTGATATCAATTATAGTCGGTCTAATCAAAACCCAATAGATAATACCGTTTTGGGTTCTACTGCTTTATCCCGCAATAATGAATTTACAGTTTCTTTTGTTGGAATTGGAGGAGATTTTCATTATCAAAATGTTCGGGGTAGAATAATGACTCAATTTGGCACAAGGTCTACTGTTGTTCCTAGAAATGATTATAGTGGATATAGGGGACTATATGATTTACCTGATGCTTACAGATATTTAAGTGAAGCCTATGCGGGGTATCATTTTAATAAATGGCATGGAATTAATGTGGATATGGGTATTTTCATGTCATATATTGGAATGTTTTCATATAATAATTTTGAAAACTGGAGTTATCAACCTTCTTACACCTCAGATAATACACCTTGGTTTTTTAATGGTATAAGAGTACAAATGTTCCCTACAGAAAAAACTAAAATTGAACTTTGGCTCATTAATGGATGGCAGTCATATGCAGTATTCAATAAGATGCCGGGTGTAGGTATTGCAATTTTACATAGACCTAATGGAAATAATTCATTTATCAGTAACAACTATTATGGTACTGATGTTGCTGGTATTCCTTCAGCAAAACGATATCATACAGATAATACTTGGCAACATAAATATTATGACAATCCTAAAGCAAATGGCATTAAGCGTGCTGCATTTACGCTAACAGGGGATTTCGGTGTTCAAAATGGAGGAGGATATACACCTTTTGGTGCTAATGCATCAAACTTTATTAGTGGCATGGTATATAATAGAGTTTGGTGGGGAGAAGGAATGAAATGGGGTTGGACTATTGGAGGCGGATACTTACATAATCCAAGCAGATATTTAGCACTTGTTCCTCCTGGGCAAGCTTCAGATCAATTCTTAACAGATGCAGTACCCGGAGCTAAAATGGATGGTTGGGATGCTTCAACTTGTATTGATTATAGCCCTAATGAGTTTCTCACGCTCCGGTTAGAATTCGTACATCGCTATATGAGTATTCCTTATTTTAATGGTCCAGGCGGTGTTACAGGACCTAATGGGTACTCAGCAAATCCTGCAACATCGTTTAATCCTAATTCATATATACCAAGTAGTTCATCATTTACTCCAGATTTAGTTAATTCAGAAACTAGAGGAATTCTTGCACTAATTGTTAGATTTTAATAGTTTTAAAAAAGGGTTTCAACATCAATCTGTTGAAACCCTTTCCACATCTGTGGGCCCACCAGGGCATGATCCTGGGACCCCCTGATTATGAGTCAGGTGCTCTAACCAACTGAGCTATAGGCCCGCAGCATATTGCTATGCTTAAAGGGCAGCAAAAATAATGAAATAGAAACAAACAACAAGTCCGATTTTTACGCCAGTTTCATTACAAATGACTCAGTATTTCCTTAACAGACACCCTCTTACGATAATCAGGATCGAAGTGCCTGAATATGATATCACCGTTTTTACCAACAATATAAACAGCCGGCACAGGTAAAACAGCGCCATTACTGCCATTAGCTTCATTAAAGTCGACCCCAAAAGTCTTGTACCGGGCAACCGTAGCATCATCCACCTTAAAAGCTACCTTGTACAGGTTCATAATTTGCAGTCCATCATCGAATATAATAGGGTATGTAGCATTTGTTTTCGCTATTGTTTTGGCTACATTCTCTGCTTTTTCAGGTGAAATAGCAATTAAAGAAGCCCCTTTCCCCACAATCATCGATAATGAATCTTGTATGGCTTTTAGCTGTTTATTACAATAGGGACACCATTGACCCCGATAAAATACCAACACCACCGGCCCCTTCTTATTGTATTCGGCCAATTTAATCATATTGCCGGCTTGATCTTTGGCAGCAAAAACCGGTGCTTTCGAGGATACCTCAATGCCCGTAGGATTTTGTTGCGCAAGTACTAGAAATGGTAAAGCTGTGATCAACAGCCCTAAAAAAATCTTTTTCATATCAGTTTATTATTATTAATAATTTAGAACGACGAAACCGCTATTTCCTTACAAAGCTTTGAAGATTATGTTCAAGAAGAAAATATACACGCTTATTTACTGTAGTAGTATAATACTATCTAGCTATGCGCAACAGCCTTATCAATTACTTATTGGAACCTATACCAAATCAGGGCGCTCGGCAGGTATCCATTGGATAAGTTGGGATACAACTACTAAAGAATCCGTTACAAAATCGGTTACCGAAGTTACTGACCCTTCTTATCTCTGTATCAGTAATAACAAGAAATATGTGTATGCTGTTAGCGAATACAATAATGAAAAGGCCGCCGTTCACTCTTACAAATTGAAACAAAAAGAATATCGTTTAGCCGAAACAGAAATACAGGAAGCCCTTGGTGAAGCCCCATGTTATATATCGGTAACAAAAAATAATCGCTTCACCTTTATTTCCAATTATAATGGGGGTAGCATTACTGTTTTCCCTATTAAAAAAAATGGCGCCCTAGGCCCCGCATCTCAACGTATACTGCAAAAGGGAAGTAGTATTAACACTGCCCGACAAGAAAAATCGCATGCCCATACAGCCGTTATCAGTAAAGATGAACGATTCTTGTTTACCCAGAATTTGGGAACCGATAAACTATCCGTTTATCGGTTGGATGTTAATGCAAAAAAAAGACCGTTATCATCAAAACCGGTAGCAATATGGAAGGCAAAGCCCGGTAGTGGTCCAAGACATATTTGTTTTCATCCTACAAAATCAATCATATATTCTGTTAATGAATTATATGCTACGGTGTCTGTATTGTTTTTTGATGGAAAAAAAATTAAACAACTACAAGAATTATCCTTAACCGATACCGGGTTTTCAGGAAAAAATGGAGCTGCTGATATTCATATAAGTGCTGATGGAAAGTTTTTGTACGCATCGAATAGAGGTGATGCTAATACGATCAGTACATTTAAAGTAAACAAAAAGAGTTTATTAGAGAAAATAGCTGTACAATCTACTTTGGGAAAAACGCCTCGCAATTTCTCCCTTGATCCATCGGGTAATTTTTTGCTGGTAGCTAATCAAAACAGTGATGAAATAGTGGTATTCAATAGAAACAAAACAACCGGTTTACTGAGCGATAGCGGTACCCGAATAAAAGTAGGATCCCCTTCTTGTATTCAATTCCTTCGCTTCCATTGAGGCTTACCCCGCCCATTATTTGAGCTACTTCTGCGTTGTTGCGGGGCATAGGCAGGTACCGCACCAAATTGTTCGGGCACTTGTGACTTAGTTACTGCCTTACCCAATAACTGTTCGATTGCAGCAAACTTGCGCTGCTCTGCTTCACTTACCAACGTGTAAGCAGTACCGGTACTTTCTGCCCTTGCCGTTCTGCCGATACGATGTATATAATCTTCTCCATCGTTAGGCACATCAAAATTTAATACAAGTTCAATATCTTCAATATCAATACCCCTACTTAAAATATCGGTAGCTACTAAAATTTTCAATTTCTTGTTTCGATAATCAAGCAGTACTTGTTCCCGTTTATCTTGCGGCAAATCGGAATGAATTTCTTCTACCGAAAAACCCGACCTTTTCAATTCAGATGCCAATAACTTTACATTTTGTTTTTTAGAACAGAAAATAATGACCCTTGTATAATCTTTTTGCTGCAGTAAAAATTTTACCAGCGGATTTTTTTGTGGCTCATACACAATAAACGCTTCCTGAACAATTTGCTCGGGAGGCTTAGAAACAGCAATATTTATTTCAACCGGCTGATGCAGTAATTTTCTCGCCAGTTCCCTCATCTTGGGGGGCATGGTGGCGGAGAACAGTAGGTTTTGCCTCCTTGCAGGCAGCTTTGTTATGATCTTCATGATATCGTCGTGAAAGCCCATATCCAGCATCCTATCGGCCTCATCAAGTACCAAATAATTCACTTCACTTAATTTCACATAACCCATATTAATATGCGCGATCATTCTACCCGGTGTACAAACAACCATATCTACTCCGGTACTCAATGCTTTCTTCTCCGTAATAAAAGAGCTACCATCGCCACCGCCGTAAACCGGCATGCAGCTTACATCTGTAAAGTAGCCTAACCCTTCCATGGTTTCCGCAATTTGTATTGCCAGCTCTCGCGTGGGTACAATAATTAAAGCATTAATATGATGCTCCGAATGTGGGGCCGTAAGCATCTTATGAATAAGCGGTAATAAAAACGCAGCCGTTTTTCCTGTGCCTGTTTGAGCAGATGCAATTATATCTTTCCCTGCTAAAATAGGCGCTATCACCTGCTGTTGAACAGGTGTAGCTGTTTCGTAGCCCATTGCTTCAATCCCTTCTAATAATCTTTCGTGTAACCCTAATTCCGTGAACTTCAAAGTAACTATTTAATATCAGGCAAGTTTTGCCAATTCGTTTTTAAGATAAATGGATGCGCTGGCAAAATATTCTTTAAATAATTTTAATGCAGGGGCTATTTCTTCCAGCTGTTGCTGTTGTTTCGCTTTTATTTCCATCCCATGCGCCAAATCATACATAACCGGAATTTTCACAACCGATAATGAAGATTTTGCATAATGTGCCGATTTGTACATGTTTTCCCAATCTTTATCCGCTAAATTAGTTTCCATTTTTTGAATAGATTCGGGCATGCCCTCCAAAAACATGTTAATAATAGTAGCTTTATACTCATTATCTCCCTCCGCTAGTTCATTAAGCATTTCAAGGTCAACTTCAGGCATTTTCATAGCAATTGATTTTTCTACTGGTGGCTGAATAGGTTTTGGCGGGGTGTTTTGTATCACAGGTGCTGCCTGTATGGGTATTTCTTCAGAAGCTTCCGGAGTAACTGAATTTGTAACCGGCTCCAGTACCTCATTTAGGGTTTTGAAAAGCGCCTCTAACCCGAAAGGTTTAGACAATACGCCGTTCATGCCGGTTTTGGCAAATTTGTCGCCCTCTGTTCTGCTGCTCCAGCCGGTCATGGCAATAATGGGAATTTCTTTATCAATATCCCTTCGGATGATCTCAGTAGCCTCAAAACCATCCATTTCGGGCATATTAATATCCATCAAAATTAAATCGTATCGTGCCTTTTTGAGCATATCTAGCGCTTCTTGTCCATTTCCGGCAATATCAAATATCACCCCTGTAGTATTTAAAGAATGGGTAATAAGCTTCTGATTAACAAAATCGTCTTCTGCTATTAATATTTTTTTACCTTTTAAAAAGTCGGTGTTCATCTATCGTAATTTTTCACTAGCGTGCATGTAAATATAAAATATCTACTGCTTATGCCCGAATTTAATACGATAGAAGGCTAAATACATGGGTTTTGACTAATTTTTAACCAATTCCTTGTATTCATTTCTCCTATTTTTGCCGTTCAGACCAACAGTCTGCGACCAAACATGAAAAAAATAATATTACTGCTTTCGATCATTACAGGATTAAATGCGCAAGCCCAAAACGATCCCCCCAAGCCCAAGACAAAAATTGATCTGGTAAATCGTTCCAAAGATCATTTTATGATCCAATTCGGATCGGATACATGGACATCTCGCCCGGATAGTGTGAGGACAGGTGGTTTTAGTCGGCATTTCAATTTTTACTTCATGTTCGATAAACCTTTTAAGAATAATCAAAAAATGAGTATCGGGTATGGGGTAGGCTTAGGTTCGAGCAATATGTTCTTTAAAAACGTAAACGTGGATATCAGATCAACTTCTCCTAGTTTGCCATTTACAATTGCCGATAGCATTAACCATTATAATAAGTTTAAGTTAACGAGCATTTATGCAGAAATACCAGTTGAAATAAGGTATTTCTCGAACCCTGCTAATCCTAACAAATCATGGAAGTTTGCCATTGGAGCCAAAATAGGAACCTTAATAAAAGCTTATACAAAAGGTAAGAATTATGTAAATAAAAACGGGCAATCCATTTATGGTACTTCTATTATTGAAAAAGAGTATAGCCGCAAGTTTATTAATCCAACCAATGTTTCCATTACAGGTCGTATTGGCTATGGCGCTTTTTCACTGCATGGTGCGTATCAGGTAACCGGTGTGCTACGTGATGGGTCGGGTGCTAATATGAATCGTATTTCTATAGGTTTAACCATTAGTGGTTTATAACATATTACTTTAATTAAGTCAAGTCTTCCAATAGTAATGTTGGGGGGCTTTTTTATTCACTGAATATGAATAAGCTACTTTTGTAAAAATTTATGTTTTGATTGAGAAGAAGAAACTGGTTACACAGGAAGAAAAAGCAGTATTGGTAGGATTGATTCAAAAAGACCAAACCAATGAGCAGGTTACCGAATATTTAGATGAACTCGCTTTTTTATCGGAAACAGCCGGAGCCATTGCTGTAAAAAGATTTACGCAAAAATTGGCACATCCCGATAGCCGAACTTTTGTCGGGAAAGGGAAATTAGAAGAGATAAGGGATTATTTAGCCGGTAAAAATATTCAATTAGTAATTTTTGATGATGAGTTAACGGGGTCTCAGATCACGAATATTGAAAAAGAACTAAAAGTAAAAACAATCGACAGAAGCGATTTGATACTTGATATTTTTGCGAGTAGGGCCAGAACAGCACAAGCAAAAGTACAGGTAGAGTTAGCTCAATATCAATATTTACTGCCACGCTTAAAAGGTATGTGGAAGCACTTAGAGCGCCAGGGTGGTGGTATTGGTACACGTGGGCCGGGAGAAACTGAAATTGAAACAGATCGCCGTATTGTAAAAGATAAAATTGCTTTATTGAGAAAGCGATTGGCCGAAATTGATAAACAAGCATTCACACAAAGAAAAGAACGTGGAGAGTTGATACGGGTGGCTTTAGTAGGATATACCAATGTAGGTAAGAGTACATTAATGACTTTGTTAAGTAAGAGCGAAGTATTTGCAGAGAATAAATTATTTGCAACGCTAGATACTACCACACGCAAAATAGTATTTGAGAATACGCCTTTTTTATTAAGTGATACGGTGGGGTTTATTCGTAAGCTACCACATCATTTAGTAGAAAGTTTTAAAAGTACACTCGATGAAGTTCGGGAGGCAGATATCTTATTACATGTAGTGGATACCTCACACCCACAATACGAAGAACAAATTGGTGTTGTTAATAAAACTTTGCAGGAATTAAAAGCTTTTGAAAAGCCCATACTTACCATTTTTAATAAGATGGATCTGTATGAAGAGCGCATATTTGATGAGTGGTTGGAGAGTGCTGTGAAAGAGGAGTTATTAAAAGAGTTGAAAGAAAAATGGGATATTGAAACCGGGGGTAACTGTGTGTTTGTTTCTGCTGTTGCCAAAATGAATATAGATGCGCTACGAGATTTGATTTTACAAAAAGTAAGAGATTTATATCAAATAAGATATCCTTATAAAACACTTTATTATTGAACCACTTTGTATGAGTGACGCACTGCATTGGGTAAAAATTGCCGATCATATAGCTTCCTTAAACTGGCAGGAAAACGGTATGTGCATTGTAACGGTGGAAGGCAAAACGGTAACGCTTGCCCGTAATGAAGATGCTTTGTTTGCTTTTGCTTATAAATGCCCACACGCGGGTGGTATTATGGCTCATGGTTATATGGATGCCGCAGGTAATGTTGTTTGTCCGCTTCATCGGTATCGGTTTAATATGGCTAATGGCCGAAATACCAGTGGGGAAGGCTATTATCTCAAAACCTATGCTACTCGCATCATAGATGGGGCTTTTTATATTGGTTTTAAGAAGGGTTTATTTTCATTCTAATAATTTTCAATGATTTTTGGGGAGAAAAGGTGGATTCCCTTATTTTTGCAGCCCCGTAAGGGGAAATCCTCTCCCGCCTAGGCGGGATTGGTTAGCATTTATTCCTCCTTAGCTCAGTTGGTTAGAGCATCTGACTGTTAATCAGAGGGTCTCAGGTTCAAGTCCTGAAGGGGGAGCTTAGCTCCGTTTCGCGAATGTTGAAACGGGGCTTTTCTTTTATGTTTTATATCTACATTGTATATTCTACAGGAGCAGAAAATTCCCTATTTAATGGATACCGTAGCTGATGCTCCCCAAGTTACAGGTGATGAAGGATTGGAAGGGTTCGCATTCCACAGGCACTCTCTTACGGTCATATTTTTAGAAGTGGTATCTATGGCAACGAATTGGAAGGATAATTTGGTTTCATCTGTTGCCGACATGGCTCCTTTCATGGGAGAATCTGCACGAAAACAATTTAATGCAATGTTGATATCCGGACCTTGCCAAACATAAAACTGATTATAATTAGTATGTCCGTGAAAAAATGCTTTGATATTGGGATGAAGCTTTAAAAAATCAACGAATGCTCTTTGCTCAATGATTGCTGCATCGCTGATAGTTTTGGCACCATCTTTAAATACCTCCGGCAAAAGATTCTCAAATTTATCTACCGCGTTGATACTTTGACTGTTATTAGGGTTGGTAAAAAACCTGGCTTCTACATTGGGGATAGAATGCATAAACAAAAGAACAGGTGTGTTACTGCTTACACTTTGCAGATCTCTCGTCATCCAAATCCTTTCGGAAGAATCCGGCCACAGGTTTAGGAATACAAAATGAACACCTTGAATATCCCTGGAATAATGTACTTTATCAGTTGCATAATTATAGGTAGATAAAGTTCTGGGCATAACCGGGGTCATCATCAGGTTATACATACCGATCATAGAAGAAGCATCTGTTAGAGGAGCCATATTTGCATAATATCCAACTGTATTTGAAACATCATGATTACCCGGAACAATGAATAGATCCGTTTTTTGTTTATTTCTATTACTCAAACTCAGATTTGTAATATAATCCTTGGTAAATTGATTCCATGAAATAGCGGCTGCCTGTATATTATTGCTAGCTTCTTCCCTATTTGCGATATCTCCTCCGGTAATAACACAATCAACAAAACTGATGGGTTGCCCTGCTTGAACACCCCCATCATTAGGCAGGGTTACCCCATTTAAAGCATTCAATTTATTCACTAATACCCCATTAACAATTGAAGCATCAACATTAGATGCTCCCTGAAATGATATTTTAGTTAAGCCATAATGAGGATCTGATGTAAATACAAATTGCACTAAATTACTATTGGTAGCTACCGTACCAGTTGCCGGATTATTTGTACTGTTCTTTGAACAATTGATAGATACGAACCCGATAAAAGCTAAAAAAAATGATGCCGTGATCTTTGATATATAGTTCATATACACATGGTTCTTATAAATATAATTAATTAATGACCTCAACAAAATGCTGACCGGCTGATTAGGAAATAATAATAATAAATTATTATTCCGACCAAAAGGTATGATTAGGAAATACTATTTACTGTTCAATATTGCTGAAACAGCATTCCGCAATTCTGGTAGCACTTCTTTTGCAAACCATGCGTTTTTTGCCATCCAAATATTATTACGTGGTGAAGGATGTGGTATTACAAAATAATGAGGTAAATAAGAAGCAAAGCTTTTTACTGTTTCCGTTAATGTTTGCTTCGTTCTATTCAATAGATAATAGTTTTGTGCATATTGCCCTATGAGAATAGTTAGTTTCACGTCTTTTACTTGCGCCAATAATTTATTATGCCATAAAGGTGCACATTCCGGTCTGGGTGGTAAATCGCCATTGTTGCCCTTACCCGGAAAGCAAAAGCCCATAGGCATAATTCCGAAAATTTGATGGTTATAAAAAGTTGCTTTATCTACTTGTAACCAACTGCGAAGATTATCGCCGCTTTTATCATTCCAAGGAATACCTGTTTTGTGTACAATATTTCCCGGTGCCTGCCCTATTACAATAATTTTACTTTGCGTACTTATGGATAACACTGGGTTTGGCTCAATGAATTTTTCACAAACCCTGCACTGCTTTATTTCATTGAGTATTCCTTCCATATATCCTAGGCATTTTTGTAGGATCTTAAACTTTTAGCAAGATCCGGTTTACTGTTCACCTCAATTAGCCGGTTTCGTATTCATTTGTTTTATCCGCCAGCCTTCTTTTTTTAACCATACCCACTTTGCCGTATATTCTCCTGTAACTGTTATGGTATCTTTATTAGCTACTATATCTTTTTGTATATAAGTCCCTTTTTGAAGTGCTGTATCTTTTACAAAACTTATCGATGAAGTAGTTGACACCTGCGACAATACTTCAACGTTTTTAAACGATGCCAAAAAATTTCTTATTGAATCCCGACCAATAGCTATATCTCCTAAATTTCCATCGGGTGCGTATAATAATGCAATAGAATCTGCATCTAATTTTTTTATAAGATGATCGTAGTAATGCATAGCCGATTCTATTTCTTGGTTTCTATTCTTCGCCACTTTGCAGGAAAATAAGCAAACAATAAAAAAGGTTATCCATCTAAGTGATTTACTTTTTGCATTAACCATATGGCGTGTTTGAATGAAGGATTATCCCAACTAAGGTATAAGGAAAAAACTAATATATTTAGCCCTGCCTTTGGTAAATTCCTTGTTCAACTGCAAAAGTGATAATACCGGCAATACTTTTGGCCCCTATCTTATCCATAATTCTGGTACGATGGCCTTCAACGGTACGTTTACTTAGATTCAGGGTTTCCGCAATTTCTTTACTGGTAAATTCATTGCATATCAAGCGCATAATTTCAATTTCCCGATCTGTAAATGTAGTTTCATTATTTACTGGCAACTGATAGTTTCGAGTAACAATATCGGTTAGTCGCTCGGTAATGATTTTACAGAAATATGGTTTTTTTTCACTTACCGTAATAATCGCTTCTGCAATTTCATCTGCATTTGAACTCTTGGTAAGGTAGCCAATAGCACCTGCTTCCAGCATTTGCAAAATCATATCGTCTTTTACAAGTACCGACAAACAAACTACTTTAACATCAGGATAACGTTGTGTTATTATTTTGGTAGCCGTTATGCCATCCATTACAGACATTTTAATATCTGTGATAACAATATGGGGAAGTAAAAGTCCTATTTTATCAATTAGCATTTCTCCGTTACTTGCCTCGCCAACTACTTCGATAATGGGTATCTTTTTTAAAACGGTAATTAACCCTGCTCTGAAAACGCTATGCTCATCTGCAATAATGACCCGAATTCGCTTTTTTTCCATTATACAATCGATCGAATTAAATGATAGTGAAATAACGTGCAATTTGCTTTAATTCGTCGAGCTATGATTAGGTATAAATACCTAATTATTTCCGTTATTTCACGGTTTTTCACACTAAATGTAATTGAAAAATAAGGGGGCGCTAGCTATTAGTACTCAGTATAATTACTTGATTTATAAATTACCGCTCTGGTATTTTTAACTCTTTTACCAAATCTTCCACTTCCATATCTAATCCTTGTGCCAGCGCTATAAGTGTTGAAAAGGCGAAGTTTACTTTTCCCTTTTCGATTCTTTGAACCTGGCTATACTCCAAATCAGCGGCGGCAGATAACTGGCGTATACTCATGCCCTTTTCTGTTCTCAATTTAATTAGCCGTTCAGCAAAACGAATCAAGATTTTCTCCTTGTAGCTCATGAGCCAACAAGGTCAATGGAATGGTCATTTAAATTGACGTATATTTATATATCAATCTAGTAAACCATGAAACGCTACCTATCATTCAACAAACCCGCATTTCACTGCTCTGCAAGAGTGAAATCTTTGATTCTCCACTATTTATTAATACGGCTCCTCAAAGAAAAAAAGGGTATTGGCGCTATAAAATAGTTTCTGCAAATGTAAGTGCTCGCTTCTCTGCCCAACTATGAACACTACCTTTTTCTCTAAACCCACAATGTCCGCCAATAACAGGCATTTCTAAAAAAATCTGCGGATTATAGGTGGCTGCTTCTATAGGCATACAAACAGGTAGTAAAAAGGGGTCGTTCTGGGCTTGTACAATGAGTGATGGTATAGCAACTTGATGAAGCAGTGACCCTATATTTGCTTTTTCATAAAAATCCAAAGCATTGGCATACCCATGCAGCGGTGCTGTATACCGATCATCAAATTCGATAAAACTTCGAATAGTATCATAGCCTGTTATATCAAACAATTCAGGATATCGTTCTGCTTTTAGTTTAATTTTTTTTCCGAGCTTACGCAAAAATCGATTTAAATAAATTTTATTTTCAGTTGCAGCCAACGCATCCACACTGCCTTTTAAACTACAAGGAACCGAAAAACTAATCGTTGCTTTTACTTGTGAGGGAACATCAGCAGGAAACTCCGCAACAGCTCGGAGTGTTAAACTTCCCCCCATACTAAAGCCAACTAATACAATGGCGGAATACCCATATACTGTAATAGCATGTTGTATAACTGCTCGTAAATCATTGGCATCGCCATGGTGATAAAATCGAGGTAGTCGATTTAATTCCCCACTGCAACTCCTACAATTCCAACCAAGTGCATCATACCCATTCGCCGTAAATAATTTGGCTACCCCTGTTACATAATGGCGTGAAGAATCTCCCTCCAAACCATGGGTAATGATTACTAATTTATCATATTTTTTTTGAGCGGTACTCCAATCAAGATCTACGAAATCCCCATCCGGTAATTCGAGTCGCTCTCGCTTTGCATACCTAAAATTAACTTTACGAAATACACTAGGTAGAATACTTTGCAGGTGTCCGTTCCATTGCCAAAAAGGCGCTTTAAAAAAAGGGGTTGCTAAAACAGGCATAATTCAGTTTCGTTACAAAGGTATTAAATAGAGATATTTTTCTATCTAAATGGCAACCTGCTTCCATTTTCCTTTTTTAAATAAAATCATTCCTGTGATCGCAATTCCTGTTTCAGCAATAACAATGGCCAAAAAAATACCTAGCTCACCAATATGAAATGTATTTGCCAATAAGTATGCTAATGGTATCTGAAAAAGCCAAAACCAGAAGAGGTTAATCCAGGAGGGAGTTTTACTGTCACCTGCACCATTAAAAGCGTTAATCATTACCATACCAACGCCATAAAATAAATAACCGCAACTTATTACGCGCAATGCTAAAGAACCTGTTTTAACAACCGCAGGATTATTGTTCATTAAAGCCACAAAAAAAGGAGCTGCAATGATAAATAACAACGAAACTGTTCCCATGAAAACAGCATTATATTTTGCTGTTTTCCAAACAGAAGCTTCTGCTCTTTCAGGCTGCTTGGCTCCCAGGTTTTGTCCTACTAATGTTGCTGCCGCATTACTCATTCCCCATGCAGGCATAAGGAAGAAAATAATTAACCGGATAGAAATAGTATATCCTGCCATTGCTTCGCTGCCAAAACCTGCTATCATCCTTGCTAAAAAAACCCAGCTTGCCGAGCCGATCAAAAATTGAAGTGTTGCTGTAGAAGCTATACTGGTTAAGGATTTCAACACTTCCCAAACGGGCATAAAATGCTTCATCGTTATTTTGATGATCCCTTTGCCTTTGAATAAATAATACAACTGAAAGCATACCCCAACAGTTCTTCCCGTGGTGGTAGCCATAGCGGCTCCGGTTAATCCAAAGTAATGAATACAAATAGGACAAAGAATAATATTACAGATATTGGCTAACCACAAACTGCGCATAGCAATGGCTGCATTACCCGCGCCTCTGAAGATGCCATTGATTAAAAACAATAGCATTATTACAATATTAGCCGTAAGTGCTATGCGTGTATAACTTGCTCCTTCCTCTATAATACCTTTTGTTGCCCCCATCAATTGCAAAATATCGGATGCAAAAAATAAACCTACTAAACTAATTACGATACTGATACTAATAGCTAGTAATAAAGATTGTACACCTGCTTCAGAAGCTGCTTCATGATTTTTTTCGCCCACTCGGCGAGCTACCATAGCTGTGGCTGCCATACTGATACCAATAGCAACAGAATATACGATTGTAAGTACTGATTCTGTTAACCCAACGGTAGCTGTTGCGTTAGCACCTAATTTGCCTACAAAAAATATATCTACCACTGCAAATACAGACTCCATACACATTTCGAGTATCATGGGCACAGCCAACATAAAAATAGCTTTGCGCATACTACCCGTTGTGTAGTCCATGCCTTCGCTACTTAGCGAAGCTTTAAAGAGTTTGTAGATATTTTTTATACCCTACTTATTTTTTCGTGATTTCTCTGCAATAATAGAGTATAAATCATTAGGATTAAAAGGTTTTGTAATACAGCCATTCATACCTGCTTCAGCGGCTCTTCCTTGTATGTCTGGTGTTATAATGGATGCGGTTAATGCAATGATAGGAAGCGCCATATTAAACTTACGGATCTCATTCGTAGCAGTATAGCCATCCATAATAGGCATCTGGATATCCATCAATACTAAATCATACTCATTAGATTTTACTTTTTCTACTGCCACCGCACCATTTTCTGCATGATCAACTGTTGCATGCCAATTTCTAAGCATTCTTTGAGCCACCATCACATTAAATTCAACATCTTCTACTAATAGTATATGCGTACCTGATAAATCGAATTTGAGGTCGCCGCTTTGTTTAGCTTCCTCTCTTATTTCAGTGGTGCTTTTTTTAAATTTAAGGTTAAAAAAGAATCTAGAACCTATGCCTGGTTCACTATCAATAAAAATATCGCTTCCCTGCAATTGTAATAATCTTCTAATAATCGTTAAGCCTAATCCTGATCCTCCGAACTCCCTTGTAATATTATTATTGGCTTGTGTAAATCTTTCAAATATAAGTTCTTGTTTTTCCTTTGGAATACCTATGCCGGTATCTTCTATTGAAAATCCAAGTTCTAGATCTGTTTTACACGATTTTTTTAATTCTACGCGTATAGTAATAGTCCCTTCTTTAGTAAACTTGACCGCATTGGAAACAAGATTATTGAGGATTTGTCCGAGCCTTACATCATCGCCAACTACAAATTCAGGGATATCATCATCATAGATAACCTTGATAAGATTCCCTTTTTCTTCGGCTTTTACTCTATTCGCCATTTTAATATTCTTCAAGAAATGAAGAATATTAATATTTCTTTCTGCGAAAATAATTTTTCCTTCTTCCAGTTTACTGTAATCGAGTACATCATTAATTAAACTCAATAAGTTTTCGGCAGAAATTTCCATTACATTCAATAACTCCTTTTGATCGGGCTGTAAATCTTGATACTGCAACAACATGATCGTACCGATGATGGCATTCAAGGGAGTTCTAATTTCATGGCTCATTACCGAAAGAAATTCACTTTTTGCCATCGCAGCTTTTTCTGCAGCATTTTTAGCATTGATAAGTTCTTGCTCAAGTGCTTTTGTTTTCCTTATCTGATCTTCTAAAAAAGAAATGATATGGATCAAATCATTATCGTCATCCGAAAATTGTTGAGGTGCTTTTGGGTCGAGTGATCGAATGGCTTGTTTTAATTTTTTGATCGACTCTTTACGAATTTCATTTTGTGTTTTAAGGTCTCTGGTTGCCTGTTGGTATTCCGTTTCACTTACATCAAATGCGTGTTCGGTAATTTTTTTATCCCGCTCAAAAGAAGTAAAATTCCTACTTATTGCTGCTAACAACTGTTGAACAGCCTCAATCGACAATAGCTCCTGAGGAAGCAATTTTTGAATATTTTTTTCCAAAATAGGATGATAACTCATAGCGTATCCGATTGTACTTCGCTGAACGTAGTGATGGTCATAGTTTGATTGTGTAATTCACAATTGGTATGCGGATTAAATGGTGAAATTTCACCGTATGAATAAAATCCTGTAATACTGGTAGTATCTCCAAATATATTTCTGGCTGCTTGTACTTCTTCCGATGTTCTATCTTGTAAGATCAATTTTCTACCCACACAGCTTATCAGTATGGCTAATTCAGGGAACTGCTTTTGTCCTGTTTCCACAGATTTAGCCGCTGCAATAGAAGACCCTTCAATAATTTTCTCAAAATTGGCTTTCATCAATCTTACGCGAGCCCCCTCAGGAAGATTGCCTGCAAAAGTCATTGTTTTCTTATCTTCATCAATGGTAAGTATTGTTCTCACAAGATTTTTTCCTGAATCATCTAAACGCATAGATAAAGGGAATAAAAGTGCCGATCCCGGTAATTCATTTACATAAGGACCCAAATATTGTTTATATAGATCTAATGCGGTTTCGCCATCAATCTCGTACAACACATTTTTGTCTGATTTTGTAATAATTCTCTCTTTTCCGAACTCATCCCAGCCACCAAACGAACTATGCCCGATCTTTACTTCATTCCCATAAAAACCAATCGCCACAACATTTCCCTCGGTTGCAGGTGCATTTAATCCTACCTGTGTTCTTTCAAAACGAGCCGCATCTCCTGCCAAGCCGCCCGTTATGGGTACTTGTTTTGTATTTAACTCATTTAACCCATTTACTAATTCGCTGCCATTGATAAAAGACCCTTCTGAAAGAACTAAAATGCTTGCCAAATTTTCAGCCTCAAGTTGCTGCATAATAGATTTTCCGGTTTCATAACTATTAACGCCACTACTCACTTTTTGCAATACAGCTTTAACACTCGATTTTTCCAGTTGAATAGCAGTAACAACGGCTGTATCATCATATACATTATCTGCTAAAATTTCACCTGATGTGGAGCAAGAAATAATATCTGCGTGCGGGAAATAATTTTTTACATAATCATAAACTTGTGCATCACCCACCACTATGCCTGCACCAAACACTAATACTAACTGTGCTTTTAAAGGGTTTGCTTCTTTCTTTGTGGGAATGTTGATCCACTTACCAGATTGGTAGTGTAGTTGTGTTGTTTTCATAAAGACGTATTTGGATGATACTACAAGTTAAATCGTTTTTTACATTTTCCTAAAATAATTAAGGGTTTGTTTTAATTATTTAAGCAGTTGACGATTTTTTGAAACTTTTCAAAGATCCATCCGTGCCTTATATTAATGATCACAATCATCAGCATGTGCATGATCATGCTTTCTGCATAATCGATAATTGATATAATGAGCTCCTACTATACATATTACGGCAGGTATTAATAGTAGCAGTTTCCACTGGTGCCAGTTAACTTTTACTAACAGCAAAATAATGCCAACTGAAAAAAGAAGTATCGGCGAAATGCTATGGTGATGTTTCTTATATCCATGGTATAAGGCATAAACGCCTACAACAAAAGCAAGTCCTATCATCCAATATTCAAAAAGTAAGTTTTCGATAACATTTATCCCAAAAAGCGGTATGCTACTGATGAACAGGGGCAATAGGGCACAGTGTATTGCACAGGCAATGGAGGTAGCAATTCCAAAAGCATCCCAATTAATTTTCAAGCGCATAGGGCAAAAATAAACCTTTGCAACTTTGTTGCAAAATTTTTATTCTGCACTTCGTACCTTTGTACTACAAACTCTTTTATGCAAAAGAAATGGTTGCTTTATTTAGGTTTTTTTGTGGCATTAACAGCAGGATTCTATTATTTCCTTTTTCGGGGAACCGATAACTGGAAAAAGAAAATGCCGGTTTTAAGCTATGCTAAGCCTTTTAAATTTACCACCCAAGAGGGGCTGCCCTTTACGCAGCAAGATTTGAACGGGAAAGTAACGGTAGTAGAGTATTTTTTTACCACTTGTAAAGGCATTTGCCCCAAAATGAATAATAATATGAAAGGTATTTACGAAACCTTTCTTACTGAGCCCAACTTTCAAATACTATCTCATACCTGTAATCCGGAAACAGATTCTGTAGCGCAGCTGAAGCACTATTCTGATTCTATGAAAATTGATCCACATAAATGGGTAATGGTAACAGGCAGAAAAGACAGTTTATATCAAATTGCCAGAACCGCCTATTTATTAGATGACCCCAAAAACAGTGTTGAAAAAATAGAAGATCAGTTTATTCATACGCAGTTTTTTGCTTTGGTAGATAAAGAAGGAAAGATTCGTTCTCAAATATATGATGGCTTAAAAAAGGATGAGATAGAGAAGCTAAAAAAAGATATTCGCATCTTGCTTAATGAGAAGCAAGGAAACGGTAATTTTATAAATGGAATATTTAATAATAACCCCTAGCAAATGCAAGAGGCTGCTATTATAACGCTTAAAAAACACGAGCTAAGTGTTACTGATACCCGGAAAAAAATTCTTCAGTTTTTTTTGGAATCTGCTGGTGCACTTACCCATGCTGATATTGAACAGCAGATGGGTGAAGCTTTTGACAGGGTTACTATTTACAGAACATTACAAACCTTTGTAGAAAAAGGGATTATTCATACCATACCTTCTGCCGATAATGCTATCCGCTATGCATTATGTAAAGACAATTGCGCTGCCGGTCACCACCACGATGATCATGTACATTTTCTGTGTAATGATTGTGGTACTACCTATTGCCTAGATCATGTATCGGTACCCAAAATAAAATTGCCAAAGGGTTTTACTGCTAATCAAACCGACTTGGTAGTAAGCGGGGTATGCCATAAATGTGAAGCATGATATTAGTTACCGGCGCTACCGGATTGGTAGGTTCCCATTTAATTCAACTACTTTTACAACAAGGTAAATCTGTTAGGGCATTATATAGAACTTCCATTCCTCATATCTTTAGAGATACACAGATTGAATGGGTAAAAGTAGATATCACGGATGTTCTTTCATTGGAAGCCGCAATGGAGGATATTACCCAGGTATATCATTGTGCTGCCATAGTTTCTTTCAACCCCAAAAAAAGAAAGGCTTTACATGCTATTAATGTAGAGGGCACCGCTAATGTTGTGAATGCTTGTATCGAAAAAAAAGTACAGAAATTATTATTTGTTAGCTCTGTAGCTGCTTTAGGGAGGATACGAGAGGATAAGCCCATAGATGAAACCATGAATTGGAGCCCCGAAACAAGCAATAGTGAATACGGAAAAACAAAATACCTGGCAGAACTAGAAGTATGGCGTGGCATGGGAGAGGGTCTGGATACCATAGTAGTAAACCCAGTTATTATTTTAGGTGCCGGCGATTGGAACAGCGGATCCTCAGGCATATTCAAATCGGCTTACGATGAGTTTCCTTGGTACACAAATGGCATGAGTGGTTTTGTAGATGTTCAAGATGTTGTTATCGCTATGCAATTATTGATGGAGGCTCCGGTTAGTGGCAAACGATTTATACTTAGTGCTGCTAATGTTTCTTATAGAGAAATATTTAACTTGATAGCTGATGCATTCGGTAAAAAAAAGCCGCATAAGCAGGTTACCGGTTTTTTAGCAGCCATAGTTTGGAGAGTGGAAGCCATTAAAGCCATATTTACAGGTAAAGATCCTTTGTTAACAAAAGAAACTGCTAAAACAGCACAGGCTTATGTACGATTTAATAATAGCAAATTACTGGAAACTTTTCCTGAGTTTGCGTATACGCCCTTACCAATTAGTATAACCCGTATTTGCGCAGAATTAAAAAAGAAGTATAGCTTGAATTAACTTGAAACAGCTTATTACAATTTCTATTGACAATGCTTATTTGGGCTAACCCATTGCTCCATAGATTTTTTGCAGATCCTTTTATTCCATTACTTTTTTCCAAAGCTCCGGTATTCTTTTAATCCAAACCAGTTCCCTTCTTTTTACTGAAGCCTCTTCTGCCGGGTAGCCAAAATAAGTTTTGCCACCCGCTAAAGAGGAGGGAACTCCGCTTTTGCCAAGTACTATTGCATTAGCTCCAATAGTAAGTGTTTTACTTACACCTACCTGACCCCATAATACTACACCGTCTTCAATAATAGTACCGCCGGCAATTCCGACTTGTGCCGCAAACAAACAATTTTTACCCACTGTTACATCATGACCGATGTGCACCATATTATCCATTTTAGTTCCCTCACCAATTATTGTTGCTGCCGTTACACCTCTGTCGATAGCGCATCCTGCTCCGATTTCTACATTATTCTCAATGCGCACGGAGCCACAACTTTGCATTTTCTTATACCATAAGTTGCGATTCTTTTTTGTATTGTAATAGAATGCATCTCCCCCAATTACCGAACCGGATTGGATCACTACATTATCCCCGATAACAGTATAATCCAGCAATGTAACATTAGGATGAATGATACAGTTTTTGCCGATTCGTACTTCTTTACCAATAAAGACATTTGGCATAACTATACTCCCTTCTCCCACAACAGCGTTATCATTAATTAATTTTTGTGCCGGCGTAAAAGGGCGGAAATGATTTATAATTTGTAAGTAGGCCTCAAAGGGGTCATCTACAATTAAAATAGTTTTACCATCCGGAATAATTACTTCCGCAGTATTAATGATAATAAAATCGGCTGCGCTTTCTAAGCAGGTGGTATAATACTTCGGATGATCAACAAAAACCAAATCTCCTTTTTCTACTTTATGAATTTCATTGATACCTAAAACAGGTGCGGTGGTATTACCGGCGGTTTTTGCGTGAATCAAATTAGCGATCCACTCAACCGAAACTGGGGCTGGAAACTTCATTTATGGCGTTTTTAGCAGAAATAAAGGTACTAAGACAAAAATTTTTTGAACTTTTTTTTATGATTTTTAGGATGCAACGGAGCTGAAAAAATGGAAGAAATAGATACTGCGGTTTATATGCATATCTAAAATGCATTTTTCTTGATCTTCTGAAACGCTCTGATATCAATAGTTACAGCGTAATGATAAAAAATGTATTGTGTAGAAAGAAAGTTCGTACTCCTTATTTTTAAAAAAAATAATATGCAAACAGGTTCCCGGAATCCACACTATGATTTAAAATGTTAATAAAATTGTTTAAAAAAATTTTTGCATTAGATAAAGTTCTTTTTAATATTGTGTAGGGAAACTTGTTTCCCAGTACTTACTAACCCATCCATATACAAGGTCTCGCTTCTGCGAGACTTTTGTTTTCTAAGTACAAGATCAAATAATTTATATGAGCACAGTGCATTATTCCGAACAAGAAATTATAAGAAGAGAGAAATTAATCAAGTTGCAAGAAGCGGGTATTAACCCATTTCCAGCACCGTTATATCCGGTGAATACGTATTCAACCGATATAAAAAATAATTATACTGAGGAAACGAAAGATCGTTTTACTGATTTATGCGTGGCCGGAAGGATTATGAGTATCAACGATAAGGGAAAAGTATTCTTTATTAAAATACAAGACAGCAAAGGCATCATCCAATTATATGTTAGGCGTGATGATATTTGTCCAACAGAAGATACATCATTTTGGGATCAGGTTGTAAAACATGGATTGGATTTGGGTGATATTATTGGGTGCACGGGTTATGCATTTGTAACCAAAACCGGTGAAACATCAATTCATGCAAAAACAATAACACTACTTACCAAATCATTAAAACCTTTGCCGGTTGTTAAAAGAGATGAAGAGGGAAATACGTTTGATGCCGTAACCGACCCTGAGTTTAGGTATCGCCAACGCTATGCAGATTTAATTATTAACCCCGGTGTTAAAGAAACATTTGTACAGCGTACAAAAATCATTAATACCATTCGTGATTTTTTAAATGGTCAAGGTGCGTTAGAGGTAGACACTCCTGTTTTGCAATCCATTCCGGGTGGTGCTGCAGCGAGGCCATTTATTACCCATCACAATGCACTAGATGTTCCTTTTTATTTACGTATTGCCAATGAGCTTTACCTAAAACGCTTAATTGTGGGCGGGTTCGATTGGGTATATGAGTTTAGTCGCAATTTTCGAAATGAAGGTATGGATCGTACCCATAACCCCGAGTTCACCGTTCTAGAATGGTATACAGCATATAAAGATTATATCTGGATGATGGAGGTAACAGAACAATTATTTGAGAAAATTGCAATCACCCTTCATGGCACTACCGATGTAGTATTGGGTGATAAAACTATTAGCTTTAAAGCCCCTTTTAAAAGAATTAGCATACATGATGCCATTAAAGAAAATACAGGTATTGATGTTAGTGAGATGGATGAAGCTGCTTTGAGGCTGGTTTGTAAGGATTTAAAAATAGATGTGCCTCCAACTATCGGTAAGGGTAAACTTATAGATGAAATATTTGGTGCTAGCAGTGAGCATCAATATATACAGCCTACATTTATTATTGATTATCCGGTGGAGATGAGTCCGCTTACAAAAAAGCATCGTACAAAACCGGGGTTGGTTGAGCGTTTTGAATTGATGGTAAATGGAAAAGAATTAGCCAATGCTTATACCGAATTAAACGACCCCATTGATCAGCGCGAACGTTTTGAAGAGCAAGTAAAATTGATGGAACGGGGTGATGATGAAGCCATGTTCATTGATTATGATTTTTTACGTGCTTTGGAATATGGTATGCCGCCAACATCGGGTATTGGTATCGGTATTGACAGATTGTGCATGATGATGACAAACCAATCATCTATCCAAGATGTGCTCTTGTTTCCACAAATGCGACCGGAGAAATTTGGGGAATAAATAGAAATTATATCCATTTCTTTTTATAGGCGATATTAATGGCTTGTGCACGGGAATTAATATGTAGCTTCTCATAAATATTGGAAACGTGCTTGCGAACTGTTAATGGTGATATAAAAAGTTTTTCACCGATGGCTCTATAATTTTTACCACTACTTAATTCTTTCAAAATTTCCACCTCTCTATCACTTAGAAACTCATTTTCGCTTTTTTCTTCTTCGCTAATAATTTGATTATTCGCATATTTAACAATATCAATTACTTTTCTGGCAATAGACGGGCTCATCGGTATACCATTAAATTCAACGACATTAGTTATAGCGTCGATTATACTAACAGCATTATCTTCTTTCAATAAATACCCTCCCGCACCGGCTTGTATAGCATTAAAAATCTTGTCGTTATCTTCAAAAACAGTTAAAACAATAAATTTTAATGATGGATAAGAAGCAGAACTAATTTTAATAGCTTCAATACCATTCATTTCCGGCATTTCTAAATCCATTAATACCACATCCGGTAAATGTTTAGCATTTTTTAGTTGTTCTAAAAAATCCAAGCCGTTTTTGGCCTCTAAAACAAGACTTACCTCTTTATAGCCATTAATTTTATCTTTTACCGTTTGTCGGTTAATAGCCTTATCATCTACAATTGCAATTTTGATAGACATACTGTAAATATTTTACTAATTTACTACCTGAGCAATACTCGATTGTGAGTATTTTATATTTCTGATATTTTCACTTGTGTTCCAATATTTTGTTCAGATAGGATAGCCAACATAAATCCGGCTTCTTCTGCACGCCATCGCATATTTCCTAATCCGTTGCCGAAACTTTTCTGTCCACTTATAAAGCCTTTCCCATTATCTGCCACTGTTATTTCTAATTTATCCCCCGATTGTAAGGAAAATCGTATAAAACTTGCATTAGCATGTTTCATGATATTTTGAAAACTTTCTTGCAAGATTTTATATAGATGGATAGCTTTTACAGCGGGTATAATTTTATCATTTTCAATGCTTTCTTCCGCCTCAAAATGAATAGTATCAAAATTTTGCAAAAGTTTGAAACAATAGTTTTTAAAAGTATCTGATAAATCGCTTACACTTATCTCTTTATTATTTAACATCCAAATCGTTTCTCGTAAACTGCTTAAAATTTGTTGCGCATTATCTTCCATTTTTTCAACAACCTTTTGTTCGATACTATGCAGTTTCAACTGTTGAACGTTCGATAAAAGTGCTGTTGTATAAGCCCCCATATTATCGTGCAAGTCTCGACTAATACGCTGCCTTTCATTTTCTTCAGCCAATATAACTTTTTCCGCAGCAGCTTTTTTCTCTTGTTCTAGCTGGTGTTGGAGAGCTACCTCCTTTTGTTTAGCCCTTATTTTTACTTTATTATAAATAAATAAAGTGGCAAACAAAGAAAAGAGCACCGCAGCAGCAATGGCAAGGTTCTTTTGTCGGATTTCTAACTTTTTATTTTGTATTTCAAGTAATTGAATTTGTTTTTCACGGTTCAATTGCCGGATACGTTGCTCTTGAAAAACAGAATCGATCTTATTTTTCTGTATAGATTGGTCTTTCAACGCAAGGTTAACACTATCTTTTGAGAGCAATAATTTTTTATTAGATAAATCTAAAAATTGATCAGTAATTTCTAGCTGTTGGTTTTGAATTTGCAATGATTTTATAGAATCTGCTTTCGCTAAAACATTAATTCTTAGATCCTTTTTTTCCGTTTCATATTTGGTTTGTAGTTCTAAAAGCATTTTATTGCTTCTCTCGTTAATGATTTTATCTTTTGCTACATATTGAGAGTCTAAATAGTCGAATGCAGTCTTTAAATCACCTTTTTCTTTATAACAAATAGCTAATATTTCGTATACACTCGGTATAAGTTTTGTTAACCCTTCGTGAGAAACAATTATTCCATTCGCTTGGTTTGCCATTTTAATGGCCTCATCGAGCTTTTTCTGTTTGCGTAACAACTCAGCATAATTAATATAATTAATAGCTATACCTTCTACTTCACTTTGTTTGATTTTTTCTTGAAGAGAAAGCTGAAAATACTTTTCTGCATTGGGAAAATCATTCATTTCAGTATAGCAGCTTGCCAAGTTATTTAGTGCCATTGTATATAGCGCATTTGCTTTAACTGCCTTTGCTATTATTTCATTTTCTTTATAAATAGCAATGGCGTCTTGTAACTGTTTTTTTTCATACGCAATAATGCCTAAATTATTGTTTATAATAGCTAAATTTTTAGAAGGTTTGTCGCCTACAATTTTTTTCGCATTTAAGAAATACATTCTTGCGATATCAAATTGTCTATTATCTAAAAAAACCAAACCGATATTTATTAATGGATTAATACTAAGCCTTGGTACAGATAATTGCTCAGCTAAATTCATTGCCTTATTTAAATTTAAGACTGCCAGTGAATCATTTTTTAAAGCATGATATCGCAAACCAAGTATATTATAGCATTCACAAATATTTTTATCTGCTGAAACTTTTTTATATAATACTACAGCTGTATCTATAGTTGTGATAGATTTTTGAATTTCACCGATTGTGGCATAGATAAAGTTTTTATTTTGATAGTTCCTCGCTGCTCCTAATATATCGTTATGCGCTAATCCTATTTTTGATGCTTGGGTATAATATTTAATAGCCTTAGCATAATCTCCGGCCAACTCATACAAATATGCCAATTCCCCATACCCATATACAGATAAAGAATATAACTTTTTAGATGTACAAATTTTAATTCCTTCAAAAAAACAATCGGCGGCATGAGCAGAATCGTCCTTGCTAATAAAAGATTTAGCCAATTGATACAGCGATTGAGCTTTTACAGAATCCGCTACATTACTTTTTATAATATGATTGATGGTATCTGCAGCTGTATTTTGTTTTTGCGAATAACAAAGAATACTAATTGTAGTAGTTAGTATTAATAGAATCAATTTTCTCATAAAGCGATATTCATATCTAAAATAAGAAAAATATCCTTGTTATAAGATCGTGTCTTTATTTACGTTTTGTAATATCGAGCTTGTTGAACTATACTAAGATTTTCACTCGTTCACGTTAAACTCATACTGATGCACTATCCGTTTCTGTCAATACTCGCTTTCGATTATTTTTTGGCATCTACTATTTTACTCCTTTTCGAGTATTGCCAAAGCTGATACACCAAAATATTTTTGACATCGAATTAAGACGAAAAACCTTTATATGAAATCACATAATTTTTTTAAAACAATGTTTTTTTCTGCAACAATCTTGTTCTTTCTAAGTTGCAGTAAAAGTAGCGATACCACTACATCAAGTGGTTCTGCTACAAATTTAACAGCAGGCACATCACAAATTAGTTTCGATTACAGTGGCTCGCAAAGCGGCAGCTTTAATTCGTCTGCTTCATTAAGCAAAGCTACCAAAAATTCATCGCTATATAATATTAGCGCTGGGCAAGTAAATGGCACAACGCCATACAATGTTTTATTTCTTATTGATGCTAATACTGCAGTAGGTACATATAAATTTAGCGATGTAGCTAACAAAGCAAAAAATCTATCTTTTTCTTTTAGTACTATAACGTGGGGGTTTGCAGCTGCATCATCTAATTCAGACGATTTTACATTGATAATTACAAAAAATGATGGAAGCGTCGTAGAGGGTAGCTTTAGTGGCACACTAAACGCGTCCGGTCAAAAAGTTAGTGTTACAAATGGCAAATTAGCTGCTAAGTTTTAACTATTTAAACTATAATTTATGAAAATTACATCTTTTATTTCGTTTATGTTATTGGTAATAGCTTCTATTAACTCGGTTTCCTGTTCTAAAAGCGCAAGCAGTTCTGCTACACCATCAGGTACTAAAACAACATGGAATGATGGTACAAACCAAACTGCAGATTCTACTATTGCCATTTTATATACCTCAAGCGGTGCAAGAGTAATGGATATTTTTGTTTTTAAAGGTGAAATGAAAGATCCTGCAGGTATTACTTTCGGAATATCACCTTTAGAAATGCACATATCGCCTAAATCGGGTGTACAAACTGTAAAGGCAGCGCCTAACAATGCTTGGTTAACCTTTTTTGACTATCACAATGGCAATATTAATCTTCCTGTTGATGTGTATGATGGTGCAACAGGCAATTTTAATCTAACAGCCTGCGATACTACCAAAGTTACTATTACAGGCACATTCGATTTTACAGGGCAATATTATAATTTGCTTACAAGAGCATACGATGCCTCTAAAACAAAGGCTATCACAAATGGAAATTTAGTTGTTGATAAAATTTATCGCCAATAAAATATTGAAAATGAAAAAGATAATTCTCTTGATGGCTGTTTTAAGTATTAGTATACTTTCAAAATCACAAATTCTTTTAACAAGCATCGAACCAGGTTTTGGTTTAGACGTTCCTTCGGGTTATAATTCATCTTATAGTGCTGATGTTGCAATTAAATTTCCATTAAGAGTAGACATACCCTTGCTATTTTTTCACTACTCCAAAAAGAACCCATACGGTTTTAAAGTTAAGGCAATGTATCAATCAGAGCATATTAAGTTTACACATTATGATTACAGCTTATCAGATTTTCCTATATTAAAAGCAGGCATCAATACGATTGCTGTTAAAGTAATGCCTTTCACGTATTTAACCAGTAACGATGTGCCTTTATATACGGGTTCAGGAGTTGTGGTACAGGCGCCCGTAACAACAATGAAAACAGAATATAGCGCAACAGCAGATGAAATAAGAAGTGGGAGAGCTACTGTATATACGAAAACTACCGAATGGACAACCACCAATCAAAATTTTTATTTGAGCTCAGGTGATGTGAATTTGATTTTACGCTCTTTGTTTTCTATCTATTTTATTAAAGGTACGGCTTTCATTCATACAACAGAACCTAATAAACCTGATCAACATATTACTGCAGATGTTACGGGTTGGGGTTTTAATCCAACATTTGAGATTAAAAGTGGATTGACATTTACAGCAGATTTTTGTTTTGGACTGAAATACAAATGGGCAACGGGTAATACACAAAACACTATCAGTAGTATGTATGCAGGAATGGGTTTAGGGATTGCACTAAAAGGTAAACTGCATAAAAAATAAATATCTCTTTTTGACAATTTTCTAAAGATAGATCATTCCCATACTTTAAAATTATAATATGAAAAAGGGCTTCTTGATTATCGCATTGACTATGCTTACGCACCTAACATTCGCACAAAACGAAAACAAAAGCGGAATTGGCAAAGCAATTGATAATTCAGTAAATAAATTAAAAGGACTTTTTAAAAAGAAAAGTGATAATACTTCAACCGGTGTAACAACAAAAGCGGATGACGATTATGAGCTATTTAAAGCATATATCAATAAAGTTTTAGAAGACAGAGTAAATGAGTTTAAAAGTGCAAAACTAATCCTACCGCCATTAAAGGGTAAAGCCCAGTTATCTTCAAATAATTTAAGGATTGAGTGGGGTAATCCAGAAAAATTTACAGGGATAGAGCCCTTGACCGTTTTAACGTATTTCCAGAAATGGTGTGATTGGTCAAATGTATCAATGACAAAAACCGGAGACTTAGTTGGTTTTACCTCGTACGATTTAAAGCAAAATGGAAATATGGTAGGAGATGTAAGCAAGTTTGTATTAAATCAAAAATTAACCTACGCAAGTATTACCATTCAACCATCATCATCGCCATTTAATTTCCCTGTAGAAACTACAACTGTTGCACTACCAACTGCTAATACAAATACTCAGGAAGCAAGTTCGTCTGCTAATATTACTCAAACCAATAATGACATTAAAACCGAAGGTAATAATTTAAAGAAATTAAAATTGTATTTTGATACGGTAATAAAAGACAGGGTTAATTCATTTAAAAATGTTGCTACAGTCACAGTTCCTTTCAATGGAGAAATTGATAAAAGCCAATTAGCAAAAGGAAATATTGGTATATCTTGGAGTTTTAAAACTATTAATTTATCCGGCACAAGTGCGGAACAGGCAACAGATTCTGTGTATGCTTATATTTTAAATTGGTGCGATAATAACTTATTCAGAGCTAAAGAACCATCAAGGAAACTGGAGAATTTGTACGAATATAATTTATCTGAGGTTTCCTTTGATGAACCTGTGATAGGTAAAATTTGGGATATTTACAGAGATGGGCAATTTAAATATTTTGGAGTAGTTTTTAATAAAAGTAGTAACGAATTCAAAGCGCCTGATATTACAAATGAAAATACCTTTAGAATTATAAAAGATAAAGATGCTTTTACAACAATGCCGTCCTTAGATTCACCTGCGTACATTATTAATAATAAAGGTATCGCTACAAATGCGGGTGAGGTTATTGCTAAAAAAGCAAATCCTGGTACTGCCATTTATGATGCATTATTTAAATCAGGGAAACTAAACCCAAAAGATAAAGGCATAATTATTTCTTTAAGTAGGTGGTCGAATAATTGGCCGGCAGGATTGAGAAAAGGAAATGAAAACAGAGAAGAGAATTTTATTAAAACAGAATTATATCAAGGATATAAAGTAGCAAGATGGGTTGAATATGATTCTGTTTGGAAATCAACTTCAGATATCACATTACTTTACATTCCAGCAAATGATAATTATTCATTACCCGAATATTTGCAACCGGTAACAAAGAATGGATTTTTTATTGCTATGCGTACGAAAGATGTTGCAACAGGCAAACTTGATTACAAAAAAGCGTATGAAAATGTAATGAAGAAAAAACCTTACGGCAGCACATTAACATTAGCAGAATTAGAAAAGAAAAGAGAAGAAGAGAAATTAAACCCGGAAAATACAGATGCTACCTCAACAGCTACTGCGGCTACCAAAAGCAAAAAAATGGTTACATACCTGTGGTGGCAAAGTTTAAAAATGAGTTATCCTACATTATTATGGACAATTGATTATGCTTATATATACGGACCGGAAGGTTTAACAGTGTCTCAACTTGAAACTGTATTTAGAAGAAAGCCTATACGTTTTGGTTTTGTACCGGAAAGAAAAGGATTTCTGATCTGTGCAAATAATAATACTGATTGCAGTGGCCAAATAAGCACCATCCAATCACAATATAGTAAAGTAGCAACTACCACTTTTTTAGGATCTTTTAATTATAATAAATAGATTCATTTAAAATATAGCAACAAATCATAAGTAATTATAATAAGGACTCCATTTACCGTTTTGCAGGTTTTATATTTTATTTCAATTAAAACTTTTATTAATCTCTATAATTTAAAGCAGGTTTTCTATCACCTAACAGAGCTTCATATTTATAATCTCCCTTGGCTTTTTGTAATTCTTCTTTAGCCTTGGGGATTATTGTTTTGTTTGTATACAAATCTATCGCTGTTAATGCCATTGTTTTAGCAGCTACCAACATACCCTTTGTTCCAATTTCTGTACCCCCCGCTGCAATAGCTTGCCAACTATGTGCTGCTGTACCGGGCACCCAAGTTGCAGCGCTTAACCCAACTGTTGGTACTGCATAACTCACATCCCCAACATCGGTACTACCTCCTCCGGCAATAGGGTTTGTTTGAAGGGGGGTAACTGTGGCAGATGTTTCTATAGCGGGTGCTTTTACATCAAAAGATTGTCGAATTTTTTGTGCAAAGTTTTTCTCCGCTTCTGTATAGGTAACCCCTCCTACTTTTTCCAAATTCTGCTGCATCACTTTTGCCAAAGTGTAGTTGATCAATAAATCGTGTGTGCCACCAATGACTTCGTATTCCATTTTTGTTTCTGTTCCTAATGCTGCTCCTTCCGCCGCCTTTGCTATTCTATCAAAAATAGATTTTACCGCATCTCTTTTAGGATGACGCACATAATAATATACTTCTGCAAAGTCAGGTACTACATTAGGTGCTTTCCCGCCATTCGTAATTACATAATGAATTCTTGTTTCTTGTGGTACGTGTTCACGCATCATATTCACCATATTGTCGAGCGCTTCTACCGCATCTAAAGCTGAGCGCCCCCTTTCCGGTGAGGCAGCAGCATGTGCCGAAATTCCGCGAAACCGAAACTTGGCCGACTTATTAGCCAAAGCACTTGTTGTAGTGATACTATTATCATCGCCCGGATGCCAATGAATAACAGCGTCTACATCGTTAAAAAGTCCGTCGCGTACCATATATACTTTACCGCTACCACCTTCTTCCGCAGGGGTTCCGAATACTTTGATAGTTCCTTCAAAATTTTTAGCTGCTATTAGTTCTTTAATGGCAATACCCGCAGCCACAGAGGCAGTACCGAATAAATGATGGCCACATGCATGTCCGGCATCCTTGCCTGCACTCGTTTTTACAGGAACTGCTTGTTGAGAAATACCTGGCAATGCATCATATTCTGCGAGTATTGCGATAACGGGTTTTCCTGAACCATAGGTAGCTACAAAAGCTGTAGGAATGCCCGCAACGCCCGACTCTACCGTAAAGCCGGCATCTTTTAATGTTTGTTGATGTAAGGCAGAGCTCTTTACTTCTTTATATCCAACTTCTGCAAAATCCCAGATACGCAAAGCAATATTTTTATATTGATCGTATTTGCTATCAAGTGATGTGGTTGTAGCAGTTTTTAAAGTTTCCGTCGGATCAACTATTACTTTCTTCTTTTGTGCATGAACAAATGATGCCGAAGTTGTAAGTAGTAGCAATAAGATTTGTATTTTCTGTTTCATATTATATAAATAAGTCTGGATATAATTGTGCTCCGGGTACAACGGCGTATTTTTCTAAGTCAGTGATTCCTTCTTTAGCTAATACTTCTTCATCAATAAAAGTATTACCTGAATATACCGCGGCTGTTTTTGATAAAATAAAGTATACACTATCTGCCAGTATATCCGGTGTTCTACTCATCTTAGCCAAAGCTTCACCGCCCAGTAAATTTCTCACCGCAGCGGTATCTATGGTAGTTTTAGGCCAAAGCGCATTTGAAGCAATTCCCAAAGATTTAAATTCAGCGGCCCAACCAATTGCCAACATACTCATATTGTATTTGGTAATGGTATAAGCGATATGGGGTCCCAGCCATTTTGGATTCATATTAATGGGGGGAGATAGGGTAAGAATATGCGGGTTATTGCCTTTTTTCAAGTAGGGCAAGCAGTTTTTCACTACCAGAAAAGTACCCCGAACGTTGATACTTTGCATGAGATCAAACCTTTTGGTTTCCGTTTTTTCAGTGGGTGTTAACTGAATAGCTGAAGCATTATTTATAACTACGTCTATACCTCCAAATTTTTGAACGGCGAGTTGCACGGCATGCTGTATTTGGGCTTCATCCCGAATATCTACCTGTACCGCCAAGGCTTTACCGCCTGCAGCCTCTACTTCCTGAGCCGCAGAAAATATGGTGCCTCCCAAACGAGCATCTTCTTCCACACTCTTAGCTGCAATAATGATATTAGCCCCTTCTTTGGCTAAGCGAAGGGCTATAGCTTTACCAATACCTCTGCTGGCACCGGTAATAAAAATGGTTCTGTTTGTAAAGGCCGACATAGCAATTTTCTTTGCAATAAATGTACAGAAAGGATTACCAACCTAAGAATTCTTTTATAGCTGCCTCGGTATCGGCACAAGCTTTTTCCAAATCAGCATTTACAATTTGTTTATCGAAATGATGACTAAAGGAAATTTCATAGCTGGCTTTATTTACTCTGGCAGCAAGGGTTTCGGGCGTTTCGGTGCCCCTGCTTTCCAGTCGCTTTTTTAATTCTTCCACAGATGGCGGTTGAATAAAAATAGATAATGAACTATCCGGGAACTGCTGTTGAACATGAATGGCTCCTTTCACATCAATATCTAACATAGGGGTTTTTCCTAATGCCCAAATTCGTTCTAATTCCGATTTAAGCGTGCCGTAATAGCTCCCCTGGTATACCATTTCCCATTCTATAAAGGCTTGTTCGGCAATTTTCTGTTTAAATGCCTCTGTACTTAAAAAATAATACTCCACTCCATCTTTTTCACCCGCACGAGGTTTGCGAGTTGCTGCCGAAATAGAGAAGGCAAGTTGATCATATTTGCTTATAAGGTACCTGGTTATAGACGTTTTACCCGCTCCTGAGGGGGCAGTGATGATGACGATTTTCCCCATAATTAGTTTTGTAAAGATTCAACTACAAATATACTTAGTTAAATAGTCGAATTTTGTTAACTATTTTTTATCGCAAAGCATTTAATCCTTAAACAAAAAATCGTGTTTAACACCCCTACCAAGTTGCTTGCAATTATTGATGCCTCGCATTGTGCCTGTTTAATGTTAACGCCGGATGGGATGATTTTGGAATCTAACGAAGTTGCCAGAGAAATGTTTGGTTACACAGAAACTGAACTTATAAGTTTAACGCGAAAAGATGTCATCGATCATACAGATAAAGGTTTACTTTCTTTAATTAAAAACAGGGTAGAGAAAAAGAAAGCCAGTGGGGAAATTATCGGTATTCGAAAAAATAGAGAAAGATTTCCGGCTGTACTAACTTCTGTTGTATATCATGATAATGAGTTAGATAAAGAATATGTAATTAAAATGATTACAGACTTATCTGAAACAAAAAAACATGAAAGATTATTACTCGAAACAAATCGGGTTGCAAATGTTGGCGGATGGGAGTACAATATATTAAACGACTCGTTATTATGGACAGATACGACCCGAGAAATTCATGATGTACCGTATGATTACATCCCGGATTTACACAAAGCAATTGAATTTTATGATGATCCCGAAAACAGGGACCAAATTCGTAAAGAATTCAAATTACTTTTAGAAGAAGGTATTCCTTTTGATATCAAAATGGTAATTACTTCCGCTAAAGGTGTACACAAGCATATCCGTGCAATAGGTAAAGCAGAACAGATAAACGGAAAAACGATTCGTGCATACGGAACTTTTCAAGATATATCTGCGGAAGTAAAGCTGAAAGAAAAATTGGCAGAAAGTGAGGCACTTTTCAGAGGTGCCTTCGAATATTCCGCCATTGGAATGTCGATCATTGCAGATGATGACCGCATTTTACAAGTAAACGAAGCACTCTGTACTATTCTTGGATTTAGTAAAGAAGAATTACTTGAATCCCGTTTTGCCCATTTCACGCATCCTGATGAATTGGAAACAGATAGGCGATATAAGAACTTATTAATTAATAATAAAGTAGACTCATTCAAAAGAGAGAAAAGATTCATTCATAAAAATGGTTTAATAGTATGGGCATATATAGCCGTATCTGCCATACGGAGTGAAAATGGGACTTTATTATATTATGTTGTTCAAATAGAAGATATTACCGATAGGATACAAGCCAATAAAAAATTAGAGAAAACACTATCAGAACTTGAAAAAATCATGGATTCCTCGCTGGATATCATCTGTGCTATAGATGAAGAGGGTCGGTTTGCAAAAATTAATCAGGCTGCCATCCATACTTGGGGATATCGGCTCGATGAACTTCTCGGTAAAAAAACATTAGATTTTATAGTGGCAGAAGATATAACGATGACCACTCGAGCTGCAAATAAAGTTATCAGGGGAAAGGGTATAAGTAATTTTGAAAATAGATATAAACACAAAAACGGAACGGTTGTAAATATGTCGTGGTCGGCAACCTGGGATCAAAATACCAAATACATGTATGTAATTGGTAGAGATATTACAGAAATGAAAAAAAGAGAGCAGGAAAGAATTTCACTTATAGAAGAGCTTACCGAAAGTAATAAAGATTTAAAACAGTTTTCATATATCACTTCGCATAATCTTCGTGCACCTGTTACCAATTTATTAGCACTATCTCAACTAATAGATTGGAGTAGCATTGCGGATGATAGTAATAAAATGATATTTTCTTCCATCGAAAAGTCTACCCAGCAATTAAACAATACGATCAATGATCTCATTAATATCATGATCTTAAAAGAGAAAAGAGCCGTTCCTGCCAAACTCATTTCCTTTGATAAGGTTTTTCAAAAAACCTATAGCCCATTCGAAGCGCTTATTAAAAAAGAGGGAATAGAAATTCAAACAAATTTTTTTCAAGCACCCGCAGTTATTTTTAATGAAAACTATTTGGAAAGTATTTTCACAAATTTATTGAGCAACGCTATAAAATTCAGGGATCAGAATAAAAAACTAATCATTCAATTAAGTAGTACAATCTCTAATAACCATATTATTTTGCAATGCAAAGACAATGGATTAGGTATTGATCTAATGCTACATAAAAATCGATTATTCAAGTTATTTCAAACCTTTCATCATCATCAAGAAAGTAAGGGAGTTGGCTTATATTTAATACAATCGCAACTACACGCTATGGGCGGTGATATACAAGTGGCGAGTGAACCAAATAAAGGTTGTACCTTTTCATTGTATTTTAAAAAAAATTAGTGAGAAGCTTTGGTATTTCTTCCTACAGCATAATATGGTTTCAGTTCTTTATAAATTAACTGATACTCTTCTCCTCCTGCATCTGCAGCGGTTTTAGCATTTTTATAGTAAGCACTTGTTTGTCTTAGTATTTCGTTTCCCAGCAACAATTTGGCATCTTCCAGTTTTGTTTTTACTTCATCCATTTCTTTGAGTAGCTCATTATACTGCTCAAATAATTGAACATAGTTATTACAAATTGTTACATCTATATAAGCCGGAACTGTTTTAGGATTGCGCCGCATTTGTTGAATTGCTTTTTGTACAAATGTTTCCCTTTTAGCATTCAACTTAAACATACTTCGTCTTTCAAGAGGCTTTAGCTTAACGGCACCTGGAATCATATTTCTTAAACCCGCAAGATGCTGTTTAATAGACATGAGTTCTGAACCAACAAAACTCCTGAAAGACGCCATAAGATACTTTTTTACTTAAACGGAGCACGGCTCAAAAAAATTGCTTTTCTATCTTTAATTTATTATCTTCCCTTCTCTCAATTGCTTGCTATGCGTGTATTGTGGAACTTGTTTTTGTTCATACAAGGGTGGACTATTCGCGGTTCTTTCCCTTATCAACTTAAGAAATGTGTAATCATTGTTGGCCCGCATACGAGTAGCTGGGATTTTGTTGTTGGTTTGGCTTTTAGAAGTAAGCTTCGCCTCTATCATTTAAAGTACTTAGGGAAGTCAGAATTATTTAAACCCCCTTTTGGTTTCTTTTTCAGAAAATTAGGCGGTTTTCCGGTTGATCGGTTTCATAAAAATAATATGGTAGATCAGGTAGTGAACTTATTCCATATACAGGAGTCGTTTGTACTGGCACTATCCCCTGAAGGTACCCGAAAACCCGTAGAAAAATTGAGAACCGGCTTCTACCATATTGCCTTGAAAGCGAATGTGCCTGTAGTTATGGCAGGTATGGATTTCACCAAGAAAGAAGCTTCTTTCAGTGAGCCGTTTTATCTAAGCGGAGATATTCAAAGCGATATGGAAAAAATTACAGCTCATTTTGCATCCATTGAAGGGAAAATTCCTCGCTACGGTTTACAACATTTACTGGATAACCCCCCTGTTTACCATTTATGAATAATACACCCCCCCTACTTGTTGATCAGTTTTGTTTTTTTGAAAAAGAAAAAGCAGAACATATTTTTTTAAGTGAGCCTGTTCGCGGTAAATATGAATCTTTTACATGGCGTAAAGCGGGTGTTGAAATCCGATCTATGGCAGCCTATTTACAGCAAAGCGGTTTGCAGAGGGGTGATAAAGTTGCCATACTAAGTAAGAACTGTGCACATTGGATTATGGCCGATTTGGCTATTGCTTTTGCAGGAATGGTGGCAGTTCCGCTTTATCCCAATATATCTGCCGAAGCTGTTCGTGAAATTTTATTACATAGTGAATCCAAAACAATTTTCGTAGGCAAGCTAGATAACCCCAAAGAAATTCGAAAGGGTATTCCTCCATCTTTAACCCAAATTAGTTTTCCCTTTTATTTTAATGAAGATTGTATTAACTGGAATGATATCATAAATCAATACAAACCTGTTGTAGGGCTACCCCACATAGATCGTAATACGCTTTCCTGCATTATTTATACCTCGGGCACTACAGGTAATCCGAAAGGAGTAATGCTAAGCTTCTACAATATGGCTTTTGCCGTTCACTCTTTTTTAACCAGTAATCCGCCACTGGAGAACGAAGTGTTTTTTTCTTATCTACCCTTATGCCACGTAGCAGAGAAAATGCTGGTAGAATGTGGGGGTATATTTACCGGTGGTAGTATTTATTTTGTTGAGTCGATGGATAGTTTTTCAAAAAATTTAGCCGATACACAGCCTACTATATTCTTGGCTGTGCCAAGAATATGGGAGAAATTTCAGCAAGAGATTCTTAAAAAAATTCCACAAAAAAAATTAGACACCATTTTACGTATCCCTATAATCTCTTCCATTTTTAAAAAAATAATTCGTAAAAAATTAGGGTTAGGAAGATATAAACATGCATATACCGGCGCTTCGCCAATACACAAATCTTTACTCGAATGGTTTTATAAATTGGGTATCGAAATTCAAGAGGCTTATGGCATGACGGAAAACTCGGCGCTTTCCCATGCAAACAGAAAAGGGGCTACAAAATTCGGCTCTGTTGGTCAAAGCTACCCGGGGGTTACCGTAAAGCTTGGTTCAGCCAACGAAATATTAGTAAAAAGCGATGCCACTATGATAGGCTATTACAAGGAGCCGGAGCTTACAGTAGATATGTTTGAAGATGGCTTTTTAAAAACAGGTGATGAGGGTTATATAGATGAGGAAGGTTATTTATATATTACCGGAAGAATTAAAGATCAATTTAAAACAAGTAAAGGCAAATATGTGACACCTGCCCCTATTGAAATGAAGGTATTAGAAGATCCCTTTATCGCCCAAACCTGTGTAGTAGGTTGGGGGTTACCTGCCCCTCTGTTATTATGTACCCTTACAGAATCTGCTTTAAAAAAGGAGTTTTTAGAACTTACTAACTATTTAGCTGAGTTACTTACTGCCACTAACAAAAGATTAGAACACCATGAGCAATTAGCCCGATTAATTGTGATGAAAGAAGAATGGACGCTCCAAAATGGCTTACTTACCCCTACATTAAAAATTAAGAGAAAGATAATGGATCAAAAATTTCAGGCACTGTACCCCACCTGGTACGAAATACCTGAATCTGTCATTTTTTTATAAATTTTTCAGTTTTAGGTTCCTTAAATCTTTTTTTTGGCATTTATTTTGTTCCTTAGCAATCTGAATAAAACGAATTTTATGAACATGAAACTTTACACACTTGCCGCAGCAGGTTCAATATTAATGTTTTCTTGTGTTAGCCCTAAACAACTAAAACAAGCAGAAGCCAAGTATACAGAACTTAATGGAGCTTATGCTGAATTACAAGGTAAATACCGGGCTTTACAAGATGATTTGAACAAAGCCAATAATGAAATTACAGCGTTAAATGCCAAAAAAGCAGCTGCTGAAAATCAGATATCTACTTTAAATAGCGCGAATGACTTATTAAAGCAAAATAATAACGCCGTTTTAAATCAGCTGAAGGATTTATCTGTTATTTCAGGATCACAAGCAGAAAGTATCAAAAAATCGTTAGAGAATATTGGTGCGAAAGATATGTATATCAAAGATTTACAAGGTACCATTGCGCGCAAAGATTCTTTGAATATGGCATTGGTAATGAACCTTAAAGGCGCCATTGGCAATTTAGATGATAAGGATATCAATATTAAAGTTGATAAAAGTGCTGTTTATATCGATATTTCTGATAAACTTCTCTTCAAAAGTGGAAGTTACGATGTAACAGATAGAGCTAAAGAAGTATTAGGAAAAGTAGCTAAGGTTTTGAATGCTCAACCTGAAATTGAATTTCTGGTAGAAGGTCATACAGATTCTATTCCCATTATTGCCAGTAAAGGCAGTAAATTAGAAGATAATTGGGATTTAAGTGTAAGAAGGGCTACAAGCGTTGTTCGTATTCTTCAAGATACTTATGGTTTAGATCCAAAACGTATGACTGCTGCCGGTCGTAGCCAATATGTTCCCATCGCAGATAATAGCACTCCAGATGGTAGGGCTGCTAATAGAAGAACAAGAATTGTGATTCTTCCTCAATTAGATCAATTCTTTAAATTATTAGAGCGCAAATAATAAATTTATTTATACTAATTATCAAAGCGGAGTTTAGCTCCGCTTTTTTTATGCGTTTATTTAGTGATTGTTTTTCCGATACCCCCTAGGCTTGTTATCTTGCATCCGAAAGAATGTTTATGGAGGATTATTTAGCGGGATTGAATGAACAGCAGCGAGAGGCCGTAACGCATATCAATGGGCCACTCATGATCGTTGCAGGTGCAGGGAGTGGAAAAACAAAAGTACTTACAACCCGTATTGCGCATTTAATGGCTCATGGTGTGGATGCTTTTAATATTCTTGCCCTCACTTTTACGAACAAGGCTGCTGCTGAAATGAAAGAAAGGGTAGAAAAAATTCTCGGTAATGCAGAGGCTCGTAATTTATATATCGGCACATTCCATAGCGTATTTGCCCGTGTATTAAGAGCTGAAGCACACAGAATCGGTTACCCTAATAATTTCACTATTTACGATACAGACGATAGCAGATCGGTAATTAAAACCGTTGTTAATGAATTAAACTTAGACGATAAACATTATAAACCCAATGTTGTCGGCAATCGTATTTCTTCAGCCAAAAATGCTTTAGTTGGCCCTGCAGAATACGCCAACGATTATTATATTCAGCAAGAGGATATGCGTGCAAACAGACCCGCTATCGCTCAGATTTATGCAGCTTATGCCGCTCGTTGTTTTAAAAACGGGGCTATGGATTTTGACGACCTCTTATTAAAAATGTATGAACTGCTAAAAAATTATCCCGAAGCTTTACATAAATACCAGCATAAATTCAAGTATGTATTGATCGACGAATATCAGGATACAAATCCGGTGCAATATCAAATCACTAAATTACTGGCGGCTGTACATGAAAATATTTGTGTTGTTGGTGATGATGCACAAAGCATTTATAGCTTTAGGGGCGCAACTATCGAAAATATTCTACAGTTTCAAAAAGATTATGACGATGTGAAAGTGGTAAAACTCGAGCAAAATTATAGGAGCAGTGAATCTATTTTAAACGTAGCGAATGAAGTAATTAAAAATAATAAAAGCCAGATACAGAAAAATTTGTGGACCGAAAACGGGCTGGGTGAAAAAATACATCTTGTTCGTACCATGACAGACAATGATGAAGGGAAGTTTGTAGCTGATACCATTCAAGAGCAAAAACTACGTAATCATTATTTTAATAAAGATTTTGCTATTTTATATCGTACTAATGCACAAAGCCGGTCTTTTGAAGAGAGTTTGAGAAGAATGGGTATTGCTTATCGCATATATGGTGGTGTTAGCTTTTATCAACGAAAAGAAATTAAAGACTTACTGGCCTATTTACGCGTGATCGTAAATCCGAAAGATGAAGAAGCGCTTAAACGTATTATCAATTACCCTGTCCGTGGTATTGGAAAAACAACGATCGAAAAAACAGTTATCTATGCCAATGAGCAGCAAGTTTCCATGTATGAGGTTGTGAGCAGAGCCGCTGAGTTTGGTTTTAAAGCCGGCACACTCGAGGCTTTACAGAATTTTCATACCATGATCCGCTACTTCCAAAGTATACTGCAAGAAAAAAATGCTTACGACGTAGCCGTTCAAGTGGGTAAACATACCAATCTCGTAAAAGAGTTATTTAACGATAAAACTACCGAAGGGCTTGCTCGTTATGAAAATATTCAAGAGTTACTAAACTCAATTAAGGAGTGGACAGAGAGCCCTAGTAATGATGACGGTGAACTCGGCGATAAATCTTTAGGTTCCTATTTACAGCAAATTACTTTACTAACAGATGCAGATGAAGATAAAGAGAATGCGGATACTGTAAAGCTTATGACCATACACGCAGCAAAGGGATTAGAATTTTCTTGTGTATTTGTAGGGGGAGTAGAAGAAACCCTTTTCCCAAGTGCTATGAGTATTAATACCAGAGAGGAGTTAGAAGAAGAAAGAAGATTATTTTATGTAGCTGTAACCCGCGCCAAACATCGCTTATGGCTTTCTTATGCAAATGCCCGATATCGTTTTGGTCAATTAACGCAAAATGAACCCAGCCGTTTTATAGATGAAATGCCCGAGCAGTATATAGATAAATCTTATGCCGGTGGTGGCCCTCGCAATGTTTCCGATATGGGAAGCGCTTACCAAAGAATGCAAAGAGGTTTTGGGTATTCCGATAGTCAACACACTGAAAATAAATTTGGCTCAGCACCTGCTAAAAAAACAAATAATCGTCCGGAATATTTACCGCCAACACCCCCTTCTCAAAAAATTATTACGCATATCCCCTCTCCTAATTTTGAAGCAAGTGATACAAGTGCATTAGAAGTGGGACAAAAAGTAGAGCATCAAAAATTTGGATTTGGAACTGTTAAAAACATTGAGGGTTCCGCACATAATCCTGTTGCAACGATTCACTTTGAAAACAATGGAGAAAAGAAAATTATGTTGAACTATGCGAAGCTTCGGATCATTTCCTAACTCCTATACTTTGCTACACGTATGATATTCGTTGTAGTGGTAGTACTATCTGTTTTAGATGGCGTTGGTTTGTATAAACCTCCATTGGGTTGCGGTAACAATATGGTACCCGGTAAAAATAAAAAACTTTCTGGCGGGGTTTGTGGTTGAGCAGGTGCTACTGTTTCCTCAGGCTGTACATTTCCTTCTGCTGCTGCCGTTTTTGTTTCAACAACAGGTTCCGGCTTTAGGTAAGCCTGTAAAGCACTCATTTGCGGGCGATCGGTTTGTGATAGTGGATATAAAGAAAGTGGGTTCCCATTCCATCTTTTTCCTGAGGCCCAATAATTGGCATTAATCTTATTGTCTGCTAAATATTTTAAAAATACTTCTGTAAGTTTTAGCCAACGAGGGTCGGTATCGGGTATACCAAACTGGCCGATCATTCCTTTCTTACCATTATCTTGTAACCATTTTACAAAAGGCATTACTCTTTTTACCCCTGCATTTTCGTCTACCTGATTTTGTTCATAGCCATATAAATATTTCCCGGTAAAATCAATGTCGAAATAACAATGCGCATTGTACAAAATCTTATCCGCCGGATCTTTTATGTTCTTAAGATTATCACTGTATTGCACCCAACTTTCCGGAGCCCCATAATTATCCCCGGTAATAATAATAAATGTTTTTTTATCTGCTTCGCGAATAGCGTTGGTTGCCTGTTGGGCGGTAGTAAACCAATCAAAACCCTGCATTTCGTGAGGGTCGGCCATGAGCTCATAACCATAAATATTGCTATAGCCCGCGAAAGAACTAACAATTCTGCTCCATACTTCGGCAAAATCATTCCTGCTTACAGCCAAACTTCCAACTATATACTCGATCCCGTTTTTTTTGTAGCGCCCTAAATTATGCATACTTAAAATCACCTGCATTCCCTTATCGGCACACCATCCCACTACTTTTTTGATTTCGCCCACTTCCTGATAATCTAAATCACCACCGATATTTTTTTGTATTCTTTCCCATCTAAAAGGAATGGTTACTGTTTTAAATCCCTTCTTGGCAAAATAATCAACCTCCTCTTTTGTAGGATAAGCATAGTGCTCATTATAAGTACCCGGCATTTGTTGTTCATTCAATTCACCCCCACAAAGATTGATTCCCAATACAATAGGTAAGTCCTGAGCTATTGTATTATTTACAAGCCCGGCTACCATCAATACCAACAAATAGAACAATTTTTGCATATAAATAGGCGGTCGTACCTATTATAACGTGTAATCGGTCAATTTATTGGCTTGGTTTTCGATATCCGAAAAATAAGCTCTTGGGCTATGTATTTGTGCTAATTTTGTGAAGCAAAAGGAAGTATATGATAAAAACAGGTAATCCCGTAATCAGTATTTATACGGAAATGACGCCCAATCCCGAAACCATGAAATTTGTGGCCAATAAGTTATTGTATCCGGGTAAAAGCATCGATTTTGCCGATGAGTCGCTTTGTGGACCTTCACCCCTTGCAAAAGAGCTATTTAGTTTCCCTTTTATTAAAAGTGTTTTTATAGCCAGTAATTTTATTACACTCACCAAAACCACTGATACTGATGATTGGCAGGATGTAATTCCAACCATTAAAGCCTTTTTAAAAGAATATTTGGAGAACGGTGGCGTAGTAGTGAATGAGGATGAAGTTGCGAAAGTAAAGCAAGAAGCCAGTAATACAGTAAGTGCCGATGATGATGATATTGTAAAAAGAGTAAAAGAATTATTGGAGAATTATGTTAAACCTGCGGTAGAAATGGATGGCGGCGCTATTCAATTCAAAAGCTACAATGAGGGGGTTGTAAACCTTATGCTACAAGGTAGCTGCAGCGGTTGCCCCTCTTCTATGATTACTTTGAAAGCAGGTATTGAAGGCATGATGAAAAGAATGATACCGGAAGTGAAGGAAGTGGTTGCAGAAGCTGAATAAGTCAAATGAATAAAAAAGAAATAGTATCTCTTTTAGATCATGCTCATCAAAGTTTTGCAGATTATTTAGCAGCACTTGATGAGCATGATTTTTTATTTGCAAAAGAAGAAAAATGGAGTGCAGGACAGCAGTTAGATCATATTATTAAAAGCGTAGCGCCGGTAAACATGGCAATAGGGCTACCCCGCTTTATTCTCAAATGGAAATTTGGTGTTGCTAACAGGCCCTCCAAAACATATGAAGCAATAGTTGCAAAATATAAAGACAAGCTCAGTGCAGGAGGAAGATCTACCAAACAATTTACCCCTTCCCCGATAAGCTATTCACAGAAAGCATCTTTACTCCATACCCTAACATCCCTCAACAAAAAACTTTGTGCAAAAGCAACTGCTGCCAGTGAGGAGTCATTAGATAAATATATACTTCCACATCCGTTGCTGGGTAAACTAACTTTACGCGAAATGCTTTATTTTACAGCCTATCATGTTCAACACCACCAGTTGTTGATACAGCAAGCGCTAACCGAAAATGAAAGAAAAGCTTAACCGAATTTTTGTTCCCTACGCGGATGCCTGGTTAACATCTACGCTTGCTTCATTTCTGATTTTTTTATTCACCCGACATAGTGGTATCGGTCTGTCTCCCGACTCTATCGCTTATTTAAGTACAGCAGAACATATTGCCCAGTCTTTTTCATTCACTGATTTTTCAGGTGCACCCCTGATCAATTTCCCATTAGGCTATCCCGTTTTTTTGGCCTGCACCAAATGGCTTTTTTCCTATCCGCTACTAAATAGCTTTCTATTTTCCGGATTGCTATTCATGAATGCCGCTATCATGAAGCGAATGCGTTTTACAAATACCTATATCCGGTTTTTTTTCTTGTTGCTTTTTGCTTGCTGTGCCCCTTTATTAGAAGTATATAGTATGTTATGGTCGGAAACACTATTCCTATTCCTCTTATTGCTTTTATTACTATTACTTCAGCAATATGCGCAAGATAGCAATATAAAAAAATTAGTACTGGCATCTTTGGTATGCAGCTTATTATGCAGTGTTCGTTATGCCGGAATCAGTTTTTTGCTGGCAGGTACGACTGTTATTTTTTTTCAACCAAACATCAATTGGTCTAAAAAAATTAAGCATGGATTGATTTTTGTTTTTATAACTGCCTCACTTGCAGCTTTTAATGTATTAAGAAACCGTTTTGTTTCAGGAACGCTCACCGGAGTACGACAAGAAGCGCAGCGTAACTTCTGGGAAAATATTCATGATACCGGTGCTGTAATCAGTTATTGGCTACCAACTACGAACACTATCTCGGTTATTATTTTATCACTCATTGTGCTATTTGCCGTTATCGTAATTATTTATAGTTTTCTAAAAGAGACTAAAATAGAAAAGATTATTGCCTTTTTTTTTCTGAGTTATATAGGTTTTATTCTAGTAATCGCAAGTATATCTCGCTTTGAAACACTGAGTAACCGATTACTCATTCCTGCTTTTATTCCTTTTTTTCTTTTATGGTATCATATCATTTGTATAGGCGCAGCAAATGCTAAAAAACTGATCAGATGGGCTACGCTTATTTTTTTTAGTATTTCCTACACTGCAACACAATATCATCAATACAAACAAAATAAGGCCTCATGGGAAGGTATCGCCTATGCAGGTATTCCCGGTTATGCAGAAGATATGTGGACCCGTTCTGCCATACTTGCCCATATTCGCAAAAATTCAATACCAAAAGCCTGCGTTATATATAGTAATGCAAATGATGCACTGTATTATGGCACAAAGCGTAATGCCAAAGCTTTACCGCATAAAGATATACCTAGGGAAATAAAATCCTACGACCACGAAAGTTCGCTTATATTAGTTTGGTTTTTTTATGGTGAGAATAGTGACTTGATATCTTTACCTAGGGCTTTGCAAAAAAGAAGCATATACAAAAGCTATCAGTTTAATGATGGACTACTGATTTATTGCCGATGAATTTACTCTCTATTATAGATCAATTTAAAACCGGGCTACTGCAAACCGGTTGGCTTGAATATATCGCTGTATTCGCTGGTATTGCCAGTGTATGGTTTAGTAGAAAAGAAAATATTCTGGTTTACCCGGTGGGGCTTATAAACACCTGTATCTATATCTATTTGAGTGTTCATGGCCATTTGTATGGAGAAGCCAGCGTTAATTTGTATTATACGATAATGAGTATTTATGGATGGATTATTTGGAGTAAAAAAGATACTACACAGCATCGTCCGATTATTCAAATTCAATTTTCTACTCCTAGAGAATGGTTATGGCAACTCCTGTTTTTTTCCGGTTTCTATATTGTTATCTATTCTTCTTTAAGTTGGTTAAAAGAAAGCTTTGCGCCGGAAGCTATTCCTTGGGCAGATGCTTTTGCCAGTGCTACAGCCTACACCGGCATGTGGTTAATGGCACGTAAAAAAGTAGAAAGCTGGATTTGGTGGATAGCAACAAATATTGCCTCCATACCGTTATACTTTATTAAAGGGTATGTATTTACCAGCGTGCAATTTTTAGTATTACTCATACTGGCTATTGCAGGCTTACTCAGTTGGCGAAAAAAAGCATTGCATGCAGGCAGTTAAAAAAATGGTAGTGATTGGTCCGGAGTCAACGGGAAAGAGTACCCTCTGTGAGTTACTTGCGCAACATTATCAAACAGAATGGTGTTCGGAGTTTGCCAGAGAATATCTTTTAACGTATGGCAAACAATACGATATCAATGATTTGTTAACCATTGCAAAAGGGCAAATAGCTTTAGAAGAAGAGTTTATTCAAAAAGTTTCTCGCCCTTGGAATGCGCAGCATGCTCCATGGAAAACAAAACATCCTTTGTTATTCATAGATACAGATATGTATGTGATGAAAGTATGGAGTGAATATGTTTTTAATGAATGCAATTTTTTTATTTTAGATACCATTGTAAAAAGAAAATATGATCACTATTTTTTGTGTGATATAGACCTACCCTGGGTAAAAGATGAGTTACGTGAATACCCCGACGAAAAACCCAGACAAGAATTATTTCAGATTTATAAAGACATTCTCATTAATCAACAAGTTCCATGGACATTGATCAATGGTGATTATGATCAGCGATTAACAAGGGCAATTGAGGTAGTTGATGAGATAATCCGATAGACTACCGTACTATCGCCTGCAAATCTTCATCGTCTTCAATATTATGCATTTGTTGTACAATTTGCGGATAACGCCATGATACACGGCGACTCATAGGTTTTACGGTAAATTTCTTTGGATTGGGCAGGCAGGCAATGATCATGGAAGCCTCAGCCCTTGATAATTTTGATGCGGGCTTTCCAAAATAATGTTGCGAAGCAGCTTCTATCCCAAAAATACCCGGCCCCATTTCTATGGTATTCAAGTACACTTCCAATATTCTTTGTTTTCCCCATATCCATTCTATCAATTTGGTAAAATAAATTTCAGGCACTTTCCGAATATATTTTGTGTATTTACCCCCTTGCCATAAAAAAACATTTTTAGCTGTTTGCTGGGTAATAGTGCTGGCCCCACCGCCAAGCGGAATTTTTGTTTTCTTCTTTTTCTTTTTGGGTTTAAGGCTTTTTTCAATAGCATCCCAATCGAAACCGCCATGATCAGGGAATGCCTGATCTTCACTGGCAATAGCGGCCAGTTTTACATTATAGGAAATCTTATTCCAACCAACATAATCTCTTTTTAGTCCATAACTAAACACATTCGATAATTGGGTAATCGTAATGGGCGGCATCACCCAAATACATATGATAGTGTATACCAATGAACTGATAAATAGGATAAGCAGCCACTTGCCAATGAAACGGAATATCTTCCTCATAAGGGAAAGATACTACTCCTTTTTTATGCCCGAGATGAGCTGGAGAGAATATTTCCTGCCAATATGCATTTCTCTCTCTTTTAATAAACCAAGCGTAATACCAAAACCTACCACCGCAGCAGCAATACCTAAGCGAGGAAGATTAACAGGATCTAACAAAGACTGGCTTGTAGAGAACCCGTTTACGATATTTAAAAATATATATGCCAAGCCTCCTGCAATAAATAAGCCTCCGCCCTTAGCACCAAGAGAACAAAAAACAATAACAGTAGTTTTTGCATATCCTAATATACTAACAACTGCTAAGTTTGAATAGAATAATTTGTTAAGGATGGTACACTCTATTTTATTTGGCTTCTTTCTTTATTTGGAAGTAATAAACATAAAATCCTACAAATGGGTTCCTTTGTAGCATTAAAATCAAATCAGCTTTTTTTCGCTCTGATAACTTTTTATTCCTTATTATATCAAAGTAAGTAATGAAAAGGCAGAGAAGTGCTGCAATAATTATGATAGAGAATACAATTGGAATAAACATCAATTTAAAGTTAAGTAAAAAATGAAACAAATACTTATGTACAATATGAACTAGAGAATTTAAAATTGTTTATCTAGCTCAATTAAAATTGGTTCTTATTCTCAGTTGATTTGATCCTACAAATCTTTAAACGCAATAGCACCCCAACAAAGTGCAATACCAAAGCCTATTAAAACTAAACCCGATATTTTGTTAATAAGCCTTAAGGTATAAGGTGTAAGCTTAGCCCTTAATTTACCCGCTAAAACAACTTTGGCTATATCTGTAATGAGAACCACTACTAAACAGGTAGCAAATACAGTTATCTTATATTGTAAAGGACTGGCGGCAGCGGCTGCATCTCCCAAGATAGCAGTTGTCCATGCTAACCAAAAAATGAAAACAGCCGGGTTGAGTATATTCATTAAATAGCCCGATATAAAAATACCTAGAAAATCGCGCTTGCGCATTTTCTTATCTACCACATTATTTTCCTCATCGGTTGTTAGTTTTTTAAAAAATAAAGTATAGATGCCTACTGCCACTAAAAAACAACTCCCAATAATAGCAATAGAAGTTCTATGATTCAATGCCGTTTCAAATAATGCAGTAAATAAATTACAAACGAGTACCAGTGTTATATCACTGGCTGAAACGCCTGCAACAAAAACATAACCCGCTTTATGCCCGTTATTAATACTCTGCTTAATGATCGCAAAAATAACCGGGCCAACAGAAATACTTAGTAAAAGTCCTAATGCTATGCCTTTTATCAATGCAGGATACATACTTTGGCTATTTGATAATGATAGCTTTAATAATTTTATCTAAGCCGGGAAATTGCTTGTCTAAATATGCGTTCCCATATTTATAAATAGAATCTTGTAAAGGCAAAATATCCCTTCCATACTGTCCGTTTAGCGCTTCTAATACTTCATAGCCTTTAAGTACTTTACCGATAGGTGGGTAACCATGCACGCCTTCCCGCATAGTTGTATCTAATTTTTTATTATCGTTGATATCAATAAATAGTTGTGCACTCCTACTATTTTTCCCTGAGCGTGCAAAAGCCACCATTCCTTTCACGTGTTTTTCTTTTACGGGCTCATCCTGCAATCGGCTTCTATCCCAATTATTTCTTTTAGCCGGATCGGGTGTTATCCCAAATTGAACAACATAGTCTTTTTCAACCCTAAAAAAATAATTATTATTATAATAGCCTGTTTTTACTAATTGATAGAAACGCTCAACACCAATCGGTGCCCAATGCTTATACGCTTCAATAACGAATTCACCTTTTGTGGTTATAAATAAAACTTTACAGGAATCGGGTATTTTTTGTTGTGGAGTAGCAACTAAACAAATGAATACAAATGATGCCGTTAACCAATACTTCATGCCGATAATTTGGCGTTTTCTGTTTTAGCAATGATAGCCGCTTCTAAAAAAGCATTCCAATCGTCGAGCATTTTTCCTTTTAGCACCCGCGGGAATTTATGCTGTCCGCCGATTTTTCCTTTTTTAAGCATAAAGTCCATGAATTGCTCCTCTTTCAATACTTGAAGCCGCACTTCTTTCAAGGCGCTATTTCTCTCAACAGCGTAATCATCATTCAGCTCCTTTAAACAATCATCTATAAAGGCACCAATTTTAACCGGATCGGCCTTAACATCATCGCAAGCAATATACCATTGATGCGCAAAGAAATTACCATGCGGAACACCACATACCGTAAACTCAGGGATACAAATATTAAATTGCTCACTTGCCATTTGTATGGCTTTGTTCATATTGTCAACACTCAAATGTTCGCCAACTAAACTCAAGAAATGTTTGGTTCTGCCGGTGATAATGATTTCTGCCCGCTCCTTATCAACAAACCGAATGGTATCCCCTATTAAGTAGCGCCAGATTCCGGCCGTTGTGCTTATCAATAAGGCATAATCTTTCCCTTCTTCTATTTCATGAATCATGAGTACTTCGGGGTTCTCTACCATTTCACCGTCAGCATCAAAATTATTTTCATCGAAGGGCACAAACTCATGAAATATATGTTCATTGGTTACCAAGCGCATACCCGCCGCGTATTGACGATCTTGATAGGCAATAAATCCTTCTGATGCTAAATACGTTTCGATATAAGTAATAGGCTTCCCTAACATTTTTTCAAACCCTTTTTTATAGGGTTCAAAGCTTACACCGCCATGAACAAAAAAGGAAAGATTAGGCCATATTTCATGGATATGACTGAGCTTATATCTTTCCAAAATCATTTCTACACACATCTGAATCCATGCAGGCACGCCTACTAAAAAACTGATGTCCCACTCGGGGGCTTTTTCTACTATTTCGTTGATTTTTTTATTCCAATCGCGTTGCTTCGCAATTTTTTTTCCGGGCTTATAAAAGGGTTGGAACCAAAATGGTGCTTTCTTAGCGGTAATTCCACTTAAATCGCCTGCATAGTAGCCGGGACCTTTTTGCAATTCTGTGCTTCCGCCTAAAGTGAGCCAGCCCTTACCAATAGATGCATAGGGAATATTTTCGTAGGTAAGCAAGCTCAATAACTGCTTAATCATAACGATCTTATTGCCTTTCAATAAATCGTTTGTGATGGGAATATACTTACTGGCTGCTTCGCTGGTACCGCTACTTAAAGCATAGTATTTAATTTTCCCTGGCCAGCAAATATCCGATTGCCCCTCCAAGGTTTTATGCCACCATTCTTTATATATTTTATTATAGTTAAAGGTGGGAACAATCTCCTGAAATTTTTTCCCTGGATGCTTACTCAATAAGATCTCATCAAATCGGTATTGTTGACCGAAAGAAGTAAACCTTGCTTTTTTCAGTAATTTCTTGAGTACCTTAAGCTGCTGCCTTCTTAAATTATTTTGTGGTAAGCGTAATGCTTTTAAAATAGTATTGGGTAATTTAAGATCGATTATCGCCATCGTTAGCTATAACAGTTTACAGCCACGAAGCTAAAAAAAATTGGCTATCGATACCACTTTTTATAGGGTGAGCTACTAAAGTTAAGTGTTTTTGATACTCTTACCTGTATAGAATAGTAGGTATCATTTTTATCGGGGTTACCCCGGGGTTGCCATCCGGGCTCAGCCCCCTTAATAATTTCATCACCCCTAAAAGCCAAAGAATAGGCATAGTCAGATATACTTCCTTTGGCAGGATATGCTTTTGTACTTACATCATCTAAATCGTTTGTATTCGTAAATCGGTAGCCAAGCTCTACCCCAATAGTATACATTTCGCCTACCGGCACTCTTAATCCTATCCCTCCCACTATACAAGTAGCCTGGGTTTCATAGGCTTGTCGAGGTGCATTGAGTACTTGTTTACCCTCTTGTGGTAGGGCAGAAATAGTGGTTAGTTGTCCGCCTGTGCCCACATACTTTAAATGCACTTTATTACCATATCTGTCAATAGTGGTAGGGTCAAAGATGAATATACCGGGTCCGCCAAAGAGGTATGGTGTAATAAGCACATTCTCTGATTTGAAAATATCGAACTCGGCAATGGCGCTTAATTCCCAAATATTGCTTTGAAAATTAAGGTTTCGGTTACGGGTTGGCCAATAAGGCGACTTTTTATCGTCGCCCCGCACTTTTAAGTAGGCAACATTAAGACGAGCGCGTAACCTTGAGCCGAGGCTCATACCAATATCAGCGCTTGCACTGGGAGACATCTGTTGGAAAAAAGCCGGGGTTGCAATAAGATCGCCGAAGTAGGCGCTTGCGCCGGTGGAAAAGCCCGCAATAATTTGAGCTTTTAACATGCTAGCACTATTTAGGAATAGTGCCAACAAAATAATGTTTTTAAGTATGTTGTTTTTCATGAGCCAAAGCTCATCAGATTGTATGCCTGAGCGTTTCAGCGAATCTTCAGCTCATGATAGTTTTTAAGCATGTTGCATTGTAGTAGAAGAACTACACTAAAAGAGGCGTAAACACTGCAATTCAACCGTTTTTGACGGGCTAATTTAGTAGTGCGAAATGTAGAAAAGACTGTTAGAAATTCGGCAAAAACTAAATACTGCTTAAAACCAAACATTCATGGATCAGCTCACCCAAGCAATACAGGAACAAAAAAGAGCAAATACTTTCAGGGGTTTGGTTAATGGGATGAATCAAATGGTGGTAGCTATTTATAGCGATTTGAGTATTGGCTTTGCCAATAAAAAGTGGATTGAGGTAATTGGCATCAAAGCCATTCGTCCACAACAATTAGACAGTTATTTTTTAAAGGGAGAAGCTGTTTTCATGGAATACTTTAAACAAGTAGTTCAAGAAGAAGAACCCCCCAGACAATTATTACCACATATATGGATGGAGAATGTACACAACCAAATGATGATCCTGGAGTTTACCATCATTCCTTTTTTTGAGTTAAATAATATTAGAAAAAGTTGGGCTGTATTTTTTACCGATGTAACCAGTCATATTCAGGCAGAGGAAGAACTAAAGAAAATGGCTGAGCAAGAAAGAAAATTAAATGAAATGAAAAGCAGTTTTGTGAGTTTGGTTTCTCATGAGTTACGTACTCCTTTGTCGGTAATACTATCCAGTAGTGAGTTAATAGGGCTAGCGGCAGAAAAAGCGGGTTTGGGAAAGGATTTTTTTGGTAGAAAATATATTGGGAGAATCAATGAGCAGGTAGATAAGATGTCGCAACTGCTAAATGATTTTTTATACGTAAGCAAAATCGAATCCAACAGTATCGTTGCCAATCCGCAATCAACCAATATTCCTGTTTTTATCCGGAGATTAATTACCGATTATTATAGCCCTTGGAAAGATGGAAGAACACTGCATTTGGTGTTATCAGCCAAAAAAAAATCGGTTTGGATAGATGTTGTACAGCTTAAGCATATTCTGTGCAATCTCATAGACAACGCTTTTAAATATTCCACCTCCAAAAAAGCTCCCATACTGCGCGTAAGCATGCGTAAAAAAAGTTGGAGTTTATTGCTAATAGATCATGGAATTGGTATTCCCCATGCTGAATTAAATTCTTTGTTCAAGGCTTTTGTACGTTGCTCAAATGTGGGTAATATAGAAGGCACAGGGGTAGGTTTGATGATTGTAAAATACTTCATCACCCTTAATAAAGGCAGCATTACTGTAAGAAGCAGCGAGGGGAAGGGAACTGCTTTTTTACTTGAATTCGATAATCAAATCATAAACCATAATTAATTACATATGAATCACCCTACAGTACTGATGGTTGAAGACCACAAAGAACTCCGAGAGTCGTTGTACGAAAGTTTATCGTATTCCACAAAAGTAATTGCTGTATCAAACGGCATTGATGCATTGGCGGTATTAAAATCTGAAATACCTGATATTATTTTACTTGATATCATGTTACCTTTTCCACTGGATGGATTTTCTATTTTACGCATTCTTAAAAATGATGTAAAGCTTGCTGCCATACCGGTTGTATTAATGTCGGCCATAAACAGTGATGATAAGATTAGCATGGGATTAGAAATGGGAGCTAATGATTATATCGTAAAGCCCTTCAAAATCAATGATCTTCTCCTTAAGGTTAAAAACCTGGTGGCCTTGAAAAAAGAAATGCAAAATCAATTTGAAAAGCAGTTATTCCTAAAAGAAGAGGCCAATAACCCGGCTAATTTTGAACAAGAATTCAAAAAAAGTTTTAATATGATTGTTGAAGAAACAATCGATGAAAACACTTTTTCGGTTCAGGAAATTGCCGAGAAATTATCGATGAGCGTCTCCACCCTAGAGAGATGGGTTCTTCGTTTTTATCAAACCACTCCTAAAAAATATATCATTCGATCTAAACTGATGAAAGCGGAAATAATGCTCCGTCAAAATTTAGGTTCCGTTAAAGACATCGCTTATACAACAGGGTTTAATTCGGCACCCTATTTCTGCGCTTGCTTTAAAAAAGAATATGGCAGATCTCCTTTAGCATTTAAAAGATCATCCTCCATGGTAATGGCTAAATGATGACGATTTAATGATATAAAACACAGAAAACCCAAAATATACCCGGATATGTACAGTATAACTTTGAAGAAAAGAAATAAGATGGAGATTTTAAATTACAGAGAGCGACAAGGAAAAACATTCGAAGAAATAGAAAGTTCTTCCAAAATGATGGGATACTCTTTTTTATTACTTATACTAATTGCCGGTTGTTCTATTTTTATAAAACAGTTCGACAAAAAATCAGCAGCCTTAGCGAAGGCTAAGCAGGAAACTCTTAATCGCAGCCAAGCATCTCGCTAAACGAATTCCTAATACCAATATCCATTTTGCAGTTCGGCTATAAATTGTCGGACTGTATTTTTTTACGAATAGTTCCATGGAGCCATAAAAATGTTGCCGGTATAGGGTACTATGTTTATTGGTGGAGGTTCCTTTAAAGTGTGTTATTTGTAAAGTGCCTACATAATGAACCTCAAAACCCCCTGCTTGCATTCGATAGCAAAAATCAATATCTTCTCCATACATAAAAAAACGCTCATCAAACCCCCCTATTTTATGAACCACCTCTTCTCTTACCAATAAAAAAGCCCCTGTTAAAGCGCCTACTTTGTATATACCATTTTTAGAAAATCCGCCTAATGCATATGCATTAAAAAAAGAAGAGTTAGGAAAAAGTTTAGCGAACCCTGTCATTTTAAAAAAAGCTGCGCGTACACCCGGTATATTTCTTTTACTTTCCGGCAAAAAATCCCCTTTCCCGTTAACCATCTTTACGCCAACAGCCCCCGCTTCTGCATGTTGATCCAAATAGGGAATAAGCGTTTCGAAAATGTGTTGGGGTACTATCGTATCCGGATTTAAAAAAAGAAAAAAACGACCTTTTGCAGTACCTAAAGCCTGGTTATTTGCTTTCGCAAAGCCTTTATTTTCATGATTAATGATCCAAGATATGAGTGGAAATTCTTTTTGCATTACCAACTGTTCATGAGATACAGAGGCGTTATCAACTACAATAATTTCCCCGCTTATTTCTTGCAAAGCACGCATTACTGATATAATACAGTTATGTAAACAACCGTAGTCTTTATAATTTACTATGATAACAGATACATCCATTCCGTATAATAGGCTTCAAAGATGATGAATCTGAGTTACTTTTGCACCATGTTAAAACAAACCTTACTTAAAGCTACCGAAGCCGGTGCACAAGAATTAAGACGATTTTTTAATGGTTCTTTTGTAATCTCTAATAAAGAGGGAGTTAATAATTTAGTTACCGAGGCCGATCATGCCGCCGAGAAAGCCATTATGGATATTATTCAAGCCGATTTCCCCGACCACTTTATTTTGAGTGAAGAATCGGGCGAAATTGTTCAAGATTCTACCTATAAATGGATTATTGACCCTATAGATGGTACCGTTAATTTCGCAAATGGGATTCCGATCTGTTGTGTAAGTATTGGGGTAGAGCAAGATGGCAAAATGATACTAGGGGCAGTTTACAACCCTTTTTTAGATGAATTTTTCTTTGCCCAAAAAGGATTTGGAGCCACCTTAAACGATAAGCAAATTGGGGTGAGTAATAAAACCAATGTGGCAGAAAGTTGCTTAGTAACCGGTTTCCCCTATACCTATTTAGATACCCCCAATGGCCCGCTTACGGTTTTTGAAAAATTAATTCGCAAAGGAGTTCCCGTGAGAAGATTGGGAAGTGCTGCAATAGATCTTTGTTGGGTTGCGGCGGGCAGATTTGATGGGTTTTACGAGCATAAATTACAAGCCTGGGATAGTGCCGCCGGATTTTTAATGGTTGAAGAGGCGGGGGGAAAAGTTACCGACTTTGCAGGTAATCATTATTCGCCTTATCAACCTCATTTATTAGCCACTAACGGTAAGATTCACAATGAATTATTAGGTATAGTAAATGGTAATCCATTCTAAAAATACTTTATGGAACAAAGAACAGAAATAGCTGCACTGGGTGAATTCGGTTTAATTGAACATCTTACAAAAAATATAGAAATACAGAATGCATCAACCATTTTAGGAGTAGGAGATGATGCAGCAATCATTGATCATTTTGGGAAACAAACCGTTATTACTACTGATCTTTTATTAGAGGGTATCCATTTTGATTTGATGTATACTCCCTTAAAACACTTAGGGTATAAGGCTGTAATAGTGAACCTAAGCGATATTTATGCGATGAATGCACAACCAACCCAAATTACTATCAGTATCGGTTTGAGTAACAGAATTAGTGTGGAAGCCCTAAATGAATTTTATGAGGGGGTATATATTGCGTGCGACAAATATGGGGTTGATCTTATTGGAGGTGATACTAGTTCATCATTAAAGGGATTTGTAATTTCTGTAACAGCTATCGGTGAAGTTGCCCCCGATCAGTTTGTAAAAAGAAGCACTGCTCAAAAAGGAGATTTAATTTGTGTTTCGGGTGATGTAGGAGGTGCTTATTTAGGACTTACCTTGATGGAAAGAGAGAAGAAAATTTATCAAGAGAATCCGCAAATACAGCCCGATTTAGAAAACGAATCCTATATCGTTGGGCGATTATTAAAACCCGAAGCCAGAAAAGATATCATCGAGTTTTTTGAAAAAAATAAGATTATCCCTACTTCCATGATGGATATAAGTGATGGTATCAGTAGTGAAGTGTTGCATTTATGTAAAGCCTCCGAATTAGGCTGCAGGATTTATGAAGAAAAACTGCCCTTAAACGAAAGCACTAGAAAAGCTGCTTTTAAATTTGGCCTAGATCCTACTGTTTGTGCCCTTAATGGCGGGGAAGACTATGAATTAATTTTTACACTTAAACAAGAAGATCACGAGAAAATCGTTTTGAATGAAGAAATAAGTGTAATCGGATACATGACAGATATTCAAGAAGGCAGGAAATTACTAACCAAGGGAGGCAACCAATTTGATATAACCGCCCAAGGCTGGAATGCCTTTAAAAAATAAACATGTGTAAAAAAAATGTTTTAGCTTTTATTTGTATTTTATTTCTTTCTATAACAACTGCACAAATAATTCCTCGCTTTTCGCAACAAGAAATGCAAAAGGATATGCAGTTACTCAAAAAAATATTGGAGGCTAATCACCCAAGTTTATATTGGTATAGCTCTAAGGGGCATATCGATAGCGTATTTAATACGATATACAACAACTTACCCGACACGCTAAATGAAATTGAATTCAGGAAAAAAATAGCCTATTGGGTTAGTGAAATACGTTGTGGACATACCTCTGTTCGTTATTCGAAAAGGTTAACGAAACGATTAACCACACTTAGATATCCTGCATTTCCTCTTTCTCTTAAGGTATGGAAAGATAGCATGGTGGTACTGGCAAACAGATATATATTTGATACTACACTTAAGAGAGGAACCATTATTACCGGCATCAACAAAAGGGCTAATAAAGAAATTATCGACAGTATTTTTCATTATATCAGTACAGATGGATATGCGATCAATCACAAAAACCAGGTACTAAGCAATAACTTTTCCGATTGGTACAAGTGGGTCTTTGGTATAGATTCTGTTTTTACTATTCAATATGTAGATAGTGCCGGTAAGCCTGCATCTGTGAATCTTAAGTCGTTTACATTAATGCCACCTAAGCGAGACTCTTCCCTAAAAAGATTACCGGTACTACCAACACCCATTCCACCACAAACAATTCCTAAATTGAGTAGAAGAGCTAGGAACTTATTATCAAAAAGGGTCTTATTGATTGATAGTACGAATAAAACTGCTGTAATGAGATTGACCAGTTTTTCAGGTGGGCAATTAAAGCGGTTTTTCAGAAGAAGCTTTCGTACCATACGCCAATTAGCCATAACCGATTTAGTTATTGATATAAGAGAAAACGGGGGTGGAAAAGTAGATAATTATATAAAACTTACTAAATATGTAACCGATCACCCTTTTAAAGTTGGGGATACGGTACAAGCCATCAGCCGAAAGTTTGAATATGGTCGATATATTCACCCCTCTTGGATTTATTGGATTGCCATGAATATTGCAGGTAAGAAAGCAGATGATGGAACTATTCATTATCGCCGATTTGAACGGCATTATTTTCAGCCACGTATAAAAAATCATTTTAGCGGAAATATTTATTTAGTGCAGGGTGGATATAGTTTTTCAGCAGCAACTATGTTCGTATCATCGCTTAAAGGGCAAAAAAATGTAAAAGTAGTTGGAGAAGAAACAGGTGGGGGGTGGTATGGAAACTCTGCCATGCACATTCCTGAAATAAAACTTCCACATTCAAAGCTAAGAGTGCGTTTACCTATGTATCGATTAGTGATGGATAGCACAAGAACCAAAGGGAGAGGCATAATGCCCGATTGGGAAATAAACCCCTCTTCCTATGCCATCAAACGGGGAATTGACCTAAAAATGGCGCTAATTCAAGAAGAAATATTAAGGAGAAAACTGCACTAATACTTCTTTTCGTATCTTCACATACGACTATGTTATGAGATACTTAAAAATTTACACATCTGTTTTCTTTTTCTTGCTGCTTGCTTCTTTACATGCTCAAATTCAAGAAAGTGAACCGCAAGCCCGAAAATCAACAAAGCCCTATGTAACCGGTTCAGCATATTTTGATTCACTAAAAAATCAAAAACCATCTATAAAGCCTACCGGTGATTTTGATCAACGGTTTTCCTTCATTGGAGATAATAATAAAGACATTAATATCTGGGGTTATAGAGTTGGTTTATTGGTTAATGATAAATATAAATTCGGAATTGGAGGTTATACATTCAACGCAGATTTTGATGCAAAAAAAGATAGCACTAGAATTAGGACTCAAAACTCTACCCAAACTATAACCAATATTAGTCAGGTTAGCCAAACAATATTTTTCGGCACCGTATATATTGAGCCATACCTTATAAGAAGAAGAAGATGGGAAATGAGTATGGTAATGGAAATTGGTTATGGTAAAGTGAAAATAGATTCAAGCAACAGTAATAAAGTATATGTTGGTACTGCCCCAACACCAGCAAAAAATACCTCTGCGACTCGAAAAGAACCCTTTATACCAATTGGCATGGGATTATCCTTTAATCTCATTATCCCCGATAAAAAAGGCTGGCATTTTTTAACCTATTTCGGATTGAATGCTATTGTGGGTATGCGTACTGTAATATATGATACCGATTTAAAGCAGAACTATAGTGGCTTTTATTATAGCCTCGGTACGGCTATTTATATAGACCGGATCTTCACAGATATTACGGGTAAGAAAAAGCAAAAAAAGGCTGCATCGTCACCCAGCCTAAATTAACATAGGCTTAATTCTACTATCTCTTTTAGTTTTTCGTAAGTTTTTTCTTTCGTTATCGTAGAATAGAAAAACATGTATGAAAAAGTTAATTACTTCCTTTACGGTTATGGCAACCCTGTTTAGCGTAGCGTTTGCGCAAACGAATGTGGATGCCAGAAAAAAACAATTTAATCTTTCAAAAAATAAAGTAGCGATCGCGGGCTATGATCCCGTGGCATATTTTACCGAAAATAAGGCTATTGAGGGTAAAAAAGAGTGGAGTGTGGTTAATGAAGGAATAGTGTATTATTTTTCTTCGGAGAAAAATGCAGCCCTATTTAAACAGTCTCCTGAAAAATATGAACCCCAATACGGTGGATGGTGTGCCTATGCTATGGGGGCAACCGGTGAAAAGGTAAATATAGATCCCGAAACATTTAAAATATTAAACGGTAAACTGTATTTATTCTATAACAAGTTCTTTAACAACACTTTAAAAACCTGGAATAAGGACGAGGTTTCACTTAAACAAAAAGCAGATGCCAGTTGGGTTAAATTTTATCATTAAAAACATGTAATTTACTCCTTACATGTAAGAAAAAGCTCGAATACGATTGGCTCTACTTTAAAAAAATATCTCGTGTATGTCTGATAAAAAACATGCGCATCTCGCTTCGGAGTGGGTTAATGCCTATTCAAGTCAATTACTTGGGTTTGCCATATCAAGAGTAAAAGATGAGCATTTAGCAAAAGATTTAGTACAGGAAACCTTTGTTTCGGCATGGAAAAATATTGAGCAATACAATGGAGAAGCTTCTGTAAAAACTTGGTTAACTACCATTTTAAAAAATAAAATTATTGATCACTACCGAAAAGCTTCAACACGGCTTACTGATTCTTTAGGGCATAGTGATGCCACTCAAGATATCTTTTTTGATGAAGCGGATCATTGGAGTAAAGCCGAACGGCCACAAGATTTTTCCATCAATCCTAATAATAGTCTTGAGAAAAAGGAGTTCTATGCTATTTTATTGAGCTGCCGAAAAAAGCTAAAAGCTATACAGGACGCCGTTTTTAGCTTAAAGTACCTAGATGGTATGGACAGTGAAACTATTTGTAAGGAGTTAAATATTAGTGCGTCTAATTATTGGGTGCTTATTCATCGCGCAAAAGTTCAGTTAAGGGGGTGTATTGAAAAAAAATGGGTAACTCAATAATTTACGAGTATGAAACTCCGTATAAGCTGTAAAGAGGCAGTAGATTATATCAATAAGCAAGAAGAAAAAAAACTCGGCATTTGGCAACGAATTCAACTTTGGAACCATTTGTTCATTTGTATATTATGTAAACGATTTGCAATTCAAAATAAAATGCTTATCAAATTATTTAGAACAACAAATGACACAAGTACACCTGAGTTTAGCAAAGAAGAGAAAATAAAAATGATCGATGTAATTGTAACTACAGAAGATTAACTATTCAAAACATGACAAAAAATAAAATTTTCCCATGGCTCCTTCGCATTATAGCAGCAGTTATCATGCTACAGACCCTTTTTTTTAAATTCACGGCAGCACCTGAATCGGTATTTATTTTTTCAACACTCGGAATAGAACCCTGGGGGCGTATTGGAACCGGAATTGCCGAACTTATCGCTTCTGTGCTATTATTAATCCCTTCTACAACGGTATTCGGTGCCCTACTGGCAATGGGTATCATGGGTGGGGCTATTGTATCACATTTAGCAGTTTTAGGTATTGAAGTAAGAGGAGATGGTGGTCAGTTATTTGCTTATGCATTAACTGTTTTTATTGCTAGCGGCATATTGGCATGGCTAAATAGAGAAAAAAAATTTGGTTTTATACAAGCTCGTAAGGCTTAAAGATCGTACATATTTTAATTACAACTATTCATGGTTTTACAACAACCGGTTAACGAACTTTTGCTACAACTGAAAGAACTGTTACTTGCGCTTTCTAATCAAGAGTACACGAAAGCCATCCCCGTATTATCGGGTGCCAGTATCGGTGCGCATACCCGACATGTGATTGAGTTATTTCAGGAGCTTTTTTCAGGTTATGAAGTGGGAAACGTAAATTATGAGGCAAGAAAGCGCGACTATTTAATTGAATCTAATCAACATATAGGTATTGAAAAATTAGATGAATTGAACTCCCTGCTCCAAAAGCCGGACAAATCTCTGCAGTTAATTTCTGAATATGGAATTGACAATCAAGTTATAGTAGCAACAAATTACTATAGAGAATTAATATATAATATTGAGCATGCGGTTCATCATATGGCACTCATTCGTGTAGCCATAATTACCGAAACCAATATTTCATTACCTAACTCTTTTGGTGTAGCCTCTTCTACACTTAAATTCAGAGAATCAAAATGTGCACAGTAAGTTTTATTCCCCTAGGAAAAAAAGTACTGATTTGCTCTAATCGTGATGAGAAATCTACTCGTGCCATCGCTTATAAACCGGCAATGGTGCAAACAAAATCTGGTTCTAGGCTTATTTTCCCGAAAGATCCCGATAGCGGTGGAACCTGGATCGCTCTAAAAGAAACCGGCGATGTAGCCATTTTATTAAACGGTGCTTTTGAAAATCATATTCCTGAATACCCTTATCGCCGTAGTAGGGGACTTATCTTTCTTGATATTTTTGAATCAAAAGATCCCATCCATAGTTTTAATACCCTTTTATTGAACAAAATTGAGCCTTTTACATTGGTATTATTTATACAAGGTGTTTTGCATATTTGTAGATGGAATGGATGGAACAAATATATAGAGCAACTGGATGAAAGGCTGGCGCATATTTGGTCGTCTGTAACATTGTATGATCTTCCCACCCGAGAAAAAAGAGCTAAGTGGTTTACTCAATGGTTAGAAAGAAATACTTCTCCTACTATCCTTGATTTATTGTCATTTCACCAATTTGCCGGCGATGGTAATCATTCAACTGATTTATTAATGAATAGGGATAACAAATTGTATACTGTAAGCATTACAGGTATTGTAACCGGGGATACCGAATTAGAGATGCATTATCTCGATTTGTTGCAACACAAGAATTATCTTTCTTCTTTTCTAACACATGCGCAATAAAGATCCTTATTATTTCAAAAGATTATATATCAAAATAACCCATTGGGAATATTGGCCTTTTCATGTAATCTACTTTCCTATTTATTTTTATTGGGCTTGGCTTATGCTAAAAGCACGAGCTGTATTTTTTTTTAATGCAGCAAATCCATCTATTGAAAACGGTGGGTTTTTAATGGAAAGCAAGAAAAAAATTTATGATTTACTACCGTCCCATTTTTATCCAACTACGCTATTATTCGAGCCGGGAGTAGATATGAAAACTGTATTAGCTGAAATAATACGTGTTGGTATCGATTTTCCTTTTATTGCTAAACCCGATATTGGTATGCGGGGTATGCAAGTAAAGTTAATTAGCAATGAGATCGAGTTAAATGCTTACCTGCTACAATCGAAAGTTCCCTTTCTCGTTCAATCATATATTACTTATACAGAAGAAGCAGGTATATTTTATTGTAAAATTCCGGGAGAAAAATTAGGTATTATTACCGGAATAGTAGGAAAGGAATTTGTAACCATTATAGGAGACGGAAAATCTAGCATCCGAGAGATACTGATTCAGAATAATCGATATTTATTACAACTTCCAACGCTTGAAAAAAATGAAGGGTCGTTATTACATAAGATTCTTGAAGCGGGCGAAAAATACACATTAGTCCCATACGGTAACCACGCCCGTGGTTCGCGGTTCATAGATTGGAGTGATAGGATAGACGATACGCTTCAAGAGACTTTCCATAAAATCTGTTTAGAAATTCCTGAGTTCTATTACGGACGAATTGATATTCGATTTCGTGATTGGGAAAGTTTTAAAGCAGGGAAAGACTTTTATATCATTGAAGTAAATGGCGCAGGAAGTGATCCTACACATATTTATGATCCTTCACATTCTATATTATTTGCCTGGAAGGAAATTATTAAGCATTTGAATTTATTATACAAAATCAGTATTCTCAACAAAAAGCTGAAAGGGTTGCACTTTATGCGTTTTACTGAGGGTATGAAAATGATGCGAGCTAACGCTCAACACGTAGCGATCATTTCCGCTAATTAATATTCTTCTTCTGCCGTTCATTTATTCTATTCGAATGTGATTTAGCTTTTCATCCAAACAAATAAAATCGGCTCTTTCATTAATTTCTAATCTTCCGGAAATATATGGTAACCCCATAATTTTTGCAGGATATAAGCTACACATACGTATCGCTTCACCAAGTTCAATATCACATTGAATATGAAAATTTTTTACGCATTGCAACATCGTAAGTGCCGATCCGCTCAAAATACCATTCGCTTCATAGCGGTCCCCCATAAGCTGATGCGGATAGGGACCTACACTAGTATTAGTAACAGCATCTGTAATAGCGAATAAGCGAGGCCCCATTATTTTTTTTGCAATGCGTATCGCTGCAAAATCCACATGATACCCATCAGGAACTATACTACAGCAAACGGTAGGATGATCGAGAATGGCTCCTACAACACCGGGAGCCCTATGCTGTAATGCACTCATGGCGTTGAATAAATGCGTAGCTGTTTTTATTCCCTTATTGAATGAATTGGTAACTTCTGCATAACTCGCATTGGTATGCCCTGCAGACACAATAACTCCTCTACTTTGTATATATTGAATGATCTCATCGCTTACCACTTCAGGAGCTAGCGTTATCATAGTAATTATCCCCTCTCCATAATCAAGTAGTGCTTTTACTTCTTCCATAGTTGGAGCATGAATATAATCAGCCAAATGTGCTCCTCGCTTTTCGGTATTTATCCAGGGGCCTTCAACATGTAATCCGATACAGCCTTTTCCTCCCTCTAGCTTATAGGTTCTTACAGCGTCTATACAAGCATGAATCACTGCCGTTGTATTTGTGGCAACAGTTGGCTGAAACCAGCTGGCACCGCCTTCTTTACAATAATCATGTAATTGTTGAATAGACTCTGCTTCCGGAAATACACTTAGGAGTTTCCCGCCGGCTCCATATATCTGTAAATCAATTAAAGCCGGTGCAATAATAGGTACTGCATCTTTTTCTTCTCGCTGCTCAATCGCAGTTATTATATTATTTTCTACAACAAGTACTCCGTGATCTATCCATTCTGTGCCGGTAAATAATTGTTTAGCTGCATAGCTATACTTCATAACTATTGTTTGAATGTATCATAAACCGATCTGCGTCTTTCCAAAAAGGGAATTTTTCTCTTATCGTTTCTATTGCTTCCTTATCAAGCGTATGTGTGAAAATATCTGATCCGTTCGACTTGGTGTAAATCACTTCTCCTAATGGATCTATAAGCATACTATCGCCACTATGTTCAATTCCATTTCCATCCTCCCCAATTCTGTTTACACCAATTACATAGCACTGGTTTTCTATAGCTCTCGCAACCAATAATTGTTTCCAAGCATAGCTTCTGCGTGCAGGCCAATTAGCTACATAAATCAATAGATCATATTCCGGTTTTTCGGTTGTTTGTTGCCTTGCCCATACCGGAAATCGCAAATCGTAGCACACTTGTAAGTTTATTTTCCATCCATTCACCGAAGTAATCAGTCTTTTATTACCGGCTGTATACTGTTGGTCTTCACCGGCAAAAGCAAATCGATGTCGCTTATCATAGTGAGCTAATTCTCCGTTAGGTAAAACCCATAAGAGGCGGTTATAATAATTTCCGTCTTCTTCAATGATAACACTGCCTGTTACAATTATTTTCTTTTTAGCTGCTATTTTTTTCATCCATGTAACCGTTTCCCCATCCATTTTTTCTGCCAACAACGCCGGTTGCATGCTAAAGCCGGTAGAAAACATTTCGGGTAAAACAACTACATGTGTAGGCTGTTTTATAGTATCGATCTGTTTTTCAAAATGATTTAAGTTGGCTTCTTTATTTTCCCAATGAAGATCCGATTGTATAAGTGTAATGGTAAGTGGCAGCATATATACAAAGTTAGTGCATCCTATAACACAACTGTATCACACCATATCGTTGCGGATTAGTTTGTGTAGGTGTTTCTTTAGATTGATATACCAGTTCCAAGCGGGTTGTCCACCTTGCTTCCGCATAGCACAATCCCCATGCTTGTTGAAACATCATGGGAGCTATTGGCGTAGTATACTGTGTTGAGCTATTTGTGCCTAGTCCGCCCGAAATGGTAGCATTATAAATTTGCGCCATAAAAAAGGGTTGCCAGTAAAAAAACAATTCATGATTCCGCTTGCTGGCTCCCTTTTTGTTATCTATTCTAGCATTCCATAAAGCGCTATTTTCATTTTTTTCGAATACCCCAAGCACAAGCGTTCCCCCAAGCTTTGCGTTTGTATATATGGTTCCCAGATTTGCAGTTATATGTGGTATAATTTTTAATCGGCCTTTATCATAAAAAGTATAAGCATAGGTTACCCCCGCATTAATGGCCGCTGCATTACTTATTTGATATTGCCAACCTTTAAATTTAGCAAAGCCAAATAAATCGTGATATGAATTTTGCATCCACTCCCCTCCGGATGCTTTACCAATCACACCTAGCGTTCCGGTAAACCTAACAACAGCTTTATTGGAAAACCGGGTATTATGATATTGTGCGTATAAGTAGCCGCAGTACGGCCTATCTATTCCTGCAGGTACTTGGGCTGTTCTATCGAGCGGGGTAAAAATTTGTTGTGATAATTCAATACCTTCAACAATTTTATGTTTAGTACCTTTTTTAATCCATTGATAATTCAGGAAAAACCCATTTGTATAATACGCATCTTTCAGCTGAAATAAATAAGCATCGTTTTCTGTTTTGAAAGATATTTCCTTGGTATAAAAAGAAGCACTATCCTGCGATAGGAGACTGCCTGATACTATGGTCCCTAAAAATAAACCTATCCATTTTTTTATATGTCTTTTATTGATTTGCCCCATTTCTGACTATTTTAATCAGCTCTTGCACCAGTGCCGGCTCAAATCCCTTTTGAGCAAGATAAGCCTGTGTTTTGGCTTCACGAACACGATACTGCTCTTTTTTTAAGGCCATCCACTTCGTTTTAATCAATTGTAAAGCAGTTTTTCGATAAGCTTCGGCATCAATTTCTAAAAGTCCCTTTTTAATATTATAGGTGCTAACCTGTTTTTGTTTAAGTGCATACGTAATTTTTATAATTCCCCATTTTTTAAGCCTAAAATGACCCCCTACAAACTGTCTGGCAAAACGTTCTTCATTCAGATAATCTTCTTCTATCAATCTGGAAATAAGTTGCTCCACATCGGCTTTTCGTAAGCCAAAACTATACCCTTTTTCTTTCACTTCTTGGTGACAGCGTTCTTGATAGGCACAATAATGCTTCAGCTTCATAAATGCCTGCTCAGGGGTAAGGGATTGAGTGCGTAAAATCAACTGCTTTTTTTTGGGAAAGTAGTTATATTTGTTTAGACTATGCAACAACCTTTACACAATGTTTGCTTAATAGACGACGATAAAATCTACCAATTTACCGCCCGTAAAATTTTGGAGAGCACCGGACTAGCCAAAAAAATACTTTCCTTTTATAATGGGAGTGAAGCTATTGGTTTTTTAAAGCAGAGTTTTACTACTGACCAGAATGAATTGCCTGATGTCATTTTTCTAGATATCAACATGCCTGTTATGAATGGCTGGCAGTTTTTGGAGGAATATCATAAAATCAACGACCGTTTTCAAAAGACTATCACCATTTTTGTAGTAAGCTCTTCTGTAGATGATTGTGATATAAAGCGCTCTAAAGAGTTTTCCGAAGTAGCCGATTATATCGTAAAACCAATCAATCGACTTAAATATCAGCAGCTGATCGAGGGTTTAAAACCGGCATCTAGCTAGCAAATTCACATTCGTTGCACAAATCGTTGTTTTTCAGCGAAAAGCATATTACTTTGATGCGGAAAATTAATCATTTTACATTAGGTTTGTTGCAGTCTTAAAACGTGCATATGAAATTTATTGTTTCCTCTACCTCTTTATTAAAACACTTACAGCAAATTAGTGGTGTTATTAATGCCAATACCGTATTACCCATTTTGGAAGATTTTTTGTTTGAAATTCAGGATAAGAAATTGAATGTGGTAGCTACCGATTTGGAAACAGTAATGCGCGTACAAATGGACGTGGAGAGCAAGGCAAATGGAAAAGTGTGTATTCCCGCTAAAATATTATTGGATTCATTAAAGAATATTGCCGATCAGCCGCTCACTTTTACGATAGACAAGAATTTTGCGGTAGAAATTACCAGCGACAATGGGAAGTATAAAGTAATGGGCGAAAACCCCGATAACTTTCCTAAAGAGCCAACTGCCGACGATACAACCGGCTTTACTATGACAAGCGGCGCCCTGCTTACTGCCATTAATAAAACCTTATTTGCGGTGAGTAGCGATGATTTAAGACCGGCTATGACGGGTGTATTTTTTGAATTGAGTAAAGATGGGGTTCAGTTTGTGGCTACAGATGCGCATCGTTTGGTTCGTTATAAGCGTACGGATGCCTCTGCTACCAAGGCCGACTCTTTTATTGTACCCAAGAAGCCATTGAATTTATTAAAGAACGCATTGCCTGATAATGGCGATGAAATTACGATCAGCTACAACAGCAATCATTTATTTGTACAACATGGTTCTACCCATATGATTTGTAGATTGATAGATGCGCGTTTCCCTGATTATAAAGTGGTAATACCGGGAGATAACCCTTATAAATTGGTTGTGAACAAACACGATTTTCAAAATGCCTTACGTCGCGTAAATGTCTTCAGTAACAAAAGCACCAATCAGGTAGCGCTTAATATCACCGGTAGTGAATTACAAATGGCTGCACAAGATGTTGATTTTAGTTTTGAAGGTAATGAGCGTATGAGCTGCCAATATGATGGAGAGGACCTACAAATAGCCTTTAATGCGCGTTTTTTGATTGAAATGCTAAATGCTGCTGATACCGATGAAGTGAAGATGGAGTTGTCTACACCTACCAAAGCGGGTTTAATTAAACCTACCGAGCAGGGCGAGGGAGAAGATCTCCTGATGTTGGTAATGCCGCTGATGTTGAATAATTAAGCCTTGTTGATGTAAACAATCATTTTGTATCTTCATAAAAACGATTGTGATGGAACAGATTGTACAATATTTTAGTACGATTCCCAGTTTACACCGGGCACTGATACTTGCAGGTGGTATTACTTTTTTTTGGATGATCGAGGGTATTGTACCCTTATTTAATTTTCGCTATAGCAAATGGAAGCATGCTTCTATTAATATCTTTTTTACCATCACTACTATTGTCGTCAATTTTGCTTTTGCCTTACTTATTGTGAAAACAAGTGATTGGGCTATCGCTAATAAATTTGGTTTATTACAAATTGTAGTACTGCCTACTTGGGTGATAATGATTGGGGGTATGTTATTGCTCGATTTAGTAGGTGCTTATTTTATTCATTTTATTGAACACAAGATAAAATGGATGTGGAAGTTTCATATGGTGCATCATGCGGATACTTATGTAGATACTACAACTGCCAACCGCCACCACCCGGGTGAAAGTGTATTTCGTGCTGTGTTTACTACTATTGGGGTTTTAGTTTGTGGTGCCCCAATGTGGTTGGTAATGTTATACCAGAGTATGAGTGCTGTACTGTCTCAATTTAACCATGCCAATATGCGTATTCCCTTATGGATAGATAATGCATTGAGTTGGGTCATAGTATCGCCCAATATGCACAAAGTACACCATCATTATGTTCGTCCGCAAACAGATAGCAACTATGGTAATATCTTTTCTATTTGGGACAGGCTATTTGGTACTTTTAACTATACCCCTGTTGAACAATTACGCTATGGCTTAGATGTATTGGAAGATGCCACCCATCAAAATTTGGGTTTTCAATTAAAAATCCCTTTTGATGGGAGTATAAAAACGGATAGATGATGAGGCGAGTTGCAATGATTCCCGCGCGTTATGCCGCCACACGCTTTCCCGCTAAGCTTATGCAAATACTGGGTAATAAAACTGTTATCAGACACACTTACGATAATACCCTTGCTACGGGTTTATTTGATGAAGTGGTAGTAGTAACCGATAGCGATATTATTTATGCTGAAATTAGTTCGCATGGTGGTAAGGCCATCATGAGCAAAAAAAACCATGAGAGTGGCAGCGATCGTATTGCTGAGGCTGCAGCCGATCTAGATGTTGATATTATTGTAAATGTGCAGGGCGATGAACCCTTTGTGCAAAAAGAGCCTTTAGAAAAACTATTAGCTTGTTTTAACGACGATAAAGTACAGGTTGCTTCTTTAATGCAACTACTAACAGATCAAAAAAATATTGAGGATCCTAACTACGTAAAAGTAGCAATAGATAGAAATAACAATGCCTTATTTTTCTCTCGTAGTGTAATTCCTTATCCGCGTAGTAAAGAAATAACCATCGATTACTATGAGCATATTGGTGTATATGCATTTCGTAAAAAAGCCTTGATCGATTTTACAAACTGGCCCATAACGCCTTTAGAGGCGGCAGAAAAAATTGAATGTCTGCGTTATTTAGAATATGGTATTCCTATAAAAATGGCGCTTACGCAATATATGGGTGTAGAAATTGATACCCCGGATGACTTGCTTAAAGCTGCCAAACTTTTATAATTTCTCGTATAAAGCCCTAAGCTTTTCACGCGTCATTATCTTTTCCCAGTCTTTCCCTAAAGCGTTCTCCCATAAGGGTTTCATGCCCAACGATACATTCATCATGGCATCGAACTGTTCATCGGTTAGTCCTTTGCAAATACCTTGTGGTATGTCGATATTATTCTTCTCTACCATGTACTTAAACTCTTTCACACCTGCCGGGTAGTATTCTTCCAAATGATTCATCACAATACAATTACCTATGCCATGCTTAGTTCCTAATAAATAACTCAGCCCATAACTCACTGCATGTGCTACCCCTACTTGTGAATACGCTATACTCATACCGCCTGCATAAGAGGCCATCATTAATTGATCATCGCTTTCGTCGTCCCAATGATCTTTTTCTACAAACACTTTCTGACAGAGCTGTAATGCTTTATCTCCATAACTCTTAGAGAACTCATTCAAATACGTTCCTTCCAAACTTTCAATACAATGGATATAACAATCCATCCCTGTATAGAAACGTTGATTTACGGGCGCGTCTTTTGTTAATTCAGGATCGAGCACTATTTGATCGAAGGGCGTGAAATCGCTGTTCATACCCAGCTTCCGTGTGGGCCCGGTTAACACCGTTGTTCGGCTTACTTCGGCGCCGGTACCGCTCAATGTAGGAATACCCACTTTATATACGCCCGGTTGTTTCACCAAATCCCATCCCTGATAATCTGCTGAAGAACCGGGGTTATTCATCATTAAAGATACTGCTTTAGCTAAGTCCATTACGGAACCGCCGCCAATACCTATAACGCCGCTAATAGTGCCAAATTCTTCTTTAATAGCTTTCGCTAATGCATCTACCTGAGTAGTTTTGGGTTCATGCGTAACATCGGCCAATATCACTTTATCTTTTCCGCGAAGCGGAACCCTATTTAACAATGGCTTGCCTTCAAAAAAATGGTCTACTAAAAATATCATCGGCGCCTCCCCTTTACGATGAGGGGCTAAAATTTCGTCTAACTGATGAAAGCTTCCGCGGCCAAATACCACATAGCTTACCATTTTAAAATTTCTAAAACTCATAAAAGTTATTTTACCGCAGATTAATCAGATTAATTCGCAGATTACACAGTAGAATTAATAACCCGCTTAATGCCTTTTTTTAAATCTGCTACATTAAAATTAATTAACAAACCTAATGTAGATTTAGTTAATTTCAAATAAGTTAGTATTTGCGCCAAATGAACTTCATTGATTTGCTCTACCGCTTTAATTTCCACAACTACTTGCTTATTAACTAAAATATCTATTCTATAGCCAATTTCAAGTTTTACCTCTTCATAAACTAGCGGTAAGGGTTTCTCTTTTTCAACTTCTAATCCAAGTTTATTTAGCTCGTAAAAAAGACATTCTTTATATGAGCTTTCCAATAATCCTGGTCCTAAGTTTTTATGTACAAGGTATGCCGCTCCAATTACTTTATACGTGATTTCGTTGATCATTACGCCTCTGTGTTATCCGCGTAATAATCTGTGTTATCTGTGGTTTAAAAAAGAGTATAAACACTTCACAGCCCCCGTTTTTTAACGGTTACGATTCATCCTCCAAAACCAAACATTATCAAATATTGCCGTATTACCATCACTAAAAAAACTGATCCCTGTATCTCCCGGCTCAGGAAATATTTGCGAAGTAAAAACAAGTTCCCCATCATTTGCAAATATTTCTATGATACTTTTATCAAAGAAAATACGCAGCTTAATTTTTTCATTCTTTGCTTTTAAATACGCATTTTTCTTGGCGAAATAAGGATACTGACTACTAAAGCCGGATGGTGTATTAGCCCTATCAATAGTTAGTTGTTCTAACGTAGCATCATAGCTTATGCTGAAATAATGTTTCTTACCAACAGCAATTTTTACACCTGCAATACAAGGTGCGGATGCTTTCATTTCCAATTCCATTTCGAATTGTTGTCCGCTAAAAGGCACTTTATAATTTGTTTGTACAGGAACAGGCTGTTTTAGTATCTCTGCTGTAGAACGCAAGCTGCGCAAGGCCTTTACTGGCTGCTGTACCAGTATCCATTCATTACCCATTTTTTTTACGGCTATTTCTCTGGGCAAACTCATAGCACCTTTCCAAGGGTTTGTTGGGATCTCATTTGCATAATTCCAATTATTAACCCATCCAATACTTATCGGTATTTTATCGGGTGTGTTTTTATAAGTGATGGCCGCATAGTAATCCGGACCATAATCGGGTCTGAATATTTTATTATAGGGGTTCTCGTTAAAGAAATGAGTGCCATTAAACTCACCTACAAAATATTGCATACTACTATTCTGAGAAACAAACATCACCCATTTTTTTTGATCGGGCTCACCAACAACGGGTACTTGAAAAATATCCGGACATTCCCAAACACCTGATGTATCTGCTTGTGGACCAAAATCACTTTCAAACGACCATTGTTTTAAACTATAAGAAGAATAAATAGAAACCATCTTTTCATTTGGCATAGCAACTGCCATTATCCAACGCTTATCTTTTTCAAACCAAAAAACATTGGGATCCCGAAAATCTTTGGTATGTAAATCCAAAACAGGATTGCCCGAATATCGTTGAAAAGATTTAAGGTTATCAATGCTATATGCCAAATGCTGGCTCTGGCTCAGACTATCATGGGCTGTAAAAATAGCAACATGAGGAGGTTGGTCTTTACTTTTACCAAAGCCGCTTGTATTTTTTGTATCCTGCACCATAGATCCCGAAAAAACCATTTTATCATTTTCTTCCCGAAGTGCTACCGGCAATTCTTTCCAGCGTATCAAATCCTTACTCACTGCATGCCCCCAGCTCATGTGGCCCCATTTGTTTTCAAAAGGATTATGCTGATAAAACAAGTGGTACTCCCCATTATGATAAATCAATCCGTTAGGATCATTGATCCAAAATTTTTGCGGTGTAAAATGAAATTGTGGCCGGAATGGTTCATTATAATACACTAGCTGAATTGATTTTTTAACGGGTACTTTAGCGGGAATTTTTTGCTGCGCCGAAACCGCCGTAATTTCAATAAAAAGAAAAAAGAACAACAATCTATGCATAGCAATACTTATATATTCACAATTTACTTTATTTCATGCCTTCTAACTCTTTTTGTAGCCTAAACATTTCATCTCTCAATCGTGCGGCTTCTATAAAATCTAAATCGCGGGCTGCCTTTTCCATTTCTTTTTTGGTTTTCTGAATCGCTTTTTCTACCTGTGGAATCGTTTTATATTCCAACTGCTCTTCGGCTGCCATTGTTACCAATCCTTCATCCTGCTGCAATGCATAGGGATTTGAGGGGTCATATCCCTTTATATCTAGAACAGAAGTTTGTGCAAATACTTGTTCTTTGCTTTTTATAACTGTTTGCGGAATAATTCCATGGGCCATATTATAAGCGATCTGTTTTTCTCGCCGGCGTGTAGTTTCATCGATCGTACGTTGCATACTCTCGGTTATCTTGTCTGCATAGAATATCACTAACCCGTTTACGTTTCTTGCTGCTCTGCCTGCTGTTTGTGTAAGCGACCTTTCATTTCTCAGGAAACCTTCTTTATCTGCATCTAAAATAGCTACCAGTGATACTTCCGGCAAATCCAGGCCCTCTCTTAATAAATTCACTCCCACCAGTACATCTATTACCCCTAAGCGTAAATCTCGCAATATTTCAACCCGTTCTAAAGTATCTACATCACTATGAATATATTTTGATTTGATATTGATCCTACCCAAATACTTATCCATTTCCTCTGCCATCCTTTTGGTGAGTGTGGTCACCAATACCCTGTCTCCTTTTTTAACGCGCTCGTCAATGGCTTCCAATAAGTCGTCAATTTGGTTTACGCTGGGTCTTATTTCAATAGGTGGGTCAAGTAATCCGGTTGGTCTCACTACCTGTTCCACTACTACACCGCCTGTTTTTTCCAATTCATAATCACCCGGTGTGGCGCTTACAAAAATGGTTTGCCCTATGAGGCTTTCAAATTCATGGAAATTAAGGGGTCTATTATCCATGGCACTGGGTAACCGAAAACCATAATCTACCAGCACTAATTTTCTACTTCTATCGCCACCGTACATACCTGCTACTTGCGGAATAGTTTGGTGGCTCTCGTCTATCACACACAAAAAATCTTTGGGAAAATAATCAAGTAAACAAAATGGACGGGTACCGGGTTTTCTTCTATCAAAGAATCGAGAATAGTTTTCAATACCGTTACAATATCCTAATTCCCGAATCATTTCTAAATCATATTCTACGCGTTCTTTTAATCGCTGCGCTTCAATAAATTTTCCGCCGGCTTTAAAATATTCTACCTGCTGCATCATTTCATCCTGAATTTCATGCATCACTTGTGTGATCATATCCTTGGGTGCTAAATATAGGTTTGCGGGAAAGATCGCCGCATTATCCATTAGCCCAATACGTTTGCTGGTAGTTGTTTCTATGCTTTCTATCTCTTCTATTTCATCACCGAAAAAACTGATCCGATAGCCAAAATCTACGTAGGGCAAATTGATATCAACCGTATCTCCTTTTACCCTAAAAGTGCCTCTGGTAAAATCTCCCTGAGAGCGATTATATAAAGAATTTACTAAAGAATGAAGAAAGGCCTGGCGAGATATTACCTGTCCTTTATGAATACGCACAATACCATTTTCATATTCGGTAGGGTTACCCATACCATAAATACAACTCACACTAGCCACTACAATAATATCTCTCCTCCCACTCAATAGTTGAGAGGTTGCTTGCAATCGCAGCTTATCTAATTCCTCATTAATACTCAGGTCTTTTTCTATATACACATCACTCACAGGCATATACGCCTCGGGCTGATAGTAATCGTAATAACTTACAAAATAACCTACCGCATTATCCGGAAAGAACTGTTTGAATTCTCCATAAAGCTGCGCAACAAGGGTTTTATTGTGGGTGAGTACCAATGTTGGTCGTTGTACATTTTGGATAACATTAGCAATAGTAAATGTTTTACCGCTACCTGTTACACCCAAAAGCGTTTGGTATTGATCGCCGGCCTCAACGCCGGAAGTAAGTTCTTGTATGGCGCTAGGTTGATCGCCGGCGGGCGGATAAGGCGCTTTTAATTGAAAAGGCATATGTGAAATTACTGGCTCTTTACCGTAAAAATCTTCTCTGTATAATAATTCCTATAGTTTTACTGCTAAAACTTCTTGAGCTTATTAACGATCGCCTCTACATTTCTATCAATTTCTTTATCGGTTATTTTCTTTCCGTAGATCTCCGTTGTGCTCCAGCCCTGCCAAATTGTTTTGTCAGTTTTAGGATCCATCAGTGTAATGGTCAATGTTCCTTCTTTTACCGTTTCGGTTCGGTTATTATACCCTAAAAAGTTAGAAGGGTACATAATAGGTACCCATCTGGCTCCTACCGGGTTGTAATACCATCGGGTATAGGGTTGAGAATATACCGGTGTGCTAATATCTTTTTGTTCGTTTTCTACTACTACATCAAAAACCATATATACATCCGGATTTTCTGTTACTGCTTTCCATCCATGAGCCTGTAAATATTTATCTATTGTTTCGTGAATTTTTCTATCCCGTAAATCATTTTGATTGGGCCGTTTGGTATTATAATTTTTATCGTCATCTCCATCCGCCCAACTATAGGTATTTATTCTTGAAAAATCAACGGTTTCGTCTTTTTGAACATAGGCTTTTTGCATACAAGAAGTAAGCATGATGATTACTACAACCGATGCTAAAATCTGTATTTTGTTTTTCATATCTACTTTCTTTTGATTGAGAATATGGTTATCGGCGGATCAAAGTATTGATCTACCTCGTTCTGTCTATAAATTTTCATTACAATATCCATGCCGTGAATAACTTTTCCAAAAGCGGCATAGCCTTGTTTATCTGGTATATTTTCCCCTCCAAAATCAAGTCCGGGTTCATCGTTAATACAAATAAAAAATTCAGTACTCGCAGTTCCGGGTTTTGTTCTGGCTAGTGAAATTACGCCTTTTCTGTGCTTTATTCCGGTTAAGCGGGTGGATTCATGCGGTATTCCTTGTATATGTATTGCTTTAGCTCGATTTGATTTCCAAATACCTCCTTGGATAAGTGCAGATTTAGGCGCATTGGAGGGTTGATTATCATCATTAAGCACTCTATAAAAAGAGGCTTTTGTATAAAACTCACTATCTATGAAGCTTAAAAAAGCAGCAACTGTTTTAGGCGCTTTATTCGCATAAAGTGCTAATTCAATATCGCCATAAGTTGTTTCAATAATAATATGTGGGGTATTGGAATCCCCTGCTTTACAGCCAATTAAAAAACAAATAAAACAAATGGCTACCCATTTCATTAGGGAATAATTTCCATCAAAATAAACTGTGTTTCCTCAAACTGACTAAAATTATTATCAACTACTAATACAATTGTTTGATGACCATTAGGTAAAACGGGTCCCAAGGTTATTCCTTCTACATTATCGATAAATTGATCTACATTATCAAAATTAAAAAGTAGTTTTTTGGTCATCGGATAAGCCGGGGCATCAAGTAATAAGGAGGGAACATCTTTAATATCAGAGGCTTTTGAAGCATTCGCCAAAAATATTTTGATGGTGCATTTTTGCCTACCTGTAGAGAAGGCCCTTTCAACTACTAAAAACTGTTTATTACCTATGTACAACATTTCAGAAATCCCGTTTATTTTAAACGCGCTAAGCGGTTTGGGAAGGGTATCAATTTTTTCGGGCATATAAGCATACTGCTCCACATTTTTTTTAGTGTCTACATTAAACTTAAAAAAACGAAGCCAGGTTTTTTGAGCAAAGGTTTCCACTATAGGTCCATCTTCATACAATGGCTCTTCTACACTTACATATAAATCTTTGTAATTATTTCCAAAGCTCATTCCTTCTAAAACACCATTTTGTCTTGGTCCAAATGAGTTCGGCCGCATGATCAAATTTTCGGGTAAGCGAAAAGTATCTATAAAATTCCCTTTCACATCCATAACTATAATAGCAGGATTTACCAATACAGTATCCTTATTGGTAATCATTCGCTCACCCTCACTAGTCCATACAAAATAATTTTTGTTAGGATTAAATCGAAGTGATTCGGGGTCTACAGATTGCCTGGGATTCTTATGGTAATCAGGAAAAGTATCGCCCGAAGGTGTACGCAAAAACTGTACATCGGTAAATACAACCGTATCGATCTTATTCTCTTTAATAACAATATTGGTTGTATAAAACCGTGCAGGGTTTATATTAGATCTATCGTCGCTAATACAATAATATTCATTTTTCTGAGGGTTATAATCAATACTAGATAATCCTCCAACTGTTGTTCCTTTAAATTGCAGATTATGGGGAACAACATATTTATCAAGGAGCTTTAGCTCGCCTATAGCGGTGGTTTCTGCACCTCCTATTTTTTTGCTTGTTGTACAAGAGGATATAAGTGTATATAGCGCTATAATGGCGACAGCATTCTTTACCATAGACATGGTGTTATGTGGTTGTTTTCGGTAAATGTTTGTTTGTATAAAAATCTATTATTTAAATTTCGGTGGATGCATATCATTCCAAATACTATTTTCTTGATACCTCTTGGCTGCTAATAAAATAGCGGCTTCTCCATAAATATTACCCAAAAAAGTGATAGACTGCGGAAGCCCACTTCTTTTATCGAAGCCGATAGGTACACATACTGCCGGTTGTCCGGTTAAATTAGTAATAGCACTTTGATTACCGCTTCCTCTTGTGGGGCAAATAAGCACGTCTATCTGTTGCATTGCT
>CABHOW010000119.1 GCA_902168225.1 uncultured Flavihumibacter sp. | reverse complement strand
TACTATACGAAGTTTTCTCATTTTTTATTTGAATTTTAATGAGTTAATGTTAAATTAAGTATCAATATTTAATTATGTTTAGAAGATATCCTATAATAGTCTTTTTATTACTACTTTCTTGCAAAAAACAAGCCGATGTTCAACAGGCTTCCTCTATTGTAGGGGACTGGATTTGGATAAAAAGTATTTTCGCGTTACCACCAAGTGCTACCAACCCCCTAACTCCTCAAAACAGCGGGCTTACTGAATCTATTCATTTTTATGCTAATGGAACTTGGAAGCAAATACAATCGGGTATAACCATAGATTCAGGTACATACTCAACCGGGCACGGCGATTATCTTCCTTATGTTGGCGCATTTCACTACTATTATGATAGTGTTGGATTTTATAAGAATGGTAGTTTTGTTGGTTGGGATTCTTATAATAGAACTAACGATACACTTTTATTTAGAACGGGATTATCAGGTAGATATTCATCATATCTAATTCCAATAAGTGGATCTAAAATTTATATCAAACAACCATAATGAAAATCGATAACATTTTCAAAAAGTATTCATCTTATTAATGTAAAACATTGGGTTCTTTAATACCCGTCAATAACCCCTGTAAGTAATTGTTCAATAGCCCTTCGGATATTACCGGCACCAGTTTGATGTGCATTTACCATTACCGAGAAAATAAGTTGCTTACCGCTTTTTGTAAATAAGTACCCGCTTAAAGCAACCGTATTACTCAGCGTACCCGTTTTAGCAAATATTTTTCCGCTATAGCTTTTGTATAAACCCGCTAATGTGCCTTCATTACCCGTTGCAAAAATAGCTTTTACCCGATCCCATCCGGCAGTTTGTTGTATTTGGTCTAATACCCAAACAATGGAACGTGGCGTCATCATATTATACCTGCTCAAACCACTGCCATCTACCCAACGAGGCTTATCGGGTATAGCTGCTAAGTCCGATTTTAAAAGGGTGTCGATAGTTCGGGTATCATCGAGCCAGCCATGTATTTGATAGCCACTCATTAATAGGGTTTGCTCTGCAAAAAAATTATCACTTCTATGCATCATGATACTTAGCAAACTATCGGTGGGTTGTGAATACAATTTTTTCCAATCACTTCTTTCCTTATTTAAACTACTGGCTATATGTAATACCCTATTTAAAGTATCTTCTAATAAAGGGATACTCAAAGTAGACCATTCTTTTTCATGCGTAAAAGGGATATTAGCATTGGTAAAACGTTGATTTGATTTTACAACTTCAAATTGATTTGTTTTCCAGTTACGTGTAATATCGAATTTGCCATCACTGATATCAGAAAATATGGTAAGAGAGTCTTTGAATGCTTTGGGTACCACCCTAATAGTATTTCCTTTCTTACTGAATGATACTAAATTTCCATATATCGGCATGGGCGAACGTTCCGGCGCATAATCTCCATCATAATCGTTCCAAGCCCAACCGCTACCAAAAGGTTGTGCCTTCCATTGAGGATTGATAAAAGTAATAGCCGTAGCATTTTTTAATAAGAAGTCATACGCTCGCTGATTTTTAAAATCCGGATGAAGAAAGGTAGGATCACCGGTAAACCTTACGGCATATTCGTCATCATCCTGTAAATACTCCAAGGCCAGAATACTATCGGGTAAATGCTTTAAAGCAGCATAACAGGTAAATATTTTTGTATTACTGGCAGGTGTAAAATATTTATCGTCTTGATAACTATATACTATCTTTTTTTCTTGCAGATCGTATAACTGAATACCAACATGCGCGGGCTTGAACTCCGGCTTATCAAAAAAGGCTGTTTGCGCAATCGCAGCTATTCCTGTAGGGGCTGTGGTTACTACTTTCTTTTGAACAGAACAAGAGGCTAGGGTAAATAAGTAGACTAAGTAAATAAGTGTCAGGCTGTCCGCCGCGGCGGAGTCGAAGCCTAAACTAAGTAACTTGTATTGTGTAACTTTTTTTTTAACTGCGTTCCACTGCGCGAAGCCATCTTTCAGGTATATCATTATTACAAGCGGTTATATAATCTTTATAGCTGCAAGCTACGTATTTACCATCGTGTAATTGCATCCACCATCTACCTGTTTTTTTACTTTGCAGGAATGCTGTTTCTACTTCTGCGAAAGCCATCGTAAATTCATTAAACGCCTGTTTATTATCTACAGAAGCTTCCTGCTTCCCTTTTTGTATACCATCTAATACATACCAGAGCATGTGCGCCTGTTGTTTTGCAGTGAGGTTATGCTGATCTTGCTTCGGAAGATATCCATATAAACCTATTGTTTGGCATTGTGTACTCATACCTGCGTATTGCATAAGTGTGCAGGCCTCTTCTCCATTAAAACCATTAGGGGTACTTAAATTAGCCGGAGCGTGTGCATGTTGTATTGCAGCGATATCAAAACTAAACATATCACAATTACGGATAGGGGGCTCCATTTCTTCAATAGCTTCTTTTACCTTTCCCACCCTATAACAATCAAATCCCAATTTATCGATTGTTTCAAGCATATGAGGATGCATAAAATAACTTTGAAAACCAATATGGGTATAATGCTTGAGGTGATTGGGCATACCCGTAAACATATCTACTAAAAATTGATCTGCCGGTTGTATGCTTTCCATATCCAAATCAATTTTGGCATCTACCACAACCGCATCAATAATTTTATGAAGCTTTCCATAGGCTTCATATTGAGGAGTAGTAATATCATGCGCGCCACCTAAAATCAAAACTTTTTTCCCGGCCTGTATCAATTCACTTACCACTAATCTTACCGCAGCATAGCTATCATTCAATGTGGCCCCGGTTTTGATATTACCTAAATCGGCAACCGTAACCTCTGTATGCCAATAAAACAAACTGTAAAACTCCTTCCTTACCTCATTAGCTCCTTCTTGCCTATCATATTGAATACCCATTCCGCGCATTTCATTACAACCCACTATCACCAAATCGGCATGGTCTATATCAGGTAATACATCTTCATAAACCTGCACATGCTTTCCTAATTGCGTGTCTTTAAAACCCTCATCATCAGAAAAGGCTGCCATATGAATAGGTTCCAAAAAGTCTATAATAGATTCAAGCATAAGTGTGATTATGCTGATAGAACGAAAAAAGTGCTATGAGTAGTATATATAAAGTCGGAAAGTCGGGAAGACCGTAAGTCAGTTGGAAAACCAGAGGCAAATAAGATCGGACTTGTTTATGGTCTCTCGGACTTCCGGACTATTGACTCACAAACCGATACCCCACCCCCCTCACCGAATGGAAATAGCGAGGGTTGCGGCTATCTTTCTCAAAATATTTTCGGAAACTCAGAATAAAATTATCGATGGTACGTGTGGTAGGGTATACATTATAACCCCAAACTACTTGTAATATTTTTTCACGGGTTACCACTTCTCCCTTGTTTTCAATCAACAATTTTAATAATAAAGCTTCTTTTTTACTCAGTTGGATGGTTTGCTTATTCCAGGTAATAGCATCCTGTGCTTTAAAATTGATGATATTATCACCAAAAATATATTGATCGCCTACGGCTTCTTTTACTTGTATCTTTTTATTTTTCTCAATTAGTTTTTCTACCCGTATCAACAATTCTTCTAAATCAAATGGTTTAGTAAGATAATCGTCGGCCCCTTTGCGCAAACCCAACACCTTATCGGCCGGACTATTCTTCGCGCTCAGTATTAAAACCGGAACATCGTTATTATGAATACGCAGGTTTTCGGTGATGCTTATACCATCTAATTCCGGCAGCATGATGTCCATAATGATCAAATCAAAATAGGCTTCTGCTATTTTCTTTAAAGCATCGTTCCCGTCATAGGCAGAAGTTACTGTATAGCCTTCTAACTCTAAATTGAGTTTTAAGGCTTCATGCAAGTGTTGCTCATCTTCCACCAATAAAACAGATGCTTTGTTATCCATATTATGTATTAAAAGCAACCGCAAAAATACTTCCCTGCGGGTCATTATTTGTCACACTAATGTTAGCATTATGTTCCCCTGCAATTTTTTTGCATAAGTATAATCCTAACCCTGTACCCTGCGCCTTACGGGTATTTTCATTGCCACTTCGATAAAATTTACTAAAAACTAATTTTTTTTCTGAGTCCGGCACTCCTTCTCCATTATCTTTTACTTGCAATATAATTTGTCGGTTTTTCTGAAATAACAGAACCTTTATGACCGATTCTTTACCGGTATATTTTAAAGCATTATCCAGTAAGTTATTCAGTAGCATTTGCAGTAAAAAAGGATCCCCATTAATATGCAAGTCTTGTGCTATATCGTCTTCCAAAATCCTATCAGGAAAACGATTTTTGTACTCATCGATTGTAGTTTCGGTAAGTTCTGTAAGATCTACTTGCTGCGAGGTGAGCTGGTATCCACCCGATTCAAGCTGGGAAGTAAATAAAATATTATTACACAAACTATTCAACCGCCTGGCTTCCTGCAGGGTATTACTGATGAGTTTCTGCTGTTTATCTTCTTCTAATTTCCTTTTTTGAAGGGTTTCTAAATTTAGCTGGGTAATAGCAATGGGTGTTTTAAGTTCATGCGTAACAGCCATCATAAAATTCTGTTGCTGTTGCGATAATTTTAATTGCCTTCGCGTAGCGCGAAAAACAAAAACAGCACCAATAATGATCAATGCTAAAAAAGTAACCCCCTCTCCTACATACTGTGCAGTTTTACGCTTTTTAGCTTCTTCAATAGCAAGTATTTTTTGATAATATGCGGGATCATCTTTAATTAATTCGTTCACCCTTATATTGGTAATAGCTGTATTTTGTTTTTCTAAAGCAATGTACCACCAGACCAAGGCAGCGATCATATATGTTAGTAATACCCAATAAACTAAGGTAACAAAAGCGAGTTTAGGATTTTTAATCCTGTTCATGATACTACTTTTTCAATACGGATACCGGTATTCAAAATTGCGGGCAATGGATCTTCGCGCATAATTTGTTTGAGTTTGAAAGTATATTTCCCGGCTTTCAACTTCTGCGGACTTTTAGTAATTCTTATTCTATGGTCGAATATATCATCCATTCCGGCTCCCAACCAACCCTTCTTATTATCGGCCAACAAGAGATTGAGGCTTTGTGTTTTAGCTTTATCACCGGGCGATTGTGTGGTAATTTCTACCCATAAATTATTATACCGATAAGCATCTTCATGCCTTACCGCTATATAAATATTATACAATGCTGCTGTATCCTTTATCGTAAAATCAAAACTTGGCTGTATGGTGGACTGCCAGGTGTGTTGTTTAAAAAAATACTGTTTTTCAAATACCCCAATATCCGAACAGGCATTTGCAAGAAATAATACCCCCAGTAACAAACCAAAAAATTTTGTTTTCATGAATAATTACAACACATTTAAAATTTGTTCTTTGGCTTTTTCTAATTCATCTTTCATTAATACCACAGCTTTCTGTATCACGGCGTCATACGCTTTTGATCCGGTAGTATTAATTTCCCTGCCAAACTCCTGCAAAATAAAAGATAGTTTTTTTCCTTTGGATGTTTCTTTTTCGTTTAAAATAGATCGAAAATAAGCGCAGTGATTATTTAAGCGTACCTGCTCTTCACTGATATCGATTTTCTCGATATAATAAATCAGTTCCTGTTCTAGCCTATTAGGATCATAATTTTCTTTACCTACATTTTCTTCCAGTACTTTCTTCAACCCATCTTTTATTTTTGCTCTTCTATTGGGTTCTAGCTCGGCAATAATTTTTTGTTGTGCTTCAATATTGGATAATCGTGTGAGCAGATCTTGTTCAATAGATTTTCCTTCTTCCAATCGATGTTTATTTATTTGCGCAATAGCTTCTTTAAGCAAATCTTCTGTTTGGCTCCATTCCTCTTCGGTAAGCATTTCGTTAGAAGGGGTAATTACATCGGGTAATTTTAATAGTGTGCTTAAAATATCTCCCTTGTCGAGCCCTAATGAATCAGCCAGGTCTGATACCGGTTGATAATACGCTTTTGCCAGATCGGTATTAATCGTTACCGGTTTATTGGCGCCGTTTAATTTAATGTTGATATTACATTCTACACTACCTCTCAGTAAACCTTCATTCAGGTTATTTCTGATTTCAAACTCAAAGGGTTTTAATAGAGCAGGAATATTTAATCGAAGATCAAATTGCTTACCATTAAGGGATCTGATTTCAATTAAAAATTGTTTGCCGCCAATCATTTGCTCAGCCCTTCCATAACCCGTCATCGAATGAAGCATGTAATACTATTTTGGTAAAAGTAGGTTAAGCCATTGATATCTGCTAAAAATCAATACCGATCCACTTTCTTTTATTCTTTTCGTATTTCTCAAAGTTAAATTTATAGAGTTTACCCGGACGGTGAGAAACGTCTTGCTCCATTTCTTGGGTATCAATTAAAAGGTCCATAGAGGCGAACTTTTTCCTAAAATTCCTTCTATCCAAACTCACACCTAATATGGCTTCATAAAGGTTTTGTAATTCCCTTAATGCGAATTTATGTGGCAATAACTTAAAGCCTAAGGGATGTTCCTGTATACTTTCTTGAAGCCAGTGATAGCAGGAATCTACTATCTCTTTATGATCAAAAGCCATATCTTTCAAATGGGCTAAACTGTACCAGTTTAGTTCATTATCATGAATTTTAAGCTCATGATGCTGAATATTCAGCAAGGAGCAATAAGCAATGGTAACAACCCTTCCACCGGGGTGGCGATCTGGTTTGCCAAATACCTTAACCTGTTCCAAAAAAACATCCGTCATTCCGGTACGTTCCTTTAAAATACGATATGCCGCGGCATCTAATTCTTCATTATCACGTAAAAAATCGCCCAGTAAAGAGAGCTTACCTTCATAGATGGCCAAATCACTTTTAATCAAGAGCACTTTTAGCTTATTTTCTTCAAAACCAAAAATTACGCAATCAATGGTAAGCGGTACTTTCGGGTAAGTATTTACCAATGGAACTGCATCAGCAATCAGCTGCACACCGTTTGATGCCTTTTCAGGAAATTTCTTCATATATGGCAAATAGTTATAAACGAGGGTAAATACCCTGCAATCGTAAGTTTAAGATACAAAATAATTTGAAATGTATGAATTTTACAAACCAACCCTCTAATAACTAGCTATGTATACGGAAGATCAGGTAAAAGAAATCATGCGATTAACAGGCGAATTACTACAGCCAAATAATTATTCAGATACGCAATCTGTTGCAATGCTTTCTAAAGCACTACGCTTTCACGAGTATCAATATTATGTGCTTAGTGAGCCTTTGATTGCTGATATTGAATATGATACCCTCTATAAAAAACTAGTTGAACTCGAAACCCGTAACCCGAAACTCGTAACCCCCGATTCTCCTACCCAGCGTGTTGGCAACAGCTTAAACCAACAATTCGAAACAGTTGCCCACTTGGTTCCGATGTTAAGTTTGGATAATAGTTATAATGCGGCAGATTTGCTAGACTTTGATAGGAAGTCCAGAGAGCTGAGTGGATTAGAGAATATAAAGTATTGTGTAGAACCCAAATTTGATGGTGCCAGTATTTCATTGATTTATGAGAAGGATATACTTGTTCGTGCAACTACACGTGGCGATGGTGTTGCCGGTGAGGATGTTACCAATAATATTAAACAAATAAGATCCATACCATTGAGTGCACCTTTCTCCCATTATGGTATTGAGCAAATAGAAATACGCGGTGAAATTATTATGACCAAAGAAAGCTTTGCATCCTATAATACCAAAGCTTTAGAAGCGGGTACTACCGTTTTAGCCAATCCGCGTAATGCCGCTTCCGGTAGTTTACGCATGAAAGACCCTAAAGATGTAGCTGCCAGAAATTTAGATGGATTCTTTTATCACGTGAGTTATTATAAGACCGGAGACCGGAGACCGGAGACCGAAGACGACCCGCTTACTTCACACTCAAGTACATTAAAACTATTATGGGATATGGGTTTTAGGTCACCTGAGCGAGAGAAAAAAGTAGTATCAGGCATCCAAGATGTTATAGATTATTGTTTAGCATTTGAAGCGAAGAGAGATGAGCTTCCTTATGAAATTGATGGGATGGTAGTAAAGGTTGATGAGATTGCCTTACAAGAAAAGTTGGGGATGACTTCTCACCACCCGCGTTGGGCAATTGCTTTTAAATTCAAAGCCCGACAGGCTACTACCACATTATTAGATGTAGAGTTTCAGGTAGGAAGAACAGGTGCCGTAACACCGGTTGCTAAATTGAGCCCTGTTTATTTGGGTGGTGTAACCGTTTCCAGTATTTCTATTCATAATGAAGAATATATTAAGGAGAAGGATTTACAAAAAGGGGATCGGGTATTGATCGAAAGAGCCGGTGATGTAATTCCACAAATTGTTCGCTCCATACCGGAAGCCAGAACCGGTAATGAAGTGGCCATTCAATTTCCTACTGAATGCCCCGTTTGTAAAAGTATACTTTTTAAAGAAGAGGGCGAAGCTGTTTGGCGTTGTATCAATATTGAATGTGAAGCGCAGGTTGTAGAACGTATTATTCATTTTGTGAGTAAGGATGCGATGGATATCAAAAGTTTTGGTGAAGCGAATGTGCGCAAGTTTTATGAGTTAGGTTTATTATCAGATATTCCCGGTATTTACAGATTATCAGATTCCAGATTGAAGATTGGCGAGCTAGAGGGTTTCGGGAAAAAATCAATCGATAATTTATTCTCTGCTATTGAAGCGAGTAAGCAACAACCACTATACCGATTAATTTATGGATTGGGGATTCGTTTTGTGGGTGAAACAACGGCTAAAACATTGGCCAATGCCGTAACTCATTTACTCGATTTCGCTAATAAAACAGAAGAGGAACTCATGCAGTTGGAAGATGTGGGTACAAAAGTAGCCAAAAGTATTTTTGGTTTTTTTAGGAATGAACAGAATATAGCTATGCTGAAAGACCTGGAGTTGCTGGGTTTAAAACTAATCAATGAGAAAAAAGAAACAGTGGTAGGTGGCAGCTTAACAAATCAAAGTTTTTTATTTACGGGAACATTATTGCAACTTAAACGTTCTGATGCAGAAGCGATGGTAGAAGAGAAAGGGGGCATTATTTTGAGCGGTGTAAGTAGTAAGTTGAATTATTTAGTGGTAGGTGAAGATGCAGGGAGTAAATTAGAAAAAGCAAAGAAGATCAATACGGTGAAGATTATTACAGAAGAAGAATTTTTGCAATTGATAAAATAAAACTTTACGACTTAGCGCCTTTGCGTTCATTTAATTGCTAAGACGCTAAGACGCCAAGATAAAATGTAAATAAATATATGCTAGAAGCAACCACACTGAAATTCTTAAAAGACCTTAAGAAAAACAACAACAAACCATGGTTTGATGCTAATCGTAAGCAATATGAATTAGCGAAAGCCGACTTTACCGAATTCGTTACAAAACTATTGGTAGCCATTGCTAAGAATGATCCGAGTATTGCTACCCAAACAGCCAAGGATTGTACTTTTCGTATTAACCGAGATGTTCGCTTCAGTAAAAACAAAGATCCTTATAAAACGAATATGGGTGCAGGTATCAGTAAGGGTGGTAAGAAGATGAATGTAGCGGGTTATTATTTTCATTGCGAGCCCGGTGGGAATAGTTTTATCGGTGGTGGTTTATATATGGCAGAGCCGGATCAATTGAAAAAAATACGACAGGAAATAGATTATAATTGGCCCGAGTTTCAAAAAATTGTGGAAGGCAAAAAATTCAAATCCGTATTTGGCAGTTTATCGCGAGAAGAGGGTTTATTTTTGACAAGAGAGCCAAAAGGGTATGAGAAAGATAATCCGGCCATTGAATATATCAAGTTAAAAAGTTTTACGGCTATTACTCCACTAACCGATGCCGATTTAACAAGCAAGGATTTGATTAAAAAAACAGCTACTGTTTTTGCAACCTTACAACCACTACTTGAGTTTTTGAATAGAGCATTGGAGGGGTGAGTAAATGGATCTCGCGCCCGTGACCGCTGAGCGAAGTCGAAGCAAAGCGGGTTAGGGTAATGTATATAGGTAAATAGGTAGAATAAGTAACTTAGCACAAATTTTAAAAATCTTATGAAAAAGTCTTTGATTAAAGTGTTTACAAGTACCCTATTAATTTTTATAGTATTGGGAGTTTCTAGTTGTGCTACCATTTTTGGTGGTAGCAGGTACTATGCACATGTAACCGTGGAAGATCATCCTAATGCAACCATCACCTATAATGGAAGTTTAAGGGGCAAAGGGTTTGCTACTCTTAAATTAAAGCGACAAGATGCGAATAATCTTTCTTTTGTTATTAAAGATGAAGGTTGTGAACCACAAACAGTAGATTATGTAGGTAGAAATTTTAGAACAGGTGCATTTATCGGATCTATACTTGGTTGGACAGGGTTAGTGGGTGGTATACCTATCCCTTGGGGAGCTGCAGTAGATTTAGCAACCGGTGCTGTTTGGAAACCGAATTTGAAAGAAAAAGGTATTACTAAACAGGATAATAAAAACTATAATTATTTGATTAAGTATAGTGGGTGCCCAGTGAAGCAATAATTATTCTATTTACCTATCGCCAACATCTTTGTTCAGACTCTCCGACTCCCGGACTTCCCGACTACACTCCTATTCACCGATTTTAATTTGTATTTTCTAGATTTTTATTATTTTACATTGACTCTCCCCTAAATACATTCTTACTTGCTATAAGTATAAGTTTTTGAATAGCTCGGTAAATATGTTCATTTACTATATTTACAGCATCAATTAAAACTGATTGCTCAGATTCAGTATTCTATATTCCTATTTCTATGGATACTAATTTATTAATAATACTCTGTATACTATCAATTGCTTCGATTATCTCAATTATTTTATTTAGAAATAAGAAAGATAAGACTAACCCTGATTTAAATAACAAGGTAACAGAGTTACAATCATTAGTTAAAAATCTTGAATTAAGTATTAAAAATGATTTTAGAATAAATAGAGAGGAAAATACTAATAACGCCAAAGAAAATAGAACAGAGTTGAATGCGCTTTTTAAAGATTTTATTTTAGAGCAGAGGCAAAAGTTTGATGAGCTAAATGCAGAACAAAGAATACTTACGCAAAAAACTGTAGAACAATTAGAAAAGGTTACTGAAAAAATTGAGCAAAAACTTAATATCTTAAATGAACAAGCAAAAGCCGATAATAACTTGATGCGTGAAGCTCTGGTAAATGCTTTCAAGGGATTTCAGGAAACATTCGATAAAAACGTAAAATCATTCAACGACCTGCAAAAGGAGAAGTTTGAATCGATGGAAACTAAACAAAATGATTTGGTGAAAGGGACCGAAACCAAACTGGATATTATCAGAGCTACGGTTGAAGAGAAGTTAGAGAAAACATTGAGTGAACGCCTTGGTCAAAGTTTTGAAACAGTAGGCAAACAACTTATTGAAGTACAAAGAGGTTTGGGTGAAATGCAAACCCTCGCTCAGGATGTAGGTGGATTAAAGAAAGTATTAAGCAATGTAAAAATGCGGGGCGGCATTGGTGAAATACAACTGGCCATGTTATTAGAACAAGTACTGGCACCAGATCAATATGAGGCCAATGTAAAAACCAAAGCAAACAGTAGCGATTTAGTCGAGTTTGCTATTAAGTTGCCGGGTAGGGATAATAATGATAAGCAAGTTTGGTTACCTGTAGATGCAAAGTTCCCGAAAGATGTATATGAGCAATTACAAACCGCCTACGACAATGGTGATATTGCACAAATAGATGTAGCACAGAAGAATCTGGAGAATACCATTAAGAAAATGGCGAAAGACATTAGCGATAAATATCTCGACCCTCCTCATACAACCGATTTCGGAATTATGTTCTTGCCCTTTGAAGGCATATATGCAGAAGTGGTGCGTAAAGCCAGTTTACTAGAAGATTTACAACGCAACTATAAAATAATAGTTACCGGCCCAACAACATTAGCCGCTATTCTAAACAGCCTGCAAATGGGCTTTAAAACACTAGCAATACAAAAACGAAGCAGCGAAGTGTGGCAGGTATTAGGTGCCGTAAAAAAAGAGTTTGAAAACTTTGGCGGCTTAATGCAAAAAGCACAAAAGAATATACAAACTGGCCTCGACCAATTAGATGATGTAATGGGTAAACGAACCAAAGCCATTCAACGAAAACTGAGAAGTGTTGAAACTTTAAATGAGGCTGAGGCAAAATTCATTTTACCCGATATTACAGATAATGAATTATTAGAGGATAATGAAAATGAACTGCAATGAAAATTGAATCAGTCTATATAAAGAATTTCCGCTGTTTTAAAGAAGATACAATATATTTCGATGATTACACTTGTCTTGTTGGTGCAAACGGGGCAGGTAAATCTACTGTATTTAGCGCATTGCATGTTTTCTTTAGACATTATAAAGATTCTAAAACAGATTTAAGCAAACTTATTGACAAAGATTTTCACCATTCAAACACGAAGGAGCCAATTGTTATTCGGGTAACTTTTAAGGATTTAAGCGATCAAGCGAAAATAGATTTAAAGGATTATGTACGTCAGGATAAATTAATTGTTACAGCAGAAGCAACTTATGATGAATTAACCCAAAAAGCAGAGATTAAACAATACGGAAGCCGGCTTGGGATTAAAGATTTCAAAATATTTTTTGAAAAGGAAAAAGCTGCTGCAAAAGCAACCGAATTAAATGAATGTTATGCTCAAATAAAAGATAAATATCCAGACTTACCCGCTGCCAATTCAAAAGATGCAAAAATGGCTGCACTAAGAGATTATGAAGCTGTAAGGCCAGATGAATGTGAATTATTACCAAGCGAAGATCAATTTTATGGAGCTACAAAAGGTTCAAACAAATTAGCTCCTCACATACAATGGGTTTTTGTTCCAGCAGCAAAAGATGTTACTGAAGAAGGAGAAGAATCCAAAAATTCAGCCCTTGGTCAATTACTACTTCGCACAGTAAGAGCAAAAGTTAATTTCACAGAAAGAATTGCAGCATTGAGAGAAGATGCCAACAAAGCTTATGCAAAACTCTTAGGCGAAGAACAAAAAGTGCTGGATGAGCTATCCGGTTCCTTAAAAACTCGATTATCGCAATGGGCGCATCCCAGCATCAATGCTTCTGTTAAATGGAAGCAAGACCCGGATAAATCAATCAAAGTAGAGGAACCAGTAGCAGCGATCCAAATAGGGGAAAGAGGGTTTGAGGGAGAATTATCCAGATTTGGCCACGGTTTGCAGCGTTCTTATATGCTTGCTCTTTTACAAGAACTGAACACAATCGATGATGCAGCTGCCCCAACGTTAATATTATGTATTGAAGAACCAGAATTATATCAACATCCGCCACAAGCAAGATACCTGGCAGAAACATTACAAGAGTTGGCAAATGACAATACACAGGTTATGGTATGTTCTCACTCGCCAATTTTTATTCCCAAAAGTAATTTTGATAAAGTACGAATTGTGAGAGAATCAGGAAATCCTGTAGAAACAAAAAATTCAAGAATTACATATAAACAGCTATCAGAATATCTTACTTCAATTGGGAGCAAGCCAGTTAATAAAGCTGGTGTGGTAGCTAAGTTATTCCGTTATTTAAGTCCATCAATAAATGAAATGTTCTTCTGCAAAGTTCCAGTATTCGTTGAAGGTATAGAAGACATTGCCTATATAAAGACTTACACAGAGTTGGAAGGAAAGTCTTCCGAATATAGAAAACTTGGTTGTCACTTAATTAATGCAGACAAGAAAAGTAATATTATAGAGCCTCTTGCTGTAGCTAGATTACTGAATCTTGATTCATTTCTGGTTTTTGATCTTGACACTGACGCTGTAAAGCAAGAACATCAGGATGAACACAAAAGAGACAATAAAAAATTATTAACCATACAAGGCCATGAAGCAGAAGCTGAATGGCCAGGTAACACAATTAAAAAGGATAATCTCTGGGGCTGGAAAACAAATCTTGGCAACGAGGTAAAAGCTGAGATAGCAAATTGGCAAAAATATTTTGACAAAGCTTGTTTGGAATATGGCAACGCTGGCGGTTTACAAAAAAACCCGTTAGTAATTGCCAGAACACTCGAACTTGCTTGGCTAGAAGATGAAAAATCACAAACGTTGATAACTTTAGTAGAAAGCATAATAAAATTTACAAAAAATAAACAGAAATAATTTATTGAATCAATAAGATGAAGAAGACCGAACTTATACAAAAACTTAAACAACTGCAAGGCATTTCAGACGATGAACGGGCCTACCTCATTAATTTGGTAAATACCAAATAAAAGTATGGCTTGGTATGGGAAGATAAGCCCGAAGATGTGGAAGAACAGCTACGTGAAAACCTGCCTGTGTTGAAAGAAGTAAAAGACCGGGCAATCATAAACGGAGAAGAATATCCAAATCATATATTGATTGAAGGCGATAACCTGCATGCCTTAACAACACTCACCTTTACTAATGAAGGCAAGATTGATGTGATTTATATAGACCCGCCTTATAATACAGGAAACAAAGACTTTAAATACAATGATACGTTTGTTGATAAGGAAGACAGCTACCGGCATAGCAAGTGGCTGAGTTTTATTAGTAAGAGACTTGAAATAGCGAAAAGACTATTAAGTGATAAGGGAGTAATTTTTATATCGCTTGATGATAATCAGCAAGCTCAATTGAAAATTTTGTGTGACGAAGTATTTGGAGAAGCAAACTTCATTTCTAATGCAATAGTTGAAACAGCAACCGATAACAATCCAAGACAGATTGCAATTGAGCACGAATATTTAATTGCATACGCAAAAAATCTTAGCCTACACGGGAAATGGGGAATTGTAAATTATGGTGCAGAATTAATACAAAAAGAGTATGGGAAACTCAAAGTTATTCATCAAGATGACTATACTGCTTTAAACAAAGATTTGAAAATGTTTATCAAGAACAATCAAGAAGAACTTGATAAATACAAGGTAACGCATTATCAATATGCAGATGAAAATGGTGTTTATTTTAGAGGTGATGTTTCAAACACCAAATTAGGCGGCTATGATATTGATTTAATTCATCCAATTACAAAAAAAGTCTGTAAAAAGCCGCCAAACGGTTATCGTTTTAAATATGAAACTTTGATGAAAATGGTTGAAGTCGGAGATATTGATTTTGGCGAAGATGAAAGCAAAATAGTGACTGTCAAAAGAAGAATGAATGAAATCCAAGAAAAGTTTCGCAGCATATATTATGAGGATGGCAGAGGTGCAACAAGTTTGTTAAAAACAATTTTAGGGAAGAAAGCTTTTAATAATCCTAAATCAATAAAGCTAATCTCACGTATTCTTCAATTTGCAAGTCACGATAAAGCCAAAGTATTGGACTTCTTCGCAGGCTCCGGAACAACTCTTCATGCCACCATGCAGCTCAATACCGAAGATGGCGGCAATAGGCAATGTATTTTAGTTACGAATAATGAAAACAATATTTGCGAAGAAGTAACCTACGAGCGTAACAAACGTGTAATACAAGGCTATACCAATACTAAAGGTGAAAAGGTAGAGGGGCTTGCCAATAACAATCTGCGATACTATAAGAGTGTATTTGTTGGTCGGGAGCCTTCTATAAAAAACAAAAAGGAAATCACCCGCCTGGCAACCGAACTCCTTTGCATTAAAGAAGATATTTACGCAGAGCAAAAGCAAGTGGGTGATTACCAATTAAACACCACTTTCGTTCGATGTTTTCAGCAGGGCAGTTTATACCTGCTGGTGATTTATGATGAGGATGTAATTGAGCAAATAGTTGAAGTGATACAAAATGTTATTGAAGCTGATAAAGAGCGAAAAACACAATTTAAAGTATATGTGTTCAGCAATGGCCAGTATCCTTACACCGAGGAGTTTGAGGAGGTATTACCATACGTAAGTCTCTGTGCTTTGCCTGATGCCATTTATAAAACTTACCAAAATGTATTACCTAACCGTAAAAAAATAACTACCCCAGTTTTAGAAGAAGATGTGCTTCAAGCACTTGAAAATCAATCTAAAAATACACCTGTAACGCTTTTCAGCTAATTTTATTGCTTAAATTTTATAAAATAAATAACCCTAAAAACTTGGAAATTCGGACCATATCATATTATCTTGCATCCAATAGTACCTGCCATGCCTCTCTACGATGCACACTTTGGCAGGTTTTCGCTTTTTATAGGGTTAACTTAAATTTTCAGTACTATGAAATATACTAAGTTGCCCATTTCTATACCCGACCAAATTGCCACACTTAAAGAAAGAGGTCTTTCTTTTGCAGATGAATATAAAGCCGCTCACTATCTTTCTAATATCAGTTTTTACCGACTTAGGGCTTATACCTATCCTTTTCAGGATAATAATAATCCTGGTCATCCTTTTATTAAGCCTGTTTCTTTTGAAGAAATTATGGGTCTTTATGTTTTCGATCGACAATTGAGGCTACTACTATTCAATGCAATCGAAAAAATTGAAGTGGCTTTTCGTACTCAAATCATTTATCACTATGCTATGAAACATGGTAGTCATTGGCACCTTAATATGTTGCTATACAACAATGGCAGTTTATTTGCAGATCATATTTCTTCCTTACAAAAAGAAATAAACCGCAGTAAAGAGACCTTTATTGACCACTACCGAAATAAATACACCGACCCCAAGGAACCACCTGCTTGGATGAGTTTAGAAGTTACTAGTATGGGCTTATTATCGAAAATATTTTCTAACCTAAAAGATGACACTTGCAAAGATGCTATTACCCGACACTTTGGCTTGAAAGATGTTGACACACTCGAAAATTGGATGCGTTGCTTCAGCTTAATAAGAAATATATGCGCTCACCACAGTAGGGTTTGGAACAGACGGATGACCCAATTAAAGATTCCCAAAAAAACAATAAATATTTTTTTAGAAAATAAAACAGTACTTCGTTATAAAGTATATGCGTATATAAGCTGTATGCAATACATTTTGAATATAATTAGCCCAGAGCATAATTTTAAAAAAAGTTTGATTTCGTTAATGCAAAATTGCCCTTTGTTACAAGAAAAAGAAATGGGCTTTCCTAATAATTGGCAACAGGAACAATTCTGGAAAACAATATAAACAATGATCACACTAAAAATATATCAAGAGGAAGCCATTGAAGGATTGGTTAAAGATACTTTCAAATTGTTGAAGGTACCAGCTGCCCGGCAAAAAATGGTGTTCAAGGCTCCAACTGGTGCTGGAAAAACAGTTACCATGGCAGCATATTTAAATCGCCTGTGCGAAGAATTGCCCGATAAACTGGATATTCCGCAAAGGCAGGTAGCTTTTATTTGGATTGCACCCAACCAATTGCATTTGCAAAGTTTCAATGCGCTGAAAAACTACTTTGCCGAATTAAGAAGCATCAAGCCCATTCAATTTGAAGATATTACAGATGGTCGTATCAAGCCCAGTGAAGTATTGTTCTTAAACTGGCAATCGGTAAACAAAGAAGGCAATGTATACATCAAAGAAAATGAAAGCGATAAAACACTGGTAAGTTATATCAATCAGGCAAGGCTGCACGATACAGAAGTGATAGTTATTTTGGATGAAGCTCATTTATTTGCTTCAAAAGGTAAGTCTGCACAGGAACTGTTACAGAAGATGTACGCTAAAATTGAAATTGATGTATCTGCAACACCACTCTACACTTCCGATTATGGCTATACCATAAAGCGGGGAGATGTAGTGGAAGCAGAAATGATAAAACAGGGTGTAATACTGAACCCTAAACTGGATGCTCACAACCAACGAGGCCGTTCATTGGAGCAGGTGCTTATGGAACTGGCATTAAAAAAGAAAGATGAACTTGCCGCAGCTTATAAAAAGTTAGGATTGAATATTAATCCTCTTTTGTTGATACAGTTGCCAAATGACACAAAAACCGAAAGTGTAAGAGACATTCAAATAAAAGAAGAAGTAACCACCTGGCTCGAAGTAAAGGGTATCACCTCAAAAAACAACCGCCTTGCAGTTTGGCTCAGCAATGAAAAAACAAACCTCGAAGACATTGAAAAGCCCGACAGCATGGTTGATGTATTGCTGTTTAAGCAGGCTATTTCATTGGGTTGGGATTGCCCCCGTGCAGCAGTGTTGTTAATCTTCAGAGAAATACAACAGGAAACCTTCACCATTCAAACGGTAGGCCGCATACTGCGTATGCCCGAGCAAAAGCATTATCCTGATGCTACACTCAATTATGGCTATGTGTACACGGATTTGAGCAAAGATCAGATTGTCATTGTGCAGGATGATATAGATTACATTGTGCAGAATAAGGCTATCCGTATCCAGCATTATAATGCTGTGGCGTTGAAGTCTTATTACATCAACACCCGTTTAACCCGTAATCGTTTGGGCTCTAAGTTCCGAAAATGCCTGTATGAGGCTGTTGAAGAATTTTTTGGAGTAACCCTTGATATTGAAAAATCAGGTTCAGCTGGGTTGTACCACTACAATGGTGACAAGCTGAAAGCAATGTTCATTGAGCTGGATGTAAACAATATTGAAATCAGAATACCGAAAGACGTTCAGTTAGTGGTAGAAGTAGGTGCAACACAGGTGCACGAAATTGAAAAGTTTGCCAAAACACAGTCTGAACTCGATATTCTGTTTCGTCAATTCTGCCGTAATCACACCGGCAGCTATGCTAAGATTGACTCTACACCCGTATTGGAATTGGCCCTGAAATTGTTCTTTGAGGAGTATTTGTCAATGAACGAGTTTGCCGCAGTTAAAATAATATTGTTTGAGCAGAATAAACCTCGTTTCATTGAAGTGATAGACAGAGCATTGGCCAAACACCAGGCCATGTTGCAACAAAAAGCAGCACAGGCCACAAAGCGGGTTGAGGAAAATGAATGGGATGTTCCACCTGAAAAAATTTACAACGAACATTACACGGAGAAGGCAGCTGCTACACATGCGTTAGAACCGTTCTATGAATACAAATCGGCCAGTAGTCCTGAAAAGCAGTTTGTAGCTTTTCTTGAATCGCATAAGCAACACATTGATTGGTGGTATAAGAACGGTGATAAGAATAAAGAAGACTTTGCTGTAACGTATCAAGACAGAGAAGGCATTACCAGGGGCTTTTATGTGGACTTTGTAATTAAACTAAAGAATGGCCCTATTGCGTTGTTTGACACCAAAACCCCTGATTCAGATCCTGAATTTTACAATAAGCATAATGCTTTGCATGAGTACATTTCAACTCAGAATGCAATAGGGAAAAATTTATTGGGAGGCATCATTGTGCCAAAAGGTGAAAGTGTTTGGAAATACTGTGACAACAAAATAACCAGTGCAAAGGATACAACAGGTTGGATTTCTTTCGATCCGGCATTAGTAAATAAAACCGTATAAATCATGGCAAAAAAAGGATTAGACACAACATTCGTTCACTATGGCATCCGAAAGGAAGACATGGACTTGATTGAAGTGCTTTGCACAGAGCACAAACTTGACTTTGATTGGGTAAAAGAAGATTTACTTAAGGAATTTCATGAAAAGAAAATCCGTAATCAGGAAATGGATGAAAAAGCCATTGAAAAGATAATTGATAAAGCACTGCTTAAAATAAAATAACTGCTATGCTCATAAAACGAATTAAAGCAAAAAACTTCAAAACCTATCTTAATCTCGATTTAGATATATCGGTTGAGCAGGATAAGCCAATTATTTTAATTGGTGGCGCAAATGGAGGTGGTAAAACCACCTTATTTGAAGCCATTTATGGAGCATTATACGGTTTGCACATCCATACAGCTAAGCAATTTAACGAATTGCTCAATGCCGGTGCTTTAGGTAAAGAAGAAGAAAAGATTTTGCTGGAACTGCACTTTTCAGGTAAGGTTTTGAATGAGGAACAGCAATATGTATTAACCAGAACATACATGCTGAACCCATCCGGCAACCCTGTGGAAAGCGTTAAGCTCAATATGAACGGAACCATCTTTGTATATGGCACGGCAACACCACCGGCCCAAAGAGCAGAGCAGGAAGCACAAGTAAATAAAATCATCAAAGCCAATTTGCCGCAGGAGTTAAGTCGTTATTTCCTTTTTGATGCAATGGAAGCAGGTAACCTTCTGAAGGAAGACCAACTCAATAGGGTTATCAAAGAAAATATTGAAAATGTAATGGGCTTCAATAAGTACATGCAAATGAGCAAGAGTGCAGAGTCTCTTTTTCAGGCATACACAGCCCAGCGTTTAAATGTTGAAAAGGAGAAGCTGGAATATTTGCAATTGGTTGACGAGAAGAAAAAGCACCAAGACACAATGGCTCAATATGAAACACAATTGCAGGATGCCCTTCAATATGCCGTTTCAAATAAAGAATTATACGATAATCTTAAAAGTGGTTTAAATCAGGAAATCACCATTAAGAATAAGATTGAGCAAACCAAGTTGCAGATTGAAAACATCCATAAAAAGGAAGGTATTTACCGGGATGATCTGGACGAGTTTGTCAAAGAGATGGAATTGAATGTTTGCCTGCCGAAATTGATTGAAGCTGTTAAGTCTGAAATAAACCTGATTTTAAAAGTTAAAAGTGAACAAGAACAGAAGCAGAACAGTAATATCTTGCCCGAACAAATTGAAGCTATAAGTAAAACGATTGTTCAATATTTACGGGAAAACAATTTGGTGTTAAAGGAAATTACGGTTCCCGAATTAGTAGATTATGTAATGGCTTCCTCTACCAAAATACAAGCAAATGACCAATATGAGTTTCTCGAATTTTCAGAAGTAAAGGCTTTAGAAGGGTTATTAAATACAAAGACCAGTAATGTTTTTCCATCATTGAATCAGCAGCAGGTAGAATTGAATGTTTCCCTGAATCAGATTCCTATGCTCGAAACACAAATCGAGAACATGAAGGCCCAAATTACAGGCCGTGATTATGTATTGCTGAAGGCATATGAGGACAATGAAAATAACATCAAGAAATTGGAAATAGCGATTGCTGATACAAAAGCAGAAATTGTTAATATAGAAAAAAGGCTACATCGGTTCGATATTCAGACAAGCCAGGAACCTGACCCGAAATATGAAGCACTTGGCAAGTTGAAGTTGTTTTTTGAAGATGTAGCCAATCGGTTGCTGAAAGTAAAAAAGCAGCAAATAGAGTTAAAAATGAAGCAAGATCTGAATATCAATCTGGCTGCTTACCGGGATGTGATTGACAGGGTTGAGTTGTCGGAGAACCTGAAAGATTTAACCTTCAAAATTTTCCATAAGGCAGGAAACGAAATATATCTGAGCCAATTAAATACTGCTTCAAAACAAGTGGTCATTCAGGTGCTGCTTAAATCATTACATGAATTTGGAGATTACGATCCACCAGTAATGATTGACACAGTGATGGGTGTATTGGACGAAACAAGTCGTACCATTGTGTTAGAAAACTATTTCCCTGATTTATCACAGCAAACCATATTGTTAAGTTCTGACAGTGAAATTAGAATTGGTAAAGACCTTGAAAAAATTGAGCCATTCATTTCGAAGTCGTTCACCTTACAACGTGATAGGGAAAGACAGTTGACAGATGTTACAGATGGTTACTTTGGTATAACGCTAAAAGATTAAGCTATGAGTGTAATAAACTTACAAAATATAAGGCAGGCAGAAGGCTTGATGGATGAGCTACACGATATACGCAACAAGATAGAGCAGCGAATCAATCTTGAAAAATACACTTCCACTCAGAAGCCGGTTTCCCTGAACGGAAATAAAATAATGCGTATTTGTTTATTGGCTGGACTGTCAAATAAGGAACAGCGGGAATTAAATTCGATTGAACAAATTCAACTTTCAAAAACCAGCAATAGGATTTTTGAAACGTTATTCACATTACATAATCTGGGCAACGCTTATTCTGCATTATTAAAAATGCGTTATCATGGGTTGCCTGTGGATTGGGAGAATGCAGTTCTGAAGAGTAAAATTATTAATGCCGAAATACTACGGGGTAAAGATGTATTACTGAAAGATGATGTGTTAGAGGACTGGTTGTTAAATGCAACTACCTCGGCAAGGGGTGGAAAAGCTGGTGCAATTCCTTTTCTTAATTTGAATATCGGCAGTTATGAAGATGACATTCCTGCAACAATTAATTTGAATGGTAGGGACATACCGAATACCCAGATATTAGTCGCTGGCACAACGGGTTCAGGTAAATCGAATTTTTTAGCAGTGTTGCTGAATGAGATCAGGACTCTTTCAATTGAAAGTCTATATCCTGTAAATTTCTTGTTATTCGACTATAAAGGGGAATTTTCAGACCCTGCAAACAACTCCTGGCTTTCTCTTTTTGAAACAGATAGAAGTGCCATACTTGATCCAATTCTTTCTCCTTTGCCTTTCACTCCGTTTAAAGACTTTACAGGAAAGGCACAAAATGAAATCAATCTTTACTCAACCGAATTAGCCAATGCACTTTGTGCAATTGATAGAGCATCAATAAGTGCAAATATGAGTAACCGGCTTTCGGAGGCTATTATAAATTCATACAAGCGTACTTCTAATTTGCCTGTAACCTTTGAAATAATTTTAAGAGAGTACACAGCATTACAAGTTGAAAAAGACAGGCAGAAAGACGACAGTGTGAAGTCAGTTTTAAAGCAATTAATTCGGAATAACCTGTTTACTACCGAAGACAGAATTGACCTGATAAAAGAAAGTTATATTGTTAAAATGGATTCATTTCCGAAGGATGGTCCAATCGCAAAGGCTATAGTTTATTTCATAGTTTCTAAACTCAATACCATTTACGAAAAACTGGCGAAGCAAGCTGTTGATGAAGATTGTGTTGAATTGCGTCATTTCACCATTATTGATGAAGCACACTACATGCTGGGCTTTGACAATAAGCCCCTGCGTGACTTGATTGCAGTGGGCAGAAACAAAGGTTTGAGTATCATTCTGGCTACCCAAAACATGGATAGTTACAAAAGTGAATACTTTGATTTCTATGCCAATGCCCAGTATCCTCTCATTATGAAACAGCAATCAATTAATGATGGCGTGATAAAAGATTTGTTTGGAGTTTCGGGGAATGAATTTCAGGAGATTAAACAAGCAGTTGCAGGTTTACAAAAGGGTGAACTTATCATTAAGAATCCTACAGCAATTGCTTTAGGTATGGGTAAAAAATATAAAAAAATTAGAGTAAGGCATTTAATTTAAAAATTTGTTAAACAAAATTAGTAACTAATAAATTCATCAAATATTATCAGTAAAGATTTCTTCTCTTGAATAAGATAACTAATTAGTTGGAGCCTTAAATAAAGCAGCAGAAAAAGTAAAAAAAACAAGATGTAGAAAATAAATTATAACAATGACTGGGTAGAAGATTTTAACAACGAGGTTGTATAAGAATTAGGTTAACTAATAATT
>CABHOW010000118.1 GCA_902168225.1 uncultured Flavihumibacter sp. | reverse complement strand
ATATCATACAATGTTCCCTTTTTTTATGGCAACAAAGGTATATGCATTATTTGGCCTTCAACTGTTCCAAGAGGAGGTATTAAAAGTGGTGTTCTTTTACGTTTTTGGTATGGCCACAAATTAAATGACCCTGATCGTTTTCTGGCTCATGGAACTAATAAGCAAATTTTTTATAAAATTTACCAGACGCCGGAGGAGATTGATGACAAGCCAATAAAAAAACTTTTAAAAGAAGCGATCAAATTAGACAGCACTTTCAAAAAATCCTAAGCGCGTTATGGTTCTTCAAAGGCAGGGTGAACCTTGGTCATTCCACTTTTACGATATTCTTATACCGCTGTTCAGTTTGTGTAAGGGCAGGAGGCTGGATCCTGGTAAGTCATTTGGCGGATATGAATCGAACGACAAATTACATTATTATATCCCGGCCGGGAGTTGAACCCGAGCCCAGCGGCTGGCGATATGGAGCTAAAGCTTAATGTTATAAAAAGCTCTGCCGAAAAGCTTTCAAGTCTGTGCAATGGTACATTTGAAAGCTTCAATTTGGCCAAAACTCACGATTGAAATACAGTTTTGGCCAAGTTGCGTATAATTGCTTTAGCATGTTATGGGCTTAGTAATCAATTGATTTCCAAAGAAGTTTAGAATTTATTACATTTGACTAAGCGCTTCAATCATTTATCTATGGACGGATTAACAGTCATTTCAGAAAGCATTGGCTCTTTATACAAACTTTCAAATAAAACCCCCATATTGCTAGACGACGTGCAAGCGGAGTTTAGGGCTGACCTGCAACGTTTTATTGTAGGAGAAACGCTTACTATGCTGAACGGAAAAATTGTTATAGGTAATAATTTATATAATAAATGGTTGGAGAAAATTGGTACGAAGGGATTTGATTATGAAATAGATTTTAAGAAATGAGCATTGCGGAGAAGTTTGAACAAATTGAAAAGCTGAAAGGCAAAATAGATGTATTAGGGTCTCAGAAGGATTGGGACGATGCTTTTTTTAAAAAAGTAAAAGTAGATTTTACCTACAATTCAAATAAACTAGAAGGGAATACGCTCACTTACGGTCAGACTGTTAAATTACTTCGTGATTTTGTAGCTCCTAAAGATGCGGCATCAAGGGAGTTATTAGATATGATTAACCACCAAAAGATTCTGGATATAGTTTTCGCTAATTATAGATCTCAAAATATATCTGAGGATAATATAAGGACCTTCATAGAGAGTTAATGAAAGATCCGGTTCAATGGGCTGACTATGGACTGTATAGTCCTGGTCAATACAAATCATTTGAGAATATGACAGTCCGGTCTACCGGAAAAATTCACACCTACATGTTGCCAGGCAAGGTTCCGGAAGCGATGGAAAAACTGACCCGGGATACCAATGAATTATTAAAAAATGTAGATGTGCGAGATTCTAGTAAACATCCGTTGACTATTTCCACCTATTTCCATCAAGAGTTCTTAAATGTAATACATCCCTTTAGTGATGGCAATGGTCAGATTGGAAGAATCTTTACTAATCTGATTCTATTGAAAAACGGATACCCGCCAGTTTTTATAAAAGAAGTCAATAAGGATGAATACCTAAAACGCTTTGAACTTTCTGATAGTGATATAAATCCTATGTTGGATTTTATGGCAGACAGGTTGATAGAGAGTTTGGAGGAGAAGTGGGAATTTGTAAATGGATATGCATAAAAAATGTGGCTGGTAGAACCATCAACATTTTTTATGCATATTTAGTAGAGAGACTATTTACATTGTTTTTTTTAATTCATCTATTTTATTTTTTGCCTCACTAAATGCAGATTCAATCACTTCTCCTCTGTCGATAAATAATGTATTGTCTGAACCAAATTTTTCAAGTTTGAGATACCAGCTTACTTTTCCATCACTCACATAATATCCTATCTGGAACCCATCAACGGTAATAAACTTGTTTTCTAAATAATCTGGTTTTGAGGCTAAGTCCTTTTCGACTTCTGGTTGAAGAGCCTTCAAGGCTTTCAATACTTCTAAAAGATCCGCATATTCGATTGAAGCTGTGCTATAAACTGAAATAAATAAAAAGGGTGTTTTCACGTATTTACGCTGATGCTATAAGGTCAATTGTGTTTAAGCCGTGCTTAGGCTCTCTAACCGATGGAAATGATTTAACGCTGTTTTTGCCCAGCCAGGAGTTATACCGAATGAAAAAAGGCCTCACTTTCGTGAAGCCTTTCCTTTGTAGCGGGATCGGGAGTTGAACCCGAGACCTTTGGGTTATGAATCCAACGCTCTAACCACCTGAGCTATCCCGCCGTATTTACGCTGTCCGTAAATAATGGGGTGCAAAAATATAAAAAATTAGCATTCCGGGAAATTTTATTAGCCCTTAGGTCACAATTATTTGAAAGAATTTTGCCCTATAGGCAGTTTTTTGTCAAAAAATGGTTGGCCAAAACCCGGTTTAATGCTCCAAATGTGCTTCTTCAACCTAACTTTATAGCCTAAAACACCCAATTGAAATACCTGTTGCTCTTTTTCCTGACCACCATTTCCTTCCTGACTAAGGCTCAGCAGACCTTTAAACCTACCCAAATTCGTGCTTCCATTCTACAGTTAACCAATAACTTCCCCGACCATACTGACACTTTGCTGGAAAAATATCTTTCTACCTATAACCAGATTTTTAAAAAAGCTACCGTCAACGAGCTCTATGAACTCACTAATCATCCCAAACCACTGGTAAGGTTAAGCTCTTTCTACCAATTGCTTAACAGCTCCTCTCCAAAGGTGGTAAACCTGCTGCAGAAAAACAGGGCCGATACTACCCAATATTGTAAAATTCAGTACGGCTGTATGATAGAAATTCAATCTTTTTATGATGAATTGCTGTTTTATTTATCTGCGGACTCAGGGTGGCATAGGCACTTTAAATTGTCACCTGCTCAAAAGCAGTTTATTGTAACCATGCTCGATAAGCGGAAACAGGAACGCAGGGAATTTATTTTTACCCATAATTATTAGGTCAATCAGTGCATAAATCTTAAACGTTTATTTCTTGCTACTATTCCAAAAATCGCTCATATTCGCATCCTGGTAAAAGGCTTCGGTTTGGAAGCCTTTTTATTTTTTAAATCCGTGTTATGACTGTTGCAAGTACAAATACAGACCGTGTGAGTAAACAGGTGCTTACAAAACAGCAAACTGCTATCATTAATTCCACTGGCGATCTTCGCATCAATGCGGTTGCCGGTTCGGGTAAAACAACTACCATTATTGAATATGCGGCTTCACGCCCCCGTAATGCCCGCATTCTGTATCTCGCATTTAACAAAAGTGTGAAACTGGAAGCCGTACGTAAGTTTGCCGATTATGGTCTTGCCAATGTAAAGGTGGAAACGGCCCACTCGCTGGCATACAAGCATATTGTTTTCAAACACAACTATCAAATAAAAGCAAAGGGCTATACGAATAGTGAAATTTGCCAGGCGCTTGGTATTAAAGGTAATGGCGAAAAGCACGCTGAATTTGTTGTTGCCAACCACATCGGCAAATTTGTTTCCTATTTCTGTAACAGCGATAAAGCAAAGGTGCAGGACCTGAACTATCGCGATACCATCATCGATGACAATGCAAGGGCCTTTGTTGATTCATACTACTCGTTTATTCAGGACGGTACACGATTGTTCCTTGCCAAAATGGATAAAGGTGAAATAGAGATCACCCATGATTTCTATCTGAAGAAATTTCAGTTGTCGAACCCCATTCTGCCGTACGATTATATTCTCTTTGATGAAGCCCAGGATGCTTCCGCTGCCATGCTCGATGTTTTCAAAAAACAAAAAGCTACCAAAATTATTGTAGGCGATACCCATCAACAGATCTATGGCTGGCGTCATGCAGTGAACTCATTAGTTAAAGCTGATTTCAATACCTTACATC
>CABHOW010000117.1 GCA_902168225.1 uncultured Flavihumibacter sp. | reverse complement strand
CCGAGATCTACACAGAGTAGATCGTCGGCAGCGTCAGATGTGTATAAGAGACAGCAATACAACCGGCTCGGTTGCTAAACCAAATAACAACGATTTACCACCCGCTTATCAAAAAATTGAAGATACCCTTGCTTCCCATTTTTCTACAAAAGTAAAAATGATACATAACAAAAAAGGATACGGCAGTATTACTATTGAATACTATTCATTAGATGAATTGAATAAAATATTAGATCAAATGAATATTACCGTAAGCTAATAGCTATGATGAAAAAAAATATTCTATTAATTTTTTTTATGTTTTCTATCCTCGCTACTTATGCCCAGAATAAGAAGGATAGTATCAATAGATTTATTGTTTCAGTAGAGCAAGATAGCGTTACTCCTTTTATCGACTCCAGTAAAATCATAAAAAAGAAAAAAGATTCTACTTGGTTGGCTAATCATAATCCAAGAATAGCTACAAGAAGATCGGCCATGATACCCGGTTGGGGACAGGCATACAACAAAGAGTATTGGAAAATTCCAATTGTTTATGGCTTATTGGCTATACCCACAGCTGCTTATTTTTATAATAATAACTATTATAAAAAAACCAAATTTGCTTATGATGCAAAGATAAAAGCAGCTGCAGGAGACTCGAGCGACTATGCAGCTATTGATCCGGAGCTGATTAATCTAAGTACAGGATCATTACAAAATTATAGAAATAGTTTCCGGCGAGATAGGGACTATTCGGTTCTTTGGTTCATCTTAGCATGGGGGTTGCAAGTAGTAGATGCTACTGTTTTTGCACATTTAAAACAGTTCAACGTGAGCAAAGATTTAAGCATGCAAATACACCCACAGATAAATGCTGTTACCAGAACACCTGCTTTTACCCTTGCTTTTCAGTTTAGGGATGGGAAGAAAATGGCCCTTCGACTCCGCCGCGGCGGACAGGGTGACGGAAGATAGACGGGAGACGATAGACGATAGACTATAGAAAAACAAATTGTAGATTAAATATGAAAATAGCACTAATAGGATATGGCAAAATGGGGAAAGCAATTGAAACAATTGCTGTGGCAAAAGGTCATACCATTGCTTTAAAAATTGATATAGATAATGCGGCAGATTTGAATCCGGAGAATGTTAAAAATATTGATGTAGCTATTGAATTTACCGGTCCGCATAGTGCTGTTAATAATTTATACAGATGTTTTGAATTAGGGATTCCTGTAGTATGTGGTTCAACAGGGTGGTTAGCCGCTTGGGATGAGGTGAAAAAAAAGTGCGAAGAGAAAAATGGCACACTGATATATGCCAGTAACTATAGTATTGGTGTAAACTTATTTTTTGAAATCAATAAGCTTTTAGCTAAATTGATGAATAACTATCCCGATTATGATGTTAGCATGAAAGAAATACATCATACTGCTAAAAAAGATGCCCCTAGTGGAACAGCTATAACCCTTGCAGAGCAAGTGATTGAAGCGTTAAATAGAAAGAAGGGATGGGAGTTGGGTGATCAGGAAAGCCATGAAAATAAAATTGCTATAATAGCAGAAAGGATAGATCCTGCTCCGGGTACACATCATGTATTATATCGTTCGTCGATAGACGATATAGAGATTATCCATACTGCGCATAACAGAACAGGCTTTGCAGGTGGTGCGCTAAAAGCTGCTGAATTCGCTGTAGGGAAGAAAGGCATTTTTAGCATGAAAGAAGTACTTGGACTCTAAATTTGTAGATATGTTGGCTAAAAAAACACAATATGCGATGAAGGCTTTAGCCTATATGGCAGATCGCCGGAGCGATAACCCAATATTAATATCTGAGATAGCTGCTAAAAAGAAAATACCGCTTAAGTTCTTAGAGTCGATCCTTTTGGAATTGCGCAAGGCCGGGATATTAGAAAGCAAAAAAGGGAAAGGTGGTGGTTATTTTTTTAGTCAAGCTCCCGATACTATTAAACTTGCTGCTGTTATTCGATTAATGGAAGGCCCTATTGCATTATTACCCTGTGTAAGCTTAAATTTTTATAAGAAATGTACAGATTGTAATGAAAAAAAGTGTGGGCTTAACAGAGTCATGAAAGAAGTTAGAGATAGCACTTTACAAGTTTTAGAAAACAGAACTATAGCTGATTTAGCCATCCTTTAAAATTACATAAAATGAAAAAACTATTTTTTGTATTACTGCTATTACCGGTAATAGCAAACTGCCAGAAACTAATTGGTGGTAGCAATATTCTCAAATGGAATATTGGTTCAATGGCTTTACGTAATTATCATTTTACGTACGAACGTAGCTTGTTTAAACATGTATCGCTCTCTATCAGCTACAGAACTATGCCTACAGGTAACGTGCCATTTGAAAGTCAACTGAAGAGTGCTATCAACAGTAGTGATATTAACTTCGATCGTTTTCAAATGAGTAATAGTGCAATTACACCGGAGTTAAGAATTTACTTAAGTGCGAGAAAGATGAGAGGTTTTTATTTAGCACCCTACGCTCGCTTTGCCAACTTCGAAGTTACAGCCCCGGTAAGATACACAAGCACAACAGTAATAGGAACCGTTACCAAAGATGCCGATTTTGGAGGAAAGATAAAATCTACCAGTGGAGGTTTGATGATTGGTTATCAATTTCAAATACTTAAAAAATTGGTACTTGATTTTCAGATTATCGGGGGGCATTATGGCAATAGTACAGGCGATCTCAATTTTGCTGCACCCCTTAACGCACAAGAGCAACAGAGCTTAAGAGATAACTTGGCCAAAGTAAAAGCAGATCCGTTTAAGTTTACATATACTGTTAATAGCAATGGAGCCATTATTAATACGGATGGTCCATGGGCAGGTATTAGAGGATTAAACCTGGGAATAGGTTTGCGATTCTAAGCTTTTAGATTCAAAAACATATCTGCTGTCATTTTATCTAAATCGTATTGGGGTTTCCATCCCCAATCTTTATGGGCAACGCTATCATCAATACTTTGTGGCCAGCTATCAGCTATTTGTTGTCGATAATCCGGTTTATATTGAATCGTAAACTCAGGGATATGCCGGCTAATTGAACCGGCAATTTCTTTAGGAGAAAAACTCATTCCTGCTACATTATAAGATGTTCTAACGTTAATGCTATTTGAGGGCGCTTCCATTAGTTCCATAGTAGCCCTAATGGCATCGGGCATATACATCATAGGTAAATATGTGTTTTCTTGCAAAAAGCAAGTATAACTTTTCGACTCTAAAGCTTCCAAATAAATTTCCACCGCATAATCCGTAGTACCGCCACCGGGTGCCGACTTGTAACTGATTAATCCCGGATACCGAATACTTCTAACATCTACCCCATACCGTTGATGATAATAATTACACCAAAACTCACCTGCATATTTACTGATACCATATACTGTAGTAGGTTCGATCACTGTTTTTTGGGGACACATTTTTTTAGGAGAAGTTGGACCAAAAACAGCAATACTACTGGGCCAATATACTTTATGTAATTTTTCTTCCCGGGCAATATCTAATACATTCAATAGCCCTTGCATATTTAAATGCCAGGCTAAATTTGGATTTTTTTCACCTGTTGCTGAAAGAATGGCAGCTAATAAATATATCTGGGTAATATTCTGGCGAATCACTTGCACATGAAGCATTTCCTTATTCATAACATCCAAACTCACATAAGGACCGGTTCCTTTTAAAAGAGGATTTTCTTCGCGCAAATCTGAGGCTACTACATTCGCATCGCCGTATTGTTTTCTTAAAGCAAGCGTAAGTTCAACACCGATTTGTCCGGATGCTCCAATAACCAATATCTTATCTTTTTGTACTGCCATGGCAATCGTTTGAGGTACAAAGATAGGGGTTACGCCCTTCGACAAGCTCAGGGTGACACAAGCATTAGTTGAAAGTTCTATGTTATGGGTTATTAAACTAGAAAAGTTTAAATTTGTAAAAACTATTCTACACTAACCACTATACACTAATCACTACACACTAATAAAATGCTCCCTTCCTATCTCACCAACTTATTTTCAAAACAATCTTACGACCCGAATAATTTTTTTCTTATCGCAGGCCCCTGCGTTGTAGAAAGTGAAGAATTAGTAATGGAGGTAGCAGATAAAGTATACAGTATTTGTAAGCATTTAAATATACCATATGTATTTAAAGCGAGTTATCGGAAAGCCAATAGAACAAGTGCAAATTCTTTTACGGGTATTGGAGATGATAATGGATTATCATTAATAAAAAAAGTTGGCGATACCTACCAACTACCCACCACATCGGATATTCACGCACATGAAGAAGCAGCAATGGCTGCGCCTTATATTGATATATTACAGATTCCGGCATTTTTATGTAGACAAACAGATTTACTAGAAGCTGCAGCTGTTACCGATAGAATTGTGAATGTAAAGAAAGGCCAGTTCCTAAGTGGGGCTTCCATGAAATTTGCAGTTGATAAAATTCGGAAAGCAGGTAATCAAAAAATTATGCTCACCGAGAGAGGAACTACTTTCGGATATCAGGATCTTGTAGTTGATTATCGAAACATTCCTATAATGCAAGCCGAGCAGGTTCCTGTAATAATGGATTGCACACATTCTTTACAACAACCCAATCAAACATCCGGTATAACAGGAGGAAATCCGCAAATGATTGGAACTATTGCAAAAGCTGCAATAGCAACCGGTGCCAATGGTCTTTTTATTGAAACGCATCCTAACCCTGCAGTTGCAAAAAGTGATGGTGCTAATATGTTGCCCTTACATTTATTGGAGCCTTTATTGGTGCAGTTGGTTAAACTGAGAAAAACAGTTGTAGAAATAAATATATAATGGCAAGCCCTTCCAAGCGCCAACTTTCATTGCTCACGGCTATTTCCCTTGTAATAGCCAATATGGTTGGCAGTGGCGTTTATACAAGTTTAGGGTTCCAGCTGGGATCTTTACAACAACTTTTTTCCGTTTTATTTTTATGGGTAGTAGGAGGTGTGATTGCAATTTGCGGGGCTTTTGTATATGCGGCATTAGCTACTGAATTCCCGGAGAATGGCGGAGAAGTAAATTTTTTAAATAAGCTTTATAACCCCGCAACCGGTTTTTTAGCAGGATGGATCTCTACACTAGCAGGTTTTGCAGCACCTGTTGCCATCGTATGTACTGCTATAGGCAAATATGGGGTTACTTTTATTCCACTTCCTGCAACAACACTATCCATCATAGTATTATTGGTTATTACTTTATTACATGCCGGCAGTATACATGTAAGTACGCGGTTTCATCAGTTCAGTACTTTATTAAATATTGCTATCATGGTCTTTATAATTGGTAGCGCCTGGGTGCACTCACCACATCAAACTATTGATATTTCGCCTAACCTTACAGCCTGGAAAGAAATTACTATCTCCGGTCGTTTCCCGGTAAATTTATATTGGGTAATTTATGCTTATACCGGCTGGAATGCTGCAACCTATATTGCCGGAGAGATACGAAACCCAGAAAAAAATTTACCCCTTGCTTTATTTGTTGGCACTTTACTCGTAACTATTTTATACTTATTACTTAACCATGCATTTTTACTCAGCGCACCTGTATCTTCACTTCGCGATCAAGTAGAAATTGGATTTATTACTGCTAACTATTTATTCGGATCTAATGCCGGATGGATAATGAGTGTATGTATATGTATAACATTGGTTAGTACGGCAAGTGCCATGACGTTTGCCGGACCTCGTGTTACCGCGGTTATGGGTAACCAATCAAAAGCATTCACTTGGCTAAAGAGAACAAATAAGCATCATATACCAACCTGGGCAATTTATTTCCAAAGTGCCATTGTAATCATACTGATCCTCCTCAATAAATTTCAGGAACTGGTAAATCTTGTTGGCTTTTTACTTTCTATCTGTACTTCATTGGCTGTAGCAGGTTATTTTAAGTTGAATAAAAAAAAGTCTTTACTTATTCGGCTTGCAGCAATTATTTTTTTATGTATTAATAGTTGGGTTATCATATATGGCTTATACCTTAAACCTTATATCTCTATTGGTGGCTTATTAATTATACTAATAGGATATGTTTTATGGCGATATACAGCTATCAAATCCATATAAAATGTTAATCCTCATCTCAATTGATTATTTAATAAAACTTGGTTCTAATTTTGATAAACTATAACTATGAAAAAAGTACAAATTTTAATAGGCATTTTGCTGTTTATATCAGCGGTAAATGCGCAAGATATAAATAGCTTATTAAAGAAAGCAGGAGTGAAAACGCAGGATTCAAAATCCGCTCCGGCAAATGCTAATATTGCAGAAGGGTTAAAAGAAGCACTCATCATTGGTGCAGAAAAAGGTACTACCCTACTTTCACAACCGGATGCTTTTTTAGCCAATGCCGCACGTAAAATTTTATTGCCCCCCGAAGCAACAAAAATTGAAAACACATTGCGACAACTAGGCATGGGCAAACAGGTAGATGAAGCTATCGTAAGTATGAACCGTGCAGCAGAGGATGCTTGTAAAACGGCGGCACCTATTTTCGTAAAAGCTATAAAAGAAATGACACTTACAGATGCCGTAACTATTTTGAAAGGATCAGATACTGCGGCAACAGGCTATCTAAAAGAAAAAACCACAACACCATTAACTGCTGCTTTTCGTCCTGTTATTGAAGGGGCGCTAGAAAAAACAAATGCCACAAAGCACTGGAATGGTTTAGTTACGGCTTATAATCGCTTTAGTTTGAAAAAAATTAACCCTGATTTGGCGGGCTATGTAACAGAACGTACCATGCAAGGAGTATATCAGGAAATTGCTGTGGAAGAACAAAATATCAGAAAAAATCCGGCTGCAAGAACAACGGCGTTATTAAAATCTGTTTTCGCTAACTAGTTAGCCGGTTTTGAACCCGTCGATATTATTTGTTTTACGAACAATGCTTCTTATTTGCATGTCGAGCTCGTTGGCACTCTCTATCAAGTGATCGAAAATTTCTTTATTATTAATGGCATTACTGTTATTGAGCACTTCAATAACACCCAAGATATTAGCAAGTGGACGGCGAACTTCATGTGATTGTATAAAAGCAATATCTCGCAAAATTTTATTTTGGGTTTTAAGTTTTTCTTGTACCAATACGTCGTCGGTAACATTTCTGTTCGTACCAATTAAACGGAGCACTTTACCCTGAGCAGATTTTTTTACGATAGCATGTGATTCAATATAACGTGTTCTGCCATTCGGAGTTGTAATTCGGTACATAGCGGAATCTATATCTCTCTTCCCCTCAATGAGTTCATTTATGATAGACTCCATCATTGTGAGATCATCCGGATGAACGGCTTGTTTCCATATTTTATAGGGGGGTATTGAGCTATTTTTTTCATACCCATATAGCTCGAACATTTTATCATCCCAAATAATATTACCATCGCTGATATCAATTTCCCAAATACCTATTTGTGCGGAGTCTGTAGCCAATGTTAATCTCTGTAATAACTCTTGCTGTTGTATTTGGGCTTCTTTTCTTCGCGTAACATCATTCTCAATAGCCATATAACCAATATGTTCATTAGCCTCATCAAATAAAGGCTGGCAATCGGCTTCTACCCATATATAATTACCACTTTTAGTTTGCGAATAAAATTCTTCTTTAAAAGCTAATTTATTATCAAGTGCATGTCTCAATTTTTTTCGCGCTTTTTCGTCTCCTCTTTCTCCTTCTAATGAAAATCCGATTCGTTTACCTTTAACTTCATCGAGTGTATATCCGCTGATACGTGTAAAACCTTCGTTCACCCAAATAATTTGTTGTTCCTTATCTGCAATCAAAACAGAATTGGTAGTGTTATGAGCAACTAAAGCAAGTCGTTTTACCTCATCTTCACTTTTCTCAAGTGCGGCTTCTACTTTTTTACGATCCGTAATATCAAAAATACATCCATCCACATATACTTGCTGATCGGCTTCATCATACACCGCATGTCCACGTTCGAATACCCATCTCACTTCATTATTTGCATTAAGGATTCTATATTCTAACTCAAAATGGTGCTTATTTAAAGCAGCACTTTTTTTAGTAGCTCTTACCAGTTCTGCATCTGCTTCATAAATAAGGGAACTATATCCATCAACCTTATTATTCATAAACCGGTTAAGCGAATATCCGGTAAGTCGTTCAACCTCATCGGATATAAACTCGATCGTAAGGTCTTCATCACCTATGCAACGATAAATCACACCGGGAATATGATTCACCATCGAGCGGAATTTTTCGTTGTGTATGGTTTTGATATCTTCCGATAAAGCAAGGGTTCTATTATGAATTGTTTCCGTACTGGTAACATCATGACCAATAGAGATTAGTCCTGTTACTTTACCCACCTCATTGATATATGCAGATACTTCCCACTGGGTCCAAAAATAATCGTCTCCATCAACTGCTTTTCTAACGGTAACTGTAATATGTTTTTCAGGAACCCGAATACATTCTCGTGCTGCCTCATTGCATAATTTTACATCTTCGGCAAAAACAGTTTCTGCAAAATGTTTATGTGTTAGATCAGCACCTAAATGAGAGAATTTATATTTGAAGAGTGGGTTCACGTAAACAAACCTACCCTCTAGGTCTGTTACGACCACGGAGAATACTAATGAGTTCAACAGTTGCATAGGCAGCAACTGATCAATCTGCACTTGATCCATAGGGTGTGTTACGGTTACACAATAAAGATAAAGATTATATGGGGGGTCTTTAGCTTTTATTATACCCAATCAGTAAAAATACAAACAAGGTGGTACAGGAATAGGTGAAAGGTGTAAGGAGTAAGGTGAAAGGTGAAAGGGTAAAGTTATAGGGTTAAATAAAAAAAGCCGCCTCATTTTTATAAGGCGACTTTTGTATTCACAAATAGTTGGCTTTATATATCTATGGCTTCTCCATAAGCTGCCGCTGTTGCTTCTTTCAAACCTTCACTCATCGTTGGGTGCGGGTGAACAGCATTTAAAATTTCGTGAGCTGTTGTTTCTAATTTGCGTGCAACAACTGCTTCAGCAATCATTTCTGTAACATTGGTTCCGATCATATGGCAACCAAGAAACTCACCATATTTCGCATCATAAATCACTTTCACAAAACCGTCTGTTGCTCCGGCAGCACTGGCTTTACCGCTTGCCATAAAAGGAAACTTACCAACTTTGATCTCATAGCCTGCTTCTTTCGCAGCTTTTTCTGTATAGCCTACGCTAGCAATCTCCGGTATGCAGTAAGTACATCCGGGTATATTATTATAATCCACTACATCCGGCAGGTGATGAATTTTCTTCTCATTATATGCTATATGTTCTGCTGCATTAATACCCTCTTTCGATGCAACGTGTGCTAGTGCTTGTCCGGGTGAACAATCTCCAATAGCATAAATACCCGGTACAGATGTTTGTTGGTATTTATCAACGATGATCTTTCCTTTTTCAGTTTTAATACCGTTCTCTTCTAAGCCAATATTTTCGATATTAGCTACAACACCTACTGCACTCAATACAATATCTGCTTCTAGGGTAACTGTAGAGCCATCTTGTTTTTTTACTAAGGCACGTACACCTGCACCGCTGGTATCTACCGATTCAACAGAGGCATTGGTCATAATATCGATACCTTGTTTTTTGTATTGCTTTTCTAATTCTTTAGAAATATCTTCATCTTCTACCGGAACAATTCTGGGTAAAAATTCTACGATGGTTACTTTCGTTCCCATGCTGTTGTATACATACGCAAACTCAACACCAATTGCGCCACTACCAACAATAATCATACTTTTAGGCTGGTTTGGTAATACCATAGCTTCGCGATACCCAATTACTTTTTGTCCGTCTTGTTTCAAATTAGGTAATTCACGAGAACGGCCACCGGTAGCGATAACGATATATTTAGCTTCTACTAGCTGTTTGGACCCATCAGCAGCAGTAACTTCTATCTGACCTTTAGCTTTTACTTTACCATAGCCCATCACCACATCGATCTTATTTTTTTTCATAAGGAACTGAACGCCCTTACTCATTTTATCTGCTACTCCTCTACTGCGTTTTATCACTGCGCCAAAATCATGCTGAACACCGGAAGCATTGATACCGTAGTTGGTACTATGTTTTATGTATTCGTATACCTGGGCACTTTTTAATAAAGCTTTAGTGGGAATACAACCCCAGTTTAAACAAATACCACCTAAACTTTCTTTCTCTATAATTGCTACTTTAAAACCCAATTGAGATGCGCGGATAGCGGCAGGATAACCACCCGGACCACTACCTAAAACAATCACGTCGTATGCCATGATAAATGAATTAATTGAACAATGAATAATGTAAATGCGGATGCGAAAATACTGGCTATTGGTGGCTATTCAAAAAAAATCCGTATGGTTTGGTAAAACCATTTATTTCCTGCTGCTACTCCGGATTGCTGCATCTGCTCGTTATAGCCTTGAAGACCAAAAAGTCCGGCCATATTGCCATTTCTAAGTGATATCTCAAGATATCCGGCCGAGTTAAAACAAGCAATTTTCTCGTGTTCAGGAACAGCGGCATAATTATGGCTAATTTTTTCTATAGATTCGTTCCGTTGGAACATGATACGGAAGCTTCTGCCTTTTCTATGTTCCTCAAAATCTTGTTGGGTAATATTGATCACCACGTTTTCAAAATTATCGATGAAAAGGATTTGTCCTTCTATCCAATCCGGACCCGCAGTGGGGCGTAATGGATATTTCTCTACAATTTGAGGTGCAGGGGCGCCGATAGCAGAAAGCTTACCATATTCTTCCAATTTAAAAACGGAAGCGGCAATATCTTGGGTCATTGTAAGTAAAGTACTATTTCTGGATACCGGTATACGAATCACTTCATCGGGTCGCTTGCCCAGCATCATGGTAATAAGTCCATTATCTGCACAAATAATATATTGTTCATTTATCTGGGCAATCAAAAAATAATCCAGTGAAGATTCAAACACATTTATGAGTACAAGATGATAGGTTTTTTCAGGATAATACTTAAATGCATTATAGCAGGTATAAGCTGCAACGGGTAGGTTTGTTTGAGACAGATAATGTGTAATATCAACTGTATTGAGGGAGGGCATTAGTTTAACAAACTGACCTTTAATAGCGCCTACGATATAATCGCGCTGGCCAATGTCGGTTGTCAACGTAAGGATGGGCATGCCGTTTCTTAACGAAAAATGCAGGTTGCTTATTTCACCAGTTCTCCATTTTTAAAGAAAAAGTTACGAACCAGTTTATCTGCTATGGAAGGAAAAAATCTATTTAATAAAACAGTTCTTTTACCTGTAAATGTGAGTACGAGTGTGCGTTTTCTTTTCATGATAGCAGTTACAATATGAGCAGCACATTCTTCGGCGCTCATCATATTAGCTTCATCCATTGGCGATTCGCCATGCGAATCGCCATTTTTATTCAATGCTACATTCCTGATATTAGAAGTTGTAAAACCCGGACAAACCCACATAACATTCGTGCCTGTAGGAAGTAGTTCTGTACGTAAAGCTTCAAGCCATCCATTCACTGCAAATTTAGAGGCAGAATATCCGCTTCTTCCGGGCAAGCCTCTATAACCTGCAATAGAAGAAACACCTACTACTGTACCCTTATTATTCAAGATATAAGGAAGTGCTAATTTGGTACAATAAACTGTTCCCCAAAAATTAATATCCATCACTTTACGAATGGTTTCCAATGAAACCTCACTTACAAGAGATCGCATAGAAATACCTGCATTATTAATTAAGATATCAATGGTTCCAAATGCCTTAATTACGGCTTCAATAAAAAGTACGCAATCTTGTTCTTTACTCACATCTGCTGTATGAATAAGCAAAGGTTTACCGGTATATAAAGATTGTAATTGATATAATTTATCGTAATTACGTCCGCAGGTTGCAACTTTAGCACCTTGTTGCAAAAATGCATCAACCAATGCTTTCCCAATACCATCGGAGCCTCCGGTAATTACTACTATTTTATTGTGGAAATGATTCATCAGGAATTTTATTTAAAACAAAAATAAGTTATTGCTAATTGGCTACAATAGAAAAGGGCAGCTTAATTAGCTGCCCTTAGGTGATCCCGCTGGGACTCGAACCCAGGACCCTCCCGATTAAAATCGGGATGCTCTATAATTTAGTTACAATAAGTGCTTCAATGTATTTTCTTGATTTCATGCTTTTTATTTGTCTTTCTCTTTTTTTAGCTGCTGGCAAGTCTAGAAATTGTTCAGTATATTTCAGCACCCAAGGAATACCAGTTGATGTGAATTTGGAGTGTCCAATATTATGTTCATGTAGTCTTCGCTCTAAGTCAATGCACGCACCAACATAGTGTTTGTTAAGTCTTTCTGAGTAAATGATGTAGAGATAAGCCATATATATGTTATAGATCGAAAACATGGGTATAAATTCTTTTTCTACTGAGTACTGTTAGTAAAGATATTATTCACACAGGCAAAAAAGAAGTATAAAAATTTGGCTATTCTTCAAATTCACCTATTTTTGCACTCCCAAAAACAAAATCCTGTTGTCATAACAGGTAAAGATTCCGTAGCTCAGTTGGTAGAGCAATACACTTTTAATGTATGGGTCCTGGGTTCGAGTCCCAGCGGGATCACAATAGCCTCACATCATGTGAGGCTATTTTATTAATCTCATTATATCTTAGTTCGATAAAGCAATCAAACCAAAGATTTTTTTCTAAAGTCATTTAGGTAAGGCAACATCACAAGAAGAATGATTCTAAAATAGTAAATAAATGATCTATAAAAAAAGCCCCAACCCCAAAAGTATTGTTGGGGTTGGGGCTTTTGATTTTATTACTAACCTAAAATGCTTTTTACCTTTTTAAAGATATTACTTTCAGTAGGTGTCGATTCTTCTACAGCCAAATGCCTTACTTCTTCAACTTGTTCTACTCTTGTCCAGTCGGGTAAACCTTGATACCATACCAAGTCATTATATGAAAGCGTCTTATGCTTTATAGTATCTAAAGTATAAGGTCCTCTAATGAGTTTTCGTCCTCTTAGTATATAGATCTTAAGATCCATCATCGGGGTGTTAGGTTATACGGCAGTATAAAATTATGATAATTTAGATCTATCGCAATGGCAATCTATGGAAAATATTGCACATATACAAATTAGTTGGTATTAAAGAACTGTTATTAATGCTTGTTTAACTGTTTTATCGGTTTGATTAAGCACCCTAAAATACCCTTCTGTATTCCATATTTGTTTGAAAATCAGTGCTTTAAAACGATTACTGATAAATATTTTTTCATTGCTATTTAAGGGTCCCCATTTAAAATTTTGTTTTTTTGCCTCTGCTTCAATAAACTGCCATTCTGTTTTACCGGGCATAAAGCTGCTTAATAAAGCCTTAGGGTCTTTATTAAAACTATCAAAAAAATCTTTTCTGCTTAAATAGTAATTATAGGCTGCATTATTAATAGTTCCGGAGGCAATCAAATCGATCAATCGTTTATTAAAAAATATACTATCAATAGCAACGATATTATCGGGGGTAATACCCCCTCCCCCATAAAGTTTTTTCCCTTTCGGTGTAATGTATATTTTTTGCTTGATGGTGTCTTCCTTTTTACTGCTATCCGTATGAAATCGTTGCTCCACTTCATACTGATATGCTGCATACCCTTTACTGTACGACTTTTGGATATTCCTTCCTAAAGGGGTATAATATCTTGCCACTGTTAGTCGAACTGCCGCCCCATTACTCATTTGAAACTGTTGTTGCACAAGTCCCTTCCCAAAAGATCTTCTCCCAATGATCGTAGCTCTATCCCAATCTTGCAATGCACCCGCTAACACTTCACTTGCCGATGCAGCAGTTTCGTCAATAAGCACAGCTAACTTACCTGTTTCAAACAAACCCGGGCGCTTACTGGTATAAGTAACCCGTGGTGAATGTTCACCCTCTGTATAAACGATCAATTTATCATCAGCTAAAAATTCATCGGCAATATCTACTGCCTCCTTCATTAACCCACCACCATTACCACGTAAATCTAAAATCAAACTCTTCATTTTTAGCGCCAATAGTTTTTCTAAGGCTTGCATAAACTCTTCATAAGTTCGCTCTGCAAATTTGTTGATACGAATATATCCGATGCTATCTGTGATCATATAAGCTGCATCAATACTAGATATCGGTATTACGCCCCGCTTCACAACAACGGATTGTACTATATCGCCCCTTTTAAATTTAATTTTTACGGCGGTACCCGCTTCTCCCCTAAATAATTTCCTTACTCCTAAACCGTCTATTTTTTCACCGGCAATTTTTACACTATCATTCACAACAAGAATCTTATCCCCAGTAATCATACCGGCTTTATCGGCAGGACCGCCACTTAATACATTCATCACATTCACTGTGTCGTTAATAAGTCTGAATTCAATCCCAATACCTTGAAAATTACCCGCCATTTCTTCATTCACAGCTAATAATTCTTCCCGGGGAATATAAACAGAATGAGGATCTAGTTTCTGTAATAAATCACTTGCAACGATCCCATTGATACTATCTAAAGCAATTTTATCCACATACCTGCTCTTTATCAAATCACTTAATTCTTGAATAGTAGATCTATTTGAAAAAGAAAAGAAACTCGCAGACATGGTCTTCTCTTTCAACTGAAAGCCGATGACCATCCCTAAGATCATAATTCCGGAAAATGCCAGTGGCAACCAAACTTGTATTCGTTTTGAACTCATAATATCAAAATATCTAAAAATGCAAATATCTGCACTAAAAAGGATGAAATTTTGCAGCTTTATGCGTAAGTTGCACCTTATTAACATGAGTTATACCATGCCTGCCATCCTTATTGCCGATAGTGGATCTACCAAATGTGAATGGTGCCTATATGAAAAAGGCAAGAAAAAAACCTTTTACACACAAGCTATTAGTCCCTATTTTGTTGGCAAAGACGATATAGAGCAAATTTTACGCAAAACGCTTCTTCCAAAAATCAAAGATAAGACTCCAACCTCATTATTTTTTTACGGCACCGGATTAAGTAACCCTGCCAATATCATCATCGTAAAAAAGATTTTTAAAAAATTATTTCCCGACACAAAAATTGAGGTACAGCATGATTTAATGGGAGCTGCACGAGCCCTCTGTGGATCCACTAAAGGAATTGCTTGTATTTTGGGAACAGGATCGAATTCTTGCTACTATGACGGAAAAAAAATTAAAAAAAATAGTCCCGGACTTGGGTATGTACTTGGTGATGAAGGTAGTGGCGCATACCTTGGGAAAAAAGTTATTCAATATTATCTCTACAAAACTTTTGATGAAGACTTATCGGCACGCTTCGAAAAAAGATTTCATGAAACACATGCAAGTATTCTAGACAATGTATACAAGAAACCTTTACCCAATAGATACTTAGCCTCTTTTGCTATTTTTTTAGCAGAGAATAGAGGGCATTTTATGATCGAGAATATTATCGAAGATGGATTAAATGATTTTTATTTTACGCATTTATATAAATACAAAGAAAGCTGGACAAGCCCTATACATTTCACAGGTAGCATTGCTTTTGCCTTTAAAGATGTGCTCAAAGATTTGTGTAATAGTTACGAATTAGAACTCGGAAAAGTATTAAAAACACCCATGTCCGGACTTATAGCTTACCACCAATAAATCACCTATGCAGTCATTTATTAAAGTTACCGAACAACCATCACTATACCGCCATCTGGAACAGATGTCGATTCATGAGTTGCTTACCAATATCAATAAAGAAGATAAAACGGTACCCGATGCGGTAGAAAAAGCCATACCACAAATCGAAAAACTAGTAGCTGCAATCAGTGATAAAATGTTAGCAGGTGGAAGATTATTTTATATTGGCGCAGGTACGAGCGGAAGACTGGGTATTGTTGATGCGAGTGAATGTCCGCCTACATTTGGCGTACCATATGGTTTAGTTATCGGATTAATTGCGGGTGGTGATAAAGCTATTACACAGGCTGTTGAATTTGCGGAAGACAGTACGGAAGAGGGTTGGGCCGATTTAGAAAAACATTTTATAAACGATAAAGATGTTGTAGTGGGCTTAGCAGCAAGCGGCACTACACCCTATGTTATCGGTGCATTAGAAGAATGTAGAAAGAGAGGTATTATTACAGGAAGTATCAGTTGTAACCCTAACTCGCCTGTATCTGCCGCCGCCGATTTCCCGGTAGAAGTGGTAGTAGGTCCGGAATTTGTTACCGGCAGTACCCGTATGAAAAGTGGCACCGCACAAAAATTAGTTTTAAATATGATTTCAACTTCTATCATGATCCAATTAGGTAGAGTTGAAGATAATAAGATGGTGAATATGCAGCTAAGCAATGTGAAACTGGTTGATCGTGGCGTAAAAATGGTAATGGATAAATTAGCCATCAACGATTATGAAAAAGCAAAAGACCTACTCTTAAAACATGGATCTGTAAAGAAAGCAGTGGATAGTATTTAGTGTAAAGTGAGTTATGAATTATAAGTTATGAATTAAGGGCTATTTATCTCAATTCTTAACTCTTAATTTCTAATTCTTAACTTTACTCTATTATGCACACACTCGAACCTTTTTATAACTGGCGGCATATTTATATAGCTGAAGAAGATCCAAGATCTCCTTTCTACGGCAGAACTTATAGCGAATTCGAATACTCACAAACAGTTTACAACTACTATATTCATCCTCAATGGGACGACTTTGGCAGCAAAACACTCTACCTAAAAATAATATATGTAGATTATGAACTGAGTTTCGCTATTATCGAAATGATCGGAGAATGGAACGATGCTATCGAAAATGATATCATGGAGCTAAAAAGAGAAGTATTAGACCTGCTTTTTCAGCAACATATTACCAAATACATTTTGATTACGGAAAATGTACTTAACTTTCATAGTAGTGATAAAGAATATTACCAAGAATGGTATGAAGAGCTCAGTGAAGAAAATGGGTGGGTAGTGGCATTGAATATGCCTGAAGCTACACAGTACGATTTTAAAAAGAAAAAATTGAACTATTATATCGAATTGATGGAGTTACCCGATTGGCGCGTATACAAACCCTATCATCTATTCAAAAAAATTGATGAACAATTAAGTAATCGCATCACTTTATAAATACTATTTTTATGGAACAAGCTATTATAGACCTGTATGATGAGTACACCCATAAACCACTCACCAGAAATGAGTTTATAAAACGCCTGACCATACTTACAGGGAGCTTAACAGCCGCTATGAGTATCCTACCCCTCATAGAAGTAAATGGAGCTAATGCAGCTATTACCTCAGAGATTGACTTATTTACAGAAACAATCACCTACCCGGGAGTAAATGGAACCATGAGTGCGTATGTAGCCAGGCCTAAGCCCGAAAAAAAATACGCAACCATCATCATCATTCATGAGAATAGAGGATTGAACGCCCATATTGAAGATGTGGCTCGCCGTGCTGCACAAGCAGGTTTTTTAGCTATTGCGCCTAATATACTTTCCCCATTAGGAGAGCTACCAAAAAACGATGATGAACTCAGAGCCAAATTCCAAACTTTAAAGCCGGAAGAGAGCCTGAAAAACTTTATTAAAGCTGTTGAATATGGAGCCGGCAGAAAAGATTCGAACGGCAAAACAGGATGCGCAGGATTTTGCTGGGGCGGCGCTATGGCTAATAGTTTAGCAGTAAGCATACCTACTTTAAAAGCCGCAGTTGCATTTTATGGCAGACAACCCGAAGCTGCAAAAGTGGCACAAATAAAAGCAGCAGTACAACTTCATTATGGCGGTTTAGATGAGCGAGTAAACGCCGGTATTCCCGCTTATGAAGAAGCTTTGAAACAAAATAATATAAAGTATGAATTATATATTTACGAAGGCGTAAATCATGCATTTCACAACGATACAGCCCCCACACGTTATAATGAAGCAGCAGCCAAATTAGCCTGGCAAAGAACAATTGATTTCTTCAATAAATATGTAGTATAAAATGTTTTGCAAAAAAGTTTTTTTTATTAGCAGCTTCTTATTCAGTAGCATCATCATACATGCGCAACTAAGTAATGATACCTTGGAACTATTGCATAAAATCATGAGTAGTTATGCTGATAATATTCCCGGCGCGCAAGTAAGCATCGCCCGTAATAATAAAATCATATTTGAGTCTGCAAAAGGTTTGGCGAATCTTGAATATAATGTACCACTTACACTGCAATCTAAACTGGAAGCAGGTTCTGTATCAAAACAATTTACCGCAGCAGCTATTCTTTTATTAGCCCAAGAAGGAAAACTTTCGTTACAAGATGATATTCGAAAATATTTTCCTGAAATACCGGATTACGGCCATACTATAACCATTTCACATCTCTTACACCATACAAGTGGATTAAAAGATTGGGGATCTATTGCAGAAATAGCTGGATGGCCAAGAGGTACAAAAGCGTATAGTAATGAAGATGTACTAGCCATTATTGCAGCGCAGAAAACACTCAATAATATTCCCGGAGATGAATTTATTTATAGTAATTCTAATTATAACCTACAAGCATTGATTGTAAAACGTGTTACCGGGTTAGAGTTAGCCGCATTTACTAAAAAAAATATATTTATCCCGGCAGGTATGACGAATACTGAATGGCGAGATGATTATACACGAGTTGTTCCAAATCGTGCAACAGCCTACAGTAAATATGGTGCTATCTATGCCACAAATATGCCCAATGAGAATGCATACGGCAATGGTGGGCTCATTACCACAACAGAAGATCTGATAAAATGGAATGAATTCTACACAGCGAATAAATTAGGAACTTCCCCACTTTTAAATCAACAGATCTCGTTGGTACCACTCAATAATGGGGGCTATAATAATTATGCAGTTGGTTTATTTATTGACTCTCTTAATGGCATTTCACGTATTACTCATAGCGGCGCAACAGCAGGATATAGGGCAAACCTCGATTATTTCCCCACACTTAAACTCAGTATTGCATGGCTAAGTAATAATGCAGACGGAGGTTTTAGTAGTATACCCCGGCAATTAGCTGAAGTTTTTACAGGGAAGCCTAGTATAAAACCCACGACTACTACAATAACTGAAAATAATAAGAAACCAGCGTATCGTCCGGATTCAGCAACTCAAGCCCAATACGTTGGGGTTTATCATTCTATAGAAGCTAATACCGGTGTAACTATTAGTTATAAAAATGGGAGCCTACTATTACAAACAAAACCGGATTTAATACGAACTATTTCACCGGTAAAAAAAGATGTATTCGAATATCCCGGTATGACCATCGAGTTTGTAAGAAAAAATAAAAAAATAGAAGGGTATTATATTTCCATCCCTCGAGCAAGAAGGGTATTCTTTAAGAAAGATAATTAATGTAGGCATCAAAGATTTATGGATATTGAAATTTGATCGCCAATATTATATTTTCCGATTGCGGAATAACAGCTGATGTTTATACCGTTTGTGCTGAGCAACAATTCAAAATAATTACCATGAAAATTAATTTGTTCTATTATAACAGGAACCCCAATATCTGAATCCTTAGATACCTGAATTTGTTCCGGACGTATCATTATCCTTTTATCCGGCATCTCCTTCATAAACATCTTTTTAAAAAAAGGATACTTTGCCAGATCTATCAAATTATAATCTCCTAATAACCCCGCTACATACTCATTCATAGGATAATAATATAATTCCCTAGGAGTACCTTGTTGAATTATTTTTCCATCCTTGATAACAAGCAATAAATCGGCCCACGACAATAGATCAGCAGTATCATGCGAAACCAGTATACAGCTCGTATTTAATTTCTGCCCGATCTCATGAATAACTGTTTTTATTAATTGCTTATGTATTCGGTCTAAATTTGAAAAAGGCTCATCTAATAATAATAACTTGGGAGCCATAGTTAATAATCGAGCCAATGCAATTCTCTGCTTTTCCCCTCCAGATAAGGCTTCATTTTTTCTTTCTAACAAATGGTCTACCCTACAAACTTTATATACCTGCATGGCGGATGATGGGGTAAGTTTATTTGCCATTGCCAACCAATCCTTTACCTTGTAATTATTTCTTAACTCAAAATGTTGCGACAAAAAAGCAATACCCGGATGTCCGGGGAGTAATTGTTCATCAGGGCCTACTACCCTTTCATTATTCAAAAAAATAGCACCACTAGTCGGTTGTAATAATCCTGCTATCATTTTCAACAAACTGGTTTTACCGGAACCTGTTTCACCTGCAATAGCTATCCGTTGCAAAGGGAGTTGATCGAAAGAAATATCTTCAATCGCAGTTCTACCCTCCTCTTTAAACGAAAGATTTTGAACACTTAACAAAAGCATCCGTAAATATACTTTCGTATCCTTACATTTGAAGATGATTACACAAAAATTACGCAACCAGTTCCTTCTTCGTTCAGATATTCGCTTTCTAAATTTTGGGTCTTTTGGGGCTTGTCCACGCCCAATTTTTGAACGTTATCAACAATATCAATTAGAACTTGAGCAAGAACCCGTACTTTTTATTGTAAAAAATGGCCTTAGCTATTTACAACAATCACGAGAAGCATTGGGCAAATATTTACATTGCAGTGCCGATGATGTGGTATATGTTACCAACCCATCATATGCCGTTAATATTATCGCGAAAAGTTTCGGGTTAAGTAAGGGCGATGAAGTACTTACTACAAATATAGAATACGGTGCCTGCGACCGTACTTGGAAGTATTACTGTGATAAGGTAGGTGCTATTTATAAACAAATGCCCGTTGCATTACCGTTAACAACCAAAGACTTTTTTATAGAAGAATTTTTCAAAGGAGTCACTCCTAGAACAAAATTGATTTTCCTAAGTCATATTACAAGTTCAACCGCATTACGCCTACCTGTTGAGGAAATATGTAAGAAAGCCAAAGAGCTGGGTATACTGATTTTTGTTGATGGGGCTCATGCACCCGGACAAATTCCCGTTAACCTCACAGAAATGGGGGTGGATATTTATACAGGTGCTTGTCATAAATGGATGATGACCCCCAAAGGCAGTTCTTTTCTTTATGTACGTAAAGAACTTCAAGATAAATTTGATCCCTTAGTAGTAAGTTGGGGATATAATAGTGCCTTCCCCTCTCACTCTCAATTTTTAGATTATCACCAAACACAAGGCACAAGAGATTATTCTGCCTTTTGTACCATCCCTGCTGCAATTGATTTTATGGAGAAAAATAATTGGGAGGAAGTAGCAAAGGAATGCAGGGAAATCACATTTTCCAATGCTCAAAAATTTTGTGATGCAGTTGGCGCCACTCCCATTTCGCCTATACACGAAGATTTTCTAGTACAGCTATTTAGCATCCCCATACAAGTAAAAAAGATGACCCCTGAAGCATTACACGATCTATTTTTTGATAAGTATAAAATAGAAATACCCGTGATGCGCCATGGTAATGATGTGTATTTGCGCTACTCTATACAGGCTTTTAATACACAAGAAGACTTAGATGTATTGTATGAAGCAGTTAAGGAATTAAGACAGGAAGGGGTGATTTAAATGGCAAGCAGCGCATCCAAATCAAACTTCTTCATTTTCATGAAGGCTTCCACAACTTTTTGTCCTTTTACCGGATCGGCCATTAATTGAGGTAATTGGGATGGTACTACTTGCCAGGAAACACCATACTGATCTTTTAGCCAACCACACATCGATTCTTTGCCGCCATTTGTTAATAACTTATCCCAATAAAAATCAATTTCATTTTGGGTATCACAGTTAACTACAATAGAAACACCTTCGTTAAAAATATAGTTATGATCTCCCGGACCCTCCATGGCAATAAATTGGCTAGACCCAATTATACATTCACCATACATCAACTTACCTGCTAACGGATTTCCTTCCGGATAATGGAATACGCTTTTTTTAGCAGAGCCTTCAAAAATAGATACATAAAAATCAACCGCTTCTTCAGCCTTCCCTAATACATCATTAGTAAACAACAAGCTAGGAGTGAATTGTTCATCACCAATAATTGCAGGCTCGAGCATTAACTGCCAACTTACCCCATATTTATCCTGAATCCAACCATAATAGGCACTCCATGGATATTCATTTAATGCCATTAATACGGTTCCCTCCTCAGCTAAAGTATCCCAAATAGTTTGAATACGATTTTTATCGGCATGTTTTATAAAGAAAGAAATAGAGGGGTTTACCTTAAACATGGGACCGCCATTCAACCCTATGACATTCTTCCCGCATATTTCAAAGTCTACTACCATTCCGTTATCCGCATTTATTTTACTATTAGCGAACAAGGTAGTGTATAAGTTTGCAGCGGCTTGTGCATTGCCATCAAACCAGATACAAGGATATAATTGTTTACTCATGCCTTTGCAATTTTTTGATTATATAGGTAAGAAATAATTCCAACTAGGGCCGGTACCACCACAAATAAAATATCGGGCCTTAAACCGCTAGTACTATAAATAGAGAAAGCGGCTCCTATTAAATCGAAAAACAAACCTGCATATGCCCATTCTCTTATTTTAGGAAAGCCCGGAACTAATAAGGCGATCGCACCTAAGATTTTAGCTACGGCGATAAATTTCGTAAAATATAGGGGATATCCGAGCCGCGCCATAGCATCCAGCGCCTCTTTTACATTCATGAGCGAAGGAATAGCTGTAAAAGCCATAAATACAGCGAATACAATAGTACTTGTCCAGTAAATAATTTTTACAGATTTCATATTGGGTGTTTTAGGTGTAATAAAGATAAATCAAATCCCATAAAGTTTACACCCAAACAACTTCTCAAAATTCTTCTTTACCCGATATTTTACTTCATCCATATCCACCCTTTTACCTAATTCTTTTTCTAAAGAAGTAACGGCTTTATTTTCTATCCCGCAGGGAATAATATTTTTAAAATAATCCAGATCAGTATTGATATTAAAGGCAAAGCCATGCATGGTTATCCAACGGCTGCATTTAATACCCATAGCACAAATTTTCCTTTCTCTTCCTTTTATATGGGCATCTAACCACACACCTGTTTCACCGGCACTTCGCTCTCCCCGCAAACCATATTCTGCCATGGTAAGGATAATAACTTCTTCGAGCGTACGCAAATACCAACCTAAATCAGTTTTGAATTTTTCTAAATCTAATATGGGGTAACCTACCAATTGTTGGGGGCCATGAAATGTAATATCACCTCCCCTGTTAATATGAAAATAATCGATACCTCGTTCTTTCATTTGCTCCTCCGAAATCAATACATGTGATTCTTTACCGTTCTTACCCAAAGTATATACGGGCGGGTGCTCTACAAATAATAAATGATGAACCGTTGGCAGGGTGGCAATATCAGCATCGTCCTTATACCGGAATGCCAACTTGATATCAGTATTTTTTTTCAATAATAGTTCCTGGTACTCCCATACTTCTTTGTACCTGCGCATGCCTAAATCTTCGAATAAAACCCTTTCCACCATATTGCAAAGATACAGGCTAATGCCATGCATCTCTTACCTTTGCCCCATGCAAACCCACGAAGAGCTGGTAATGGATGAACAGTTAGAAGAACTGTATGAACGCAAAACCTTTACGGTAGATAAAGGACAGGAGCCTTATCGTATCGACAAATGGGTACAAATGCATATGGAAGGCGCTACCCGTAATAAAATACAACAAGGTATAGAAGCAGGCTTTTTAACCGTAAATGGGAAACCCGTAAAGAGCAATTATAAAATTAAGCCGGGTGATGAAATCGTATTAATGAGCCTGGTAAACCCTGATCATACCCAGCTCAAAGAAGAAAATATTCCGTTAGATATTGTGTATGAAGACGCTGATGTATTGGTAATTAATAAACCTGCCAATATGGTTGTTCACCCCGGAGTTGGCAATTTCAGTGGCACGTTACTGAATGGGGTTGCGTATCATTTAAAACAACAACAGCCTGATATTACAGAAGAATCATTACCGCGCTACGGATTGGTGCATCGTATAGATAAAAATACTACCGGACTCATCGTACTTGCGAAAACACCGGAAGCAGCTGCACATTTAGCCAAACAGTTTTTTAACCATACGGTAAAAAGAAATTATCTCGCTTTGGTTTGGGGAAATATGGAGCAAGAAGAGGGAACTATCAACGCACATATAGCCCGGCATAAACAGCATCGAAAAATGTTTGATGCTTACCCCGATGGAGAAACGGGCAAACATGCTATTACCCAGTATAAAGTTGTGGAGCGTTTTAATTATACAACCCTTGTTCAATGTACTTTAGAAACCGGAAGAACGCATCAAATTAGGGTACACATGAAATATATCGGTCATACCCTATTCAATGATTGGGAGTATGGAGGCGATAAAATTTTGAAAGGCACGATCTATACAAAATATAAACAGTTCGTAGAAAATTGCTTCGCTGTTTGTCCGCGCTGCGCCTTACACGCACATACGCTTGGCTTTATTCATCCGCGTAGCGGAAAAGAACTTTTTTTTGAATCTCCGTTACCATCAGATATGCAAATGCTGATGGAAAAATGGAGAAAGTATATATTTGCTTCATGAATATAAATATTGCTGCCATTCGTAATAACTACTCGCTCACAGAAGTAGAAGCCATTTATAATGAACCTTTATTAGAACTTGTTTTCAAAGCTGCTGCCATTCATCGTGAATTCAATGATACTGCAGAAGTACAGGTATGTACTTTATTAAGTATTAAAACCGGTGGTTGTAGTGAAGACTGTGCTTATTGTCCACAAGCAGCCCGTTACTCAACAGGTGTAGATGTACAGGCTTTAATGAAAAAAGAGCAGGTGTTGGAGTATGCACAAAAAGCAAAAGATGCCGGCAGTACCCGTTTTTGTATGGGTGCAGCCTGGCGAGAAGTGAGGGATAACAGAGATTTCGATCGGGTATTGGATATGGTGAAAGGGGTGAATGAATTAGGGATGGAAGTATGCTGCACGTTGGGTATGCTTACAGAAGATCAAGCAAAAAAATTGGCAGATGCAGGGTTATATGCCTATAATCACAACCTAGATACCAGCAAAGAGCACTATAGTGAGATCATCACAACACGCACTTATGATGATCGTTTGGAAACATTGGATAATGTGCGGAAAGCCGGCGTTACCGTATGTTGTGGCGGTATTATTGGTTTGGGAGAAACACATGCCGACAGGATAAAAATGCTGCACACCTTGGCTACCATGCCCGAACACCCAGAGAGTGTACCAATAAATGCCCTTGTACCCATTGCCGGCACACCACTTGCCAATAATAAAAAGGTAGATATCTGGGATATGGTTCGGATGATCGCTACTGCTCGAATTCTTATGCCAAAAACAATGGTACGCTTAAGTGCGGGCCGAACCGATATGAGTGTTTCAGAGCAAGCACTTTGCTTTTTGGCAGGCGCCAACTCTATTTTTGCGGGAGATAAATTGTTAACCACCCCCAATCCTTCATTCGATGAAGATAATGCCATGTTTTCGCTGCTGGGCTTGAAACCAAGAGCAGCCTTTAAAGAGGAAAAACAATACCTTCATGAGGTAGCAGGAGCATAAGATTTTCCTAAAAATACCAGCTATTGTACTTTTTTTGAAGTAGAAACCGCAAATTTGTAGGCTGAGACAAAATCTACTTGCCAATGATGCGTGGTGCATTACTTATTTATCTACTGGGTTCATTCTATTGTTCGTTTGCACAAACTGATATTCCCCGAGGCTGGCATTTGCTGGATTACCAAACGGATAAGTTCTATGGTATCAGTCTGAATAAAGCTTACAATTTTCTAAAAGAAAAAAATAAAACGCCGCAACAGGTAATTGTGGCCGTTTTAGATTCAGGGGTAGATACCGCACATGAGGACTTGAAAAATGTACTATGGCATAATCCTAAAGAAATTCCCGGTAATGGAATAGACGATGATAAAAATGGATATGTAGATGATGTGTATGGATGGAATTTTTTAGGGGGAAAGGACGGTAAAATTTTACGCAAAGCCGCCGATGAAAGAACTCGTGTATATCATCGTTGGAAAGATCGTTTTTTGGGAAAGTCTATCGATACATCGGTATTATCTGCTGCCGATAAAGAAATTTACAGTATGTGGAAGCGGGCCGCATCACAGTTAAACTTCAGCACAGAGGAGCAAATGGAAGTGATGATGATTGAGGTTACTGCTAAAGCTATAAAGCGCCATGATAAAATATTAAGACAAGAATTGGGTTGTGAAGAATATACTTGTGAGAAATTAGAAAAATTTGAGCCGATTACAAAAACCGGAAAAGAAGCCAAGCTGGGATATTTAACCTGTATGAAAATGATGGGCATTGATACCGAAGAAAAAAATGTAACGGTATTGAACGAATTAGATGAATATATTGAAGGGAAGAAAACCGCTTTTGAATCCAAGGAGAAAGCACCTCAAAATTTACGCCCTGAAATTATTGGCGACGATTATTTCAACTTTGCAGATAAATTTTATGGTAATAATGATGTAATGGGATATGGTCCCATGCATGGCACGCATGTAACCGGTATCATAGGCGCAGAAAGAAATAATGGTATTGGCATAGATGGTGTTGCCAATGCAGTAAAATTGATGATTTTAAGGGTTGTGCCCGATGGAGATGAGTACGATAAAGATGTGGCATTAGCTATACGATATGCGGTGGATAATGGCGCCAAAGTAATTAATATGAGTTTTGGAAAGTCTTTTTCACCGGAAAAAAGATGGGTAGACAGTGCTGTGAAATATGCTTTGGATAAAGATGTATTATTGATACATGCGGCAGGCAATGAAGCTGAAAATATTGATACTGAACCTAACTATCCCAACCCTTGGCTAAAACCATGGAAAATAAAAGCGCCTAACTTTATTAATGTTGGAGCCAGTGGAGATGATCGTATATGCGGTAGTATGGCGGCAGATTTTAGCAATTATGGTGGGAATGAAGTGGATGTATTTGCACCGGGAGTAAAAATTTATTCCACACTCCCCGGCAAAAATCAATATGGTAATTTAAAGGGTACAAGCATGGCGGCGCCCATCGTTTCGGGTTTAGCTGCTTTAATTCGTTCTTATTATCCAAACCTCAGTGCTGTTGATGTTAAAAAAATAATTGAGCAATCAGTGAGTATTCCCGATCCTACTTTGAAAACTATTTTACCGAATACTAAAGGTGAAGAAAAAGAAATATCTTTTAGCAGCTTGAGTAAAACAGGCGGTATCGTTAACGCATATAATGCTGTTGTATTGGCAAATGATTTTCAACGCAGCTCCTCGCAAAAAACTAATTCAAAAAAATAATAAAGTGGCAAAACCTCATATTAACGACTACCCTGCCTTTTTCAGTAAATACATTAATTTAATTGATGCAAGTGATCTGCAAACCACTGTTACGGCTTACTCTCACCCCCTTACCTATTTCTTTGTAAATATTCCGGAAGAAAAAGGAGATCATGCCTATGCTCCCGGTAAGTGGACGATCAAAGATTTATTGCAACACGTAATCGATACGGAACGTATTATGAGTTATCGTTTACTTTGTATCGCCAGAGGTGAGCAAACGGCGCTACCCGGTTTTGAAGAAGATGCTTATGCGGCATCGGCGGAAGCTTCTAAAAGAAGTTTTATTTCATTGAAAGAAGAATTGATTGCAGTAAGAAAAAGCACCGATTTATTAATACAGTCCTTAACGGAAGAACAGCTAAATAACAGAGGCACTTCAAACAACAAGTCCACAACAGCAAATGCACTAGGCTTTATCATTTTCGGTCATATCATGCACCATAAAAAAATAGTAGAAGAGCGCTACTTATAACTAACGGTCAGGAAAATAAAAAAGCGCCCCATAAGGGAGCGCTTTTAAGATTATGTTGATGTTATTATTTGGTTGCGAATAAGTGTACAGCAATTTGTACATCTTTAGCAACATTACCAACACCATAGTTAATACCAAATAAAGTTCTGTCTAAGCTAAAAAATGCTTCACCAAAAAAACCTTTGTCATCTGTACCACGAACAGAGGCGTTAAAGCTTACAGGAACACTGGCTCCTTTTAAATTTAACACACCTGAAATAGTAGCAGTACCCTCACCGGTATAGTTTACGTTGGTAATTTTATAAGTAGCTTCTCCGAATTTTGCTACATCAAAGAAATCAGCAGCTTTAAGATGACCAGTTAGTCTGTCGCCACCACCTGGGTCTGTTACTTTTAAGTTAGCCAAATCAATCACAAACTCACCACCTTTTAACTTACCGCCTTCAACCTGTACAGAGCCACTTTTTACTACAAAATAGCCGGTGTGGTAATCATTCTTTTTTGATCCTATCCAGTCTACCCGGCTTTTTTCAGCATTCACTGTATAAGATACTACGTCTTTAGTACTGTTAACGCCGGTAAATGAATATAAACCGGCTACTAGTGCTGTTCCGGCTAATGCAATAAGCAATTTTTTCATGTGTTTCTTTTTTAGATGATAAAAATAGGGTAATTAATGTTATAACAATAATAATAAAGTATTAATTCTGAATGATGGTTTAACATATCTTCGCAAAAATTGTTCCATATGAATTTACATGAGTATCAAGCAAAGGAATTACTCAAAAAATACAATGTTCCTACTCAGGAAGGAATTGCAGTAGATACCGTAATGGCGGCTGAAGAAGCTTATCGCCAAATAAAAACACAAACCGGTAATAGTTTTGCCGTTGTTAAGGCGCAAATTCATGCCGGAGGCCGTGGAAAAGGAAAAATTGAAGGTACAGAGCAACGTGGGGTAGCCGTTGCAAAAAGTGCAGAAGATATCGCGAATATTGCTAAAAATATATTGGGTGGAACCCTCGTTACCATCCAAACCGGGCCTTCGGGTAAAAAAGTAAACAAGATCTTAGTAGCCCAGGATGTATACTACAGTGGCCCTAACCCTACAAAGGAGTTTTATCTTTCGATTTTATTGGATAGGGCTAAAGGCATGAATGTTATCATGTACAGCACAGAAGGTGGTATGGATATTGAAGAAGTTGCCCATCATACGCCCGATAAGATTTTTAAAGAATGGGTACATCCCGGTGGTGGCCTACAAGGTTTTCAGGCCCGTAAAATTGCCTTTAATCTTGGTTTAAGCGGCGAAGCTTTTAAGAATTGTGTGAAATTCGTAACTAACTTATACAATGCGTATGTTGGGTTAGACTGTGCAATGCTAGAGATTAACCCACTCTTCAAAACAAGCGATGAGAAAATAATAGCTGTGGATTGTAAGATGAATATTGATGATAATGCCCTTATGCGTAAACCCGATGTAGCGGCATTACGTGATGTTACAGAAGAAGATCCTACAGAAGTAGAAGCCGGACAATACAATCTTAACTTCGTTAAATTAGATGGTAATGTAGGTTGTATGGTAAATGGCGCCGGATTAGCCATGGCAACGATGGATATGATTAAATTGAGTGGCGGTGAGCCGGCCAACTTCCTGGATGTAGGCGGAACAGCCAATGCACAAACAGTAGAGGCTGGATTTCGTATTATCATGAAAGACCCCAATGTAAAAGCCATCTTGATCAATATTTTTGGCGGTATCGTTCGTTGTGACCGTGTTGCGGCAGGTGTTATTGAGGCGTATAATAAATTAGGCAATATCAATATCCCTATCATTGTTCGCTTACAGGGAACCAATGCTGTTGAAGCGAAAAAATTGATCGACGAAAGCGGGTTGAAAGTACAATCAGCCATTCAATTGAGTGAAGCAGCGGATTTGGTGAAGAAAGCAGTAGCTTAAGGGAAGAGTTATGAATTAGGAATTAAGAATTATGAATTATGAGTTATGAGTTATTAATTCTTAATTCTTAATTCCTAATTCTTAATTCCTAATCACCACCAGCTGTACTTCCGCCAATCCACTCACAGTATAAACAGCTCCGGTTCTAAGCTCAATACATTCATAACGCTTTCTGCGGAGTTGTCCTTTACGGAAAATTTTTCCTGAATCCAGTTTAAATAAAGCACCCTCCGGTAAATTCGATAATAGGGTTTTTCCGGATGGTGCATTTTTATTATAGGTACGCAGTACCTGCATTAATGCCACTTCCCCGTTTGCAGTTGCGGCAGGCGCTTTCATAGATTTCTTTAATTCGCTCTCGATATCAGGTGGGAAAATTTGTAAAGAAACAAAATGGGTAAGTAAGCGGCTATAACATGTTTTCCATTCTTTACCATGTGCAGCCACCCGGGGACCATATTGCTCAAATGTGAGCAAGTGCGCCAGCTCGTGTAATAAGGTTATTAAAAACTCGTATACATTCAAATTACCGTTAATACTTATTCGATGATTATTCCCCTGAAAAGCATGTCTATAATCGCCCAATACCGATTTGCGCGCTTTTGAAACCGTAAGATGTACTTTGTATTGATGAAGATATTGTACTACCGGATCAAAACTACCCTCCGGTAAAAATTTACTAAGCTCCTGCATTGGATGCTCGGTTTTATTAGCCATGCCATTATTTTTTTGGGCTTGTAATAATGCGAACTTCCAACCAGGTATAGATAATATATAAAGCCATACTTACAAATAAAGCGTTGGTATTTCTACTAGCTCCGGCTACATACAAATAAATAAAAGCAGCACCTCCCAAAACGAATAATTTTAATACTACCCCACTCATTACGCCACGTACCATAGCATGAGGGTTTTTATCATCACTTGCTTTAAAATTTCTCCAAACATTCCATATCAAAATGGCAGTAAGTAAAAGATTGGCAACGAGTACTACTCTACCATCAATGGCTGTAAGAAAAACTTTTGTTATCAATAAAATAGCGAATACAATTACTAAAGCAGAAACGATAAATGCAGGTTGTAATTTCTTGATCATCCAATATCTATTAATAATTAGATTGCTCTGTTTTTGGCTCTTTTAATGGCACCGTATCTAATTGGGCAGGTGTAATATTACCCGATAACACTTTTTTAACACCATTAATGTACTGTTCTTTGTATCTTATATCTTGCTCCAAAGAATCAGTACGAATTTTCAATAGTTGCAATGCTGTTCTGCTCTCTTTGGTACCATAACCGGGTATATAATATTTTAAAGGGGAAAAAGCAATGAGTGCAATGGTTAACCCTACTAGAAGAACAAAAATAGTGCTCAGTCCAATATATACACTTAAGCGAGACAATCGAAATGTAATAACCTCCTCGTAGGTATCATCATTCATAACAACGAGTCGGTAAGTATTTCGAAGTCGCTTAAAAGTATTGGCCGGTGTTAATTTATCCATGGTACAAAAACTTGTTAAAGGTAATGAATACCTGTATTTTTAAGCGTTATATGTACTGTAAAAAACACATCCTTCTATCGATTGTATTCGGATTGAGCATTTATAGCTCCGGAATCTCACAGGTTTCTACCGACTTAAACCTGAAGAAACCTGAGAAATACCAAAATCGGTCGCTCCCGGCTGAAAAAGGAACCGATAAAAAATTTACCATCCCAAAAAGGCTTTATAATAATACAGTTACCAGATTCAACTATTACTTCAACGCTAGCAATCGATTAAACGATATTATTTCAAGGGCAAAAGAGCAATATAAAGACGATTATACCACTTTGCTTTCTTTTTATAATTATAGCTTAGATGAAACCGCTAAACAACAAATAGACTCCATTATTTACAAGTGTACAGCGGGGATCTTGTTGCATGATTTAAGAAGTGATTGGGTAGATAGATTATACTTACTGTTAGGCAACGCATACCTGCATCGAAAAAATTTTGATTCAGCCAATTTTGTATTTCAGTTTATCAACTATGCATACGCTCCAAAAGATGGTGGTTATGATATTCCTATAGGAAGCAACTCATCCAATACCAACGGTATTTTTAGTATTACCAGTGACGAAAAAAGAAATATCTGGCAAAAAATATCTGCCAATCCTCCCGCCAGAAATGAAAGTTTTTTACTGCAAACAAGAAATTATATTGAGCAAGGAAAAAATACAGAAGCAGCAGGGTTATTAGAATTAATTAGAACAGATAAAAATTTCCCTGCTCGTTTACGAACCGATTGGTATGAAATGCAAGCCTATCTCAATTATAAAGAGGCCAAATACGATAGCGCCGCTTTTTATATTCAGCAATCCTTATCTAAGGCACCCGATAAATTTAGTAGAGCCAGATGGGAATATTTGACCGCTCAGTTATACGAAAAATCACAAAAAGATTCTGCAGCTATCAGTTGGTATAAAAAATCGATTGATCATACTACCGATCCTGTAATGGAAATTTATGCTCGACTTAATATTGTTCGATTACTGGCAGGTAAGGAAGCTAATGCATTGCAAGAAAATTTGAACCAGATTCTGCAAATGGCACGTAAGGATAAGTATGCGGCATACTGGGATATTTTATATTATACAGCCGCTACCCTCGAACACAGCAGAAAGAATGAACAGGCAGCAGAAAAATTATTACTAAAAAGTTTGGCCAATAATGATAACAACCCTTCTCAACAAAACAAAAGCTTTTATTTACTCGCAGATGTTTACTATAATATGAAAAACTACCCTTCCTCAGGGGCCTTTTATGATAGTATTCAACTCACTTATTTAAAACCAAATGAACAAGAAGTAGTTAATAGCAGGAAAGATAAACTTAATACCATAGTTGATAATATAAGATTGATACAAAAAGAAGACAGTTTACAAAAAATTGCCTCCTTACCAAGTATCGAAAGAGAAAAATATATCACAGCCGTACTAAAAAAACTACGCAAAGAGAGAGGTATCAAAGAACTTACCAATGAGCCTAGTTATGGCAATCCCTTTGCAACAACCGCTCCTGTTGATCTGTTTCAAACCACTACCGGAGAATTTTATTTCCTAAATAATACCTTAAAAACAAAAGGAATAAACGAATTCCAAAATCGCTGGGGAACCAGACCAAATATTGATAATTGGAGGCGCCAATCGGCTGTAGACAGGTCATTGAATGTAAATATTCCACTCAATGATGTAGTGCCAACCACCACTGCTGTCGCCGCTACGGATACAAAAGCAGACATATCGTATGAATCCTTATTCAACAACTTACCCATAAGCAGCTCACAAATTGCCGCATCAAACAAAAAAATTAAAGAAGCACTTAGTGGCAACGGTTATACTTTTCAATATTATTTACGTGATTATCCCGCAGCCATCGCTTGCTATGAGGAATTGCAAAAACGCTTCCCCGAAGGGGGCTTAGACGATAAACTGTTATACCAGCTATCGCAAGCCTATGAAAAAAATAACGAACCGGAGAAGGCCTCCGAAAAAAGAAAAGAATTAATATCCTTCTACCCCACTAGCCAATACACAGCCCAATATCACAAAGAGCCTGTTAAAAAAATAAGCAAAGAGGAACAAATTTATCAGGATATCTATGAACGTTTTATATCAGGCCAGTTTGAAGAAGCTAAACAAAGAAAACTGGCAGCCGACAAACAGTACGGTAAAACCTATTGGACCCCCCAATTACTATTTATAGAGTCTATATACTATATCAAACAAAAAGACGACAGTACTGCGATTCAGCGGCTACAACAATTAGCTGCCAATTTTAGCGGTACAGAAATGGCCAAGAAAGCCAGAACCATGATTGATGCATTGAATAGAAGAAAAGAAATTGAAGACTATTTAACCAATTTACAGATAGATAAGCCCGAAGAAATACCTACCAGAAATGTAGAACTCAACGAAACAAATACAACTAAAATTTCGGCTCCGAAAAAAGATAGTATAACAAACCCTACAAACAAGGTTTTAAAAAATGCAGCACCAACGGTTTCTCCTATTATACCGCCAGCAGCGCCTGCTATTGAACAATATATTTTTAATGCGGCTGATACACAATATGTAGTTGTTTCCCTTAAACGGGTAGACCCTATTTATGGTTCTGAGGGAAGAAATGCATTCAACCGCTTTAACCAAGAACGCTTTTACCCGAAAAGAATTCCTATTGAATTAATATCTGTAAACGATAGTACGCAGTATTTATTAATAGGACCATTTATAAATGCTGCAGAAGCTACTACTTATGTAGACCAAACCAAGCCAATTGCTTCGCAAAGAATTATTCCTTGGCTCGATGCCGATAAATACCGTTTTTATATCATCAGCACCACCAATATGGCTTTATTAAGAAAGAAAAAAGATACAGGAGCCTATGAAGCCTGGCTACATTCACTATTCCCGGATAAATTTTAACCAAATAATCGCGTTTAAGCCAAATCTCTTCTTTAGTTTTAACGCCTAAATACTAACTTTAATAAAGACCTATTCTTATTGTATATGACGAAGTCGGTACGTATATTCTGGAAAATATTTTTTGGTGGCTTTGCTTTTCTGATTCTTCTTTTATTAATGCTCAATTTCGGATGGATAGGCAGCATGCCCGATCTGGAAGATATTGAAAATCCTACGGCCTCCCTAGCGAGCCAGGTTTATGCGGAAGATGGCACCCTCATGGGTAAATATTATATCGAAGATCGTATCAACGTACAATATAAAGACATTAGTAAACATGTCATTAATGCATTGGTGGCTACCGAAGATGAAAGATTTTACCAACACAGTGGTATTGATGCCCGTTCCCTTACCCGTGCATTTGTTTTCTTAGGCAGAGATGGCGGTGCCAGCACCATTACCATGCAAACTGCCAAAAATTTATTTACGGAAAATTGGAGTACCAGAAATTTTATTCTACGGGGGCTGCAAAAAATAAAAGAATGCATCATTGCCATAAAGCTAGAAAGAAATTTCACCAAAGAAGAGATTATCACACTCTACTTAAATACGGTTGCTTACAGTGAGAATGTTTTTGGTATCAGAAATGCATCTAAAACATTCTTTCAAAAAGAGCCGGATCGTTTAAATGTAGAAGAAGCAGCAGTACTGGTTGCCATGCTGAAAGGGGCTACCCTTTACAATCCAAAACGCAATCCTAAGTTAGCGCTGGATAGAAGAAATACTGTGTTAAATCAAATGGTGCGTAATAATTATTTAGACGCTAAAGAAGCAGAAAAATTAAAAAAAGAAAGAATTCAAATAAATTTTCAAAAATTAGATGAAAGCACAGGTTTAGGTCCCTATTTCAGGATGATATTAGGAGAAGAAATGAAGAAATGGTGTAAGGAAAACAAGAAGAATAACGGAGATAATTATAATTTATACAGAGATGGGTTGAAGATCTATACTACGATAAGTCCGCGTATGCAGCAATACGCGGAAGAATCAGTTGCCAAGCATATACCCAATATGCAGAAGCTATTAGATATGCAGGATAATATCAAGAAAGGTACGGTATGGAAGGGTTATGAGAATATTCTTGAATCGGCCATAAAGCAAAGCGACCGCTGGCGAAATTTAAAGAAAGAAGGCCTCAGCGATGAAGAAACAAAAAAAACATTCTACCAAAAAATACCCATGCGGGTATTCGCTTGGAACAAAAACAGGCATAAAGATACTTTGATGACTCCTTATGATTCTATCAAATATCATAGACAAATGTTGCAGGCCAGTTTTATGGTTATGGATCCGCTTAACGGACAAGTAAAAGCATGGGTAGGAGGTATTGATTTCAAAACTTTTAAATACGACCATGCCAATATTAACACAAAGCGACAAGTGGGTTCTACTATTAAACCCTTATTATATAGTTTAGCTATTGAAGAAGCCGGACTCACCCCTAATTCCATGGTGGAAGATGTGCAACAAAGTTTTGGAAGTTATGGTATGGTACCCAATACCTCTAAAACTTGTACGGGAACTACGATGCCAATGGCATTGGCCCTGGCAAAATCACGCAACTGCGCATCTGCATACATATTAAAACAATTAGATAATACCGCTAATAATAGTGCCAAACGTTTTGTGGAGTTTCTTAAAAAATGCGAGTTTACTTCTAAAATAAATCCTTATCCATCTTTGGCATTAGGAGCCGCGGAAATTTCATTATATGAAATGATGCAAGGTTATAGCATGTTCCCTGGAAGAGGTTTCAATACAAAACCAATGTATATCACACGTATTGAAGACAGAAATGGAAATGTATTAGCCACTTTTTCTCCCTTACGCAAAGAAGTGATCAGCGATGTAACTTCCTACTCGGTTATTAAAATGATGCAAGGGGTGCTTACGCATGGTACAGGTGCCGGTATTTGGGCATATGACCCTCCGGCAGGTATGGAGATGGCGGGAAAAACAGGTACTACGAACGATAATAGTGATGCCTGGTTTATTGGTTATACACCCCAATACTTAGCCGGGGGTTGGGTAGGTTGTGATGATCGCTTTATTCATTTTGATAGTAAAAATGGAGAGGGCGGTCGCGCTGCAATGCCAATTTGGGCCTATTTCTTTAACAAAGCAGCTAATGACCCTAACTGTGGTATTGATACCAAATTAACTTTTGTAAAACCGGATGTAATGAGCAATGATATTATCATTGATTATATTAATGGTACTACACCGGTATTAGGTGGTGAGGGGGAAGATATGGGTACCGGTACTTCTAATGATTATGAAATTCCCGGTAATACTAAAACAGAAGAAATAGGCGCTGAATCAGATATCATTGCAGTACCTAAAAAACCTGCTGATACCAAAGATCAAAAAGATACCAAAAAGCCTGCTACCCCTCCTCCTGCAAATAATAAGCCGGAAGAGAAACCTAAAGCGGTAATGCCGCCTCCGAAAAAGCCTGGAGGAAATTAGACTTATAAAGTATATAGTTATGGGTTATGAGTTACGAGTTGCGGGTTGCGAGTTGCGAGTTTTTTTGTACCCGTATCCCGTAACGCGTATCCCGTATCAATTGAAGACTATCTAATAATGCCAAACTTTTGCTCCAACCCCTTCGATGCTTTGTAAATACTATCTATAAAACCGGGGCCATATTTAGCATAGAATAACGCTATATTTTGATGACGCTCTTGCAAACTATTTGCAGGGAAGAGTGATTTTTTTATAAATTGAATTTGTTGAATATCAGTTTCATATTTTCTTTTCTCAGCTCTGAATATTTTTTTCTCTAAAGCAGTTAAATACTTAACAGTTTTGACTTCTAATGCTTTGGCATGCTCTACTAAACTTTTATCTACGCCCGCGGCGAGCATTTGTATAAATTGGTATTGCAATTTCACCTGCTCTATTTGCTCAGACAAACGAAGTTGCTGCTTTGTATTTTTTGTAACCAAAGCATTGATGAGTGTTAATTCCGTTTCAAAAAAATCACTGTCACTTAAATGTTGTTTTTGAATACGTTCATTAACCAGCGGTTCTATAAAAACAAAAGAATTTCTCAAAATAAGCACAGGATATGGAACCTGGGCTGCTGCAAAAACATCTTTTAATTCGAGCCAGTAAGCCAGTTCTCCCCCGCCCCCAATAAATGCAATATCAGGTAATATTGTGCCCTGAAATACCCCCCGCAAAATAACATTTGCGCTGAACCGTTCCGGGTGCTCATGCAATTCCTTCAATATTTCTTCCTGTGTAAAACTCAACCCTAAACCTTTCACCTTATACCTTATACCTTCCTTCTTATCCCTTTCTCCTTCAACCTCAATTCTCTCTCGCTTATCATCTATCAGATAAAATAAGTTGATGGGCCTGCCAGCAGCCTGTACTTTATAATGCTTAGCTAACTCAACCGTAGTTTTTGCAACAATTGCCTCGGAAAATTTTTCTACCAATTCTTTCTCTACGGTAGACCGAAATAATGACTTCAACTCGGCGTTATCGGGAATCACAACTACAATACCATATTTACCCAATAATTCATTTACCAATTCCAAAGTAGCTTGCTGAATTGTTTTACCTTCTGTGTAGCAGTTTCTTAGAAGTGTTATCCACGCTTCGCCATGAGGCAGTACGGCTATCTGCCTTTCCAAGTCTCCCAGTATTTTAAGTAAAGCCTTATCTACCTTCATTCTGCCAACTGCTCCCTGTTGCTTGGTTTCCCAAATTAAATGTTGATCCCCGGCATTAATAAAACCCAGCTCATCTAAATCTGCATCCTCACTACCCATATAATAGATGGGTACAAAATTTTCGGAAGGAAATTTTTCTTTCAGCTCTTCACTGAGTTTTACGGTATGTAAAATTTTATATATAAAATAAAGTGGCCCGGTAAAAATATTGGGTTGGTGAGCCGTTGTAATGGTAAATGTATTTTCTGCTAATAATAATTCGATATTATTGGCTACCTGATCCGATACTGATAATCCTGTATATTGTTTGTGTAAGGCATTTACCAATAACTTTCGATTAACAAGGTATTTTTTTCTGGTTTCGATAGCTGCTGCAATACCCTCATAGGTAGGTGCATGTAGTTGAAAAGCAGTAATAGCAGGTACTTGTGCTAAATAATCAGTTACTAAAGAAGAGAAAGCATGCGTTGCCGCGTATGGTAAATAAGTTGTACTACAGTGCATAAAGTGTAAAGGTACATAATTTCAAAAGCCATTACTATCTATCGAACCTATCTGGGTTGAACGGCGCAATATCCATGGAGAGCGGTTGCTCGTGTAATATTTCACTCACCAACTTACCGGTACCTGCCCCCAAGCTTAATCCCAACATAGAGTGACCAGTTGCCATTACCAGATTATCCCATTTACGTGACTTACCTAAATAAGGGAGACCGTCGGCAGAACAAGGTCGGAATCCATACCATACTTTTTCAATGGGTGGTACTGCTATATCAAATTCAGGATAAAACTTTTTCACAGCTTGCAACAAGCCTTCCACTCTATTAATCCTTGGCGGAGTAGAGGTAGAAGTAATTTCCATCGTACCACCAAAGCGAATTTTATTACCATCCATCGGCGTAAGTGCAGCCCTTCCTTCAACCAATACTGCCGGATAATTAATTTTATAAGAGGAATCCTCCAGCGTTACCGAATAGCCTCTACCGGGCATTAAGGGAATACGAATATTCAATTGAGCTGCCATTTCCCTACTCCAAGAACCGGATGCCAGCACAAAGGTATCGGTATCGTAAACCTGTTTATTGGTTTTGACTTTTGTAATTTGTTTACTCTTGGTTTCAAAACCAATTATTTTTTCTTCCCGAATCATTTCAACCCCCTTTGCTTCTAATGCAGCAATTAATTGTTGCATGAGTTTATTAGGATAAAGATGCGCATCACATCTAAAGAAAACAGCTCCTTTAGCATTTAGTCTTGTTTGTGGTTCTAGTGCCTGTAGCTGCTCATAATTCAATAATTCGGTATCGTTTAATTCCAATTCTTGCGCTTTTCCATAGAGATGTACGCCCTTTTCAGCCCCGGCATCGGTTTGAAATATTTCCAGTAAGCCTTTATGTTCATAACTAAAAGCAAACTGGGGAAGGCGTGTCCACTCCTCATACATTTTTTTACTGAGTATGGCTATATCTCTTAACGGAATAGCGGATTTTTCCACGTGTTCGGGGGTTGCAATTTTCATGAACTGTAAGCCCCAGCGAATTAAATGAATATCTAATCGGGGTCGCACATAGAAGGGGCTTTTCGAATTCCACATCCATTTCAGGCCTTGTTTTACAATACCCGGTGTGGCAAGGGGTACAAAGTGGCTCGGACAAACATAGCCGGCATTGCCATAGGAGCAGTTATTGCGCATATCGGTTTGATCGATTACCCTCACGTTATGCCCCTGCTCGCTTAAATACCAAGCGCTGCTTAACCCTATAATTCCTCCTCCGGCAATGGTTACCTGCATATTTCAAATTTGTAGCAAAGTAAACTATTCCTAACTTTAAAATCTAAATATTACCATGGAAGCATACGGAAAAATTTTACTGATTGCCATGCCTATTTTTTTACTCCTTGTACTATTTGAAAAATGGTGGGGGTGGCGTAAAGGCAATGATACTGTTCGTACAATGGACATGATCTCAAGTCTGAGTTCCGGCGTAACCAATGTTACCAAAGATGTTTTGGGTTTGAGTATTGCCGTACTGAGTTATGATTGGATGGTGAATCATTGGGCTATATTCAGCATACAATCTTCTATAGCTGTTTTTATTATCGCATTCTTTGCTTTAGACCTCACCGGTTATTTAGTACATAGAATAGATCATGAAATTAATTTTTTCTGGAATAGCCATATCATACATCATAGCAGTGAGGATTTTAATTTAGCTTGTGCATTGAGACAAAGTATCTCAACCATTGTAAAAGTCTTCACCATTTTTTTATTACCTGCCGCATTGTTAGGCGTGCCTACAAACGTAATTGCTATCGTTGCTCCATTACATTTATTTGCACAGTTCTGGTATCATACACAACATATTGATAAAATGGGCTGGTTAGAAAAAATCATTGTAACACCTTCTCATCATCGTGTGCACCATGCTTTGAATCCGGAGTACTTGGATAAGAATTACGGACAAATTTTTATTTTCTGGGATAAATGGTTTGGTACTTATCAGGAAGAATTACCAACAGTGAAGCCCGTTTATGGTATAACCCGTCCTGTACAAACCTGGAACCCCATAAAAATTAATTTTATGCATATGGGCTTGATGATGAAAGATGCCTGGCATACAAAAAATTGGGCTGATAAATTTCGGATTTGGTTTATGCCAACCGGTTGGCGACCTGCCGATGTTGCTGAGCAGTTTCCTGTGTATAAAATTAATGACCCCTATAGCTATCAAAAGTTCGATACGAAAAGTACAACTGTTTTTAGTGTATGGGTATGGATACAGATGTTGCTATTATTGGTTTTCATAAGCTATCTATTTGGCAATATTGCAAATGTTGGTAGCCCTGCTATGTTTTATTATGGCGGATTTGTTTTTATATATGTATATGCTTTAACAGAGTTAATGGATGGTAGCCCAACTGCATGGGTCTGGGAATTAGTAAAATCGGTTGCCGGCTTTTACTTGATTTATCTTACTAAAGATTGGTTTGGTGCAGGGAAGATATTGAGTGCGGCTCCTTATATCGTTGGCATATACTTAATAGCAAGTTTGATAGGTTCTATTTATTTTTCGAAGCAAGGAAAGCGCTAGGCTTTGATCTTATTTATTTCCCAATCTATACTCACGGCTGAGCCTACTGCATTGTATACGGAATGAGGTTTTTGATCATTCAAAAACGCAAAAGTTTCGCCATATAGTAACTTGAAATCACAAACTATTTGATAGTTAACTAATTTATTGGTATTCCAAGATCCATGATTCACTCTGTATTCCCATGTTTGGGAATCATTCAATTTAGTATAGCCATAATAATGCTCATAAATGAATGCTTCATGTGAATTTTTAAGCATTTCTGTTTCTTCATTTTCAAATACCGCTTTGATAGAGAATGCTATTTTATTTTTATGCCAACGATACCATATTGCTTTTTCAGTATTTTGAATAAAAATATCTGAACTCATTTTAGCATAGCTATAGTGTTCTTTATATAGTGTATTCGCTAAAAAAGCAACAATTCGATAAGGCACTATTTCACTAATAAATACAACTCCTCTTTTTACCTCCTCACCTACTTCTCTTTTTACATAGAACCTGAGATTCACTTCATCGAAAGATCCGAAAAACGGAATAGGTACTCCAAAAATGGAGGATTTTAAAAATTGAAATCCCACCAAACTAATATAATATTTACCCTCAAAGTCGTCGAGTTCAGTACCGAATGGCAAATATGGCAGTAGTAACTGTTTTGGCACTTCGTAATTTACCATTACAATATCTTTCCAATACGATTTTAAAAATGTTTGCATCATTATATTTCTCTTACTGCTTCATCTACTTTCGCGTAGGATAATCTAGCTAGTGGTAGCGTACTATGATAACTATCCAATCCACTACAAGTAATGGTTTGTGCCTTTCCCAGATCTATAAAACCATCAACAGCTATATATTCATCCGGCACCACTATTTTAATTATCTTTCCAATAATCAAATAAGTACCATTCCATTCAATATCAATTTTTTGAACAAGCTCACACCCGAACTTAATATGACTTTCTTTTACAAAAGGAGCTGCTATACCTTCCATATATTCCGGTTCTAAGCCTACTTCTTTAAACTCACTGACCCCTTCTTCATATTTAGCACTACACTGGTGCGCTTTTTTAAAAAAAGAGGGTGCGATATGATTGATCGTATAGAATCCGGTTGTAACAATATTGCCCAATGTATTTTGTTTTTCCTCATTTGGCCTAATAATGATACCACATAATGCCGGATTAGCACCTAAATGAAATAAACTGCTAAAAATGGCAAGATTGTCGTTCCCTTGAACACTTTTGGTACCAATAAGTGTAACGCTTTTAAATCCACCCAAGGAATTGATGAAGTTGGCCCTATATCTGGTTTCTAATTGAATAATATCATTCTGTTCGTAAA
>CABHOW010000116.1 GCA_902168225.1 uncultured Flavihumibacter sp. | reverse complement strand
GGCCCTGTTGGCTATGTACCTCCTGTACGGGTGTGGGGATGGAATGGGGGATACTATGGCTATGGCGGTTATGCTGTTCGTAACCCAAATATCATAAGTAATCGTCCTGTAGTAATCAATAACAATTATAATACTAATATTATTCGTAATAATAATACGGTAAACAATAATATTAACGTGTATAATCGGGTTCCCGGAGCTACGAGTACTACTATTAATCCTCGTATTATGCAGAATAACAATAACCGATCTATATCTAATAATGTTATAGCAGATAGAGAAGGAAATATTTTTAGAAGAGATCAAGAAAGAAATAATTGGAATCAAAGAGCGAATAACAATTGGGGAAATGTACAACCCATGCATCAAAATCAACTACCTCAGTTGGAGCGCGCTCAAACCCAACGCGAGCGGGGTGTACAAAGGGATAATATGTTTAGAGGTAGGGAGCCCATGAATAATCCTGCACCAAGAATGAATAACCCCGCACCAAGAATGAATAATGCTATGCCTCGCATGAGTAATGGTGGCGGTGGAGGTAACAGTGGCGGTGGTGGCGGAAGAGGAGGCAGGAATGGAAGAAACTAAGCAGTATCGCGTATATTTGGCGAAATAAAAATTGTGAAAGCGAAACAAGTTATCTTTTTAATAGCAGCTATTATAATCGCCGATCAGGCACTGAAATTCTATATCAAACTAAATTTCTATGCAGGTGAAGAACACCGCATTATTGGTAACTGGTTCAAGCTTCATTTTGTAGAGAATGAAGGGATGGCTTGGGGTTGGAAATTCGGGGGAGGTTTTGGTAAAATTGCACTTACCCTATTTCGACTAGTAGCTGTTATTTGGGGTAGTTTTTTACTAAAAGATTTTATTAAAAAGCAATACCATCGTGGTTTCATCATTTGTGCCGCACTTATTTATGCCGGTGCCTTAGGTAATTTAATCGATAGCCTTTTTTATGGATTGATATTCGATAATAGCATCCCTTATGTAACACAGGTAGCAACTCTTTTTCCTAAAGGCGGTGGTTATGCAGGATTATTTCATGGCAAAGTGGTAGATATGCTTTATTTCCCAATCATCCAAAATGCCCATTATCCCTCTTGGGTTCCTTTTGTGGGAGGCGATGAATTTGAATTCTTCCGACCCGTTTTTAATCTAGCCGATGCTTCCATCTCCACCGGTGTGATTGTACTCTTGTTATTTCAAAACAAATTGATGCAGAAAAAAGAGCAGCTTCAACACCATACTATCGAAACCAATACGGTGGTAAACGATAAAACACAGATTTTTTAGCAACTCCACTTTTGCAAAAATTTGTAAAAATGGAATAGAACTCCACTTTTGCAAAAATTTGTAAAAATGGAATAGAACTCCACTTTTGCATATATTTGTGTCATGGAAACTGCTATACACAGGAAAATAGTAGAGGAAGCAAAATTTAGACTCACCCAATTTAGAGCGCTTTGTATAACTGGCCCACGCCAAAGTGGTAAAACTACTTTGAGTAAGCTGCTATTTCATAATAAGCCTTATCTGAATTTTGAATTACCAATTGTTCAGTCCGAATTTCAAAAAGATCCATTACAATTCTTTAAAAAATATGCTAAGGGTGCCATATTTGATGAAGTACAAAGAGTGCCTGATGTTTTTCGGTACTTACAAGAAGTACTAGATAATAATACAGCCCGTGGTCAGTTTATCTTAACAGGTTCCAACAACTTTTTATTACAAGAACAAATCTCACAATCTTTGGCAGGCAGAGTTGGGTATTTGTCGCTATTGCCACTAAGCTATACAGAGCTAAAAGAAAATAAGTTTAAAGTTGATGTAGTTGACGAACTAATTTTAAGGGGAGGCTACCCTGAAATTTGGAAAGAAAATTTAACAGCATCTACTTGGTTAGAAAGTTATATTCAAACCTATGTCCAACGTGATGTACGGTTACTTAAAAACATCAACGACCTTGCAACATTTAGTAGATTTATTTATTTATGTGCCAATGCAGCCGGACAAATACTAAACAGAGATGAACTAGCAAGAAATACGGGGGTAGATACTAAAACGATTCAATCCTGGTTGGGCTTATTAGAAAATAGTTATTTAGTTTTTTTATTACAACCATGGTTTAATAATAGTAATTCAAGATTAGTAAAAAGCCCAAAATTATATTTTTACGATACCGGATTACTCTGCCACTTATTAAGTATTCATTCAAAAACTGCATTACAAAAGTATCCTCAATATGGGGCATTATTTGAAAATTGGGTGATCACAGAAATTCAAAAGAATCGATATAATCAAGGAAATCTTAAGCCTTTATATTTCTACAGAAATGCAATAGGTAATGAGGTTGATTTGATTATGGATAAAAATGAAGAATTGTTTGCGATTGAAATTAAATCAGGAAAAAAAATAGATCCGGGTGTATTTAAAAACTTGAAACATTTTCAAAAACAAAAAGTAAACGTTAATGGCTTAGTGATCTATGGCGGTAAAGAATATGCTGAAATAAATAGTCAGCAATTTGTTTTACCTTGGAATGAAATTGATGATATCTAAATAAATGATATGAAACCTATTTTCTATGTTTTCTTATTAGCCTTTTTTTCCGCCTGTAATAATGCTCAAAAAGTAAATACCATCGTACAAAATGGGGTGATCTATACGGTAGATTCTTCATTTACAACTGTACAAGCTATGGCTATAAAAGATGGAATCATTGTAGCTACGGGTACGAATGAGGAAATCAATAAACTATACAAAGCCGATTCTACAATTGATGCCAAGGGAGCTACGATCTATCCGGGTTTTATTGATGCCCATGCTCATTTTATGGGTTATGCCCGCTCTCTTTTTACGGCAAATTTATTTGGTACCAAAACATGGGAAGAAACGGTGGATCGTATCAAAGCCTTTGCTGCTGCGCATCCCAACTTATCTTGGATACAAGGAAGGGGATGGGATCAAAATAACTGGCCGGGTAAACAATTCCCTACCAACGAATTATTAAATCTTGCTTTCCCTAATATACCGGTGGTGATTACCCGGGTAGACGGGCACGCATCTATTGCCAATGATAAAGCTATGGAGTTGGCAGGTATAAAGGCGGGACAAACAATTACGGGTGGCGATATCCTTGTTAAAAACGGAAAGGCAACAGGTGTTTTAATTGATAATGCCGATAATGCCATCTACGATATTATTCCAACACCCACCAAAGCAGCATATGAACAATGGTTTAATGCCGCACAAAAAAATTGCTTTGAACAAGGCTTAACTACCATTACTGATTGTGGGTTGAATAAAGCTGATATTGAGTTGATCGATGCGCTGCAAAAAGAAGATAAACTTCACATGCGCTTGCATGTACTCATAAGTGATAATAACGATAATATTCGTTACTATCTTCAAAAAGGAGTTTATAAAACAGATAAGTTATTAGTTAACGGAGTAAAAGTATATGCCGATGGCGCATTGGGAAGCAGGGGTGCATGCTTGCTAAAACATTATAGCGATCAACCGGGTTGGACTGGTTTTTTATTGCGTAATCCCTCTCATTACGATTCTTTAGCTCAAGTACTTATTAACTCTCCTTTTCAAATGTGTACACATGCTATTGGCGATAGTGCCAATAGAACCATACTTCATATCTATAATAAATACTTAAAAGGAAAAAATGATCGCCGGTGGAGAATTGAACATGCACAAATTGTAGCACCCGAAGATTTTAATTTATTTGGTGCAGCATCAATTGTTCCTTCTGTTCAGCCCACACATGGTACCAGCGATATGTATTGGGCAGAATCTCGCTTAGGTAAAGAAAGAATGAAAGGGGCTTATGCTTTTAAACAATTACTTGATCAAAACGGATGGATCCCTTTAGGTACCGATTTTCCTGTAGAAGATATTTCTCCTTTCAAAACTTTTTTAGCCGCAGTAGTACGGAAAGATGCCAAAGGATTTCCAGCCGATGGTTTTCAAATAGAAAATGCACTTACACGAGAGCAAACACTGTGTGGTATGACTATCTGGGCTGCTAAAGCCGGATTTATGGAAAAAGAAGTAGGAAGTTTAGAAAAAGGAAAAAAGGCCGATTTCATCATACTCGATAAAGACTTAATGAAAATAGCAGCAACAGAGATATTAAATACCAATGTTACTGCTACCTATGTTGGAGGGAAGAGAGTTCATTAATCTTCAATTATAAATCTTCAATCTGATTGAACTCGGCTAGCCGAACAGATTGAAGATTCCAGATTGAAGATTTTAAATTTCTCCAACCATATTGCCCGGAATAACCCACTGATCGAATTCTTCAGGAGTAAGGTACCCCAGCTTTACAGCCATTTCTTTTAAAGTAGTTCCTTCCTTATGTGCTTTCTGAGCAATTTCGGCTGCTTTATAATATCCGATCTTTGTATTCAATGCAGTTACTAACATCAAACTATTGTCAACATGTTTTTTGATATTCGCTTCAATAGGTTCGATACCTACTGCACATTTATCATTAAAGCTCACACATCCTTCACCAATTAATCGGGCACTGTGTAAGAAATTATAAATCATTACCGGTTTAAAAACATTCAATTCAAAATGTCCGTTAGCACCACCAATATTAATGGCCACATCATTACCCAATACCTGCGCAGCAATCATGGTAAGTGCTTCACACTGTGTTGGATTTACTTTACCCGGCATAATAGAAGACCCTGGTTCATTGTCGGGAATAAATAATTCTCCGATACCACTACGCGGACCTGATGATAACATCCGTATATCATTCGCAATTTTCATTAAACTCACTGCAACTGTTTTTAAGGCTCCATGTGCTTCTACAATAGCGTCATGTGCAGCCAGTGCTTCGAATTTATTCTCTGCGGTTACAAAAGGGAGTTTTGTGAGGTTGGCAATATGTTTTGCTACATTAACATCATAACCTTTTGGCGTATTGATACCGGTACCTACTGCTGTACCGCCCAGTGCCAATTCACTTAAGTGTGCTAGACTATTATGAATGGCTTTTAATCCATGATTTAATTGAGAAACATAGCCGCTCAATTCTTGTCCAACCGTTAAGGGTGTAGCATCCATAAAATGGGTCCTGCCAATTTTCACCACATGCATGAATGCCTTGCTTTTATCGGCAAGTGTATTTCTTAGTTTTTCTATGCCCGGTATGGTAACTTCTAATAAAATTTTATAAGCCGCAATATGCATAGCGGTTGGGAAGGTATCATTAGATGATTGTGATTTATTTACATCATCATTAGGGTGTAAGTATTTCTCTTTATCGTTTAATGAGCCCCCTTTTAGTACATGTCCGCGATAGGCAATCACTTCATTCACATTCATATTACTTTGTGTACCACTTCCTGTTTGCCAAACTACTAATGGAAATTGATCGTTGAGTTTACCGGCAATAATTTCATCACAAACCGTAGCAATTAGCTCTGCTTTGTCTGCTGCTAAAACACCGGCATCTACATTGGTTAAGGCAGCAGCTTTTTTCAAGTAAGCAAAAGCTTCAATAATTTCTTTCGGCATTTTATTTATGTCTTGCGCAATCTTGAAATTTTCAATACTGCGTTGCGTTTGCGCACCCCAATATACATGGGCCGGTACACTCACTTCACCCATGGTGTCTTTTTCAATTCTAAATTCCATATATAGTATTTAATCGTTAATTATTTCCCCGTGAAAACAGCTTTTCTTTTTTCCAAAAAGGCGGTTGTTCCTTCTTTCATATCTTCTGTAATAAAGCAATTCCCAAATTCATTTATCTCAACTGTATAGCCATCCAGTGTTTCATCAAATACTGCATTAGCTGCTTTAATACAACCTGCTACTGCAAGTGGTGCTTTACTATTGATAATGGTAAGTATGGCTTTTGTTTTAGCAAGTAGTTCTTCTTGAGGTACCACGTAATTTACTAAACCATATTGCAAGGCTGTAGTAGCATCTATCATGCCGGCACTCATTAATAACTCCAAAGCCCTGCCTTTGCCTATTAGTTGTACTAATCTTTGTGTACCCCCATAGCCCGGAATCAATCCTAAGTTCACTTCCGGTTGCCCGAATTTGGCATTAAGAGAAGCTATTCTAAAATGGCAACTCATCGCCAATTCGCATCCACCACCCAAAGCAAATCCATTTACTGCGGCAACGATCGGCTTCTTACTTTTTTCAATCTTAAAGAAAATATCTTGCCCTTTTTTAGCTAATGCCTTGCCCTGTTCGGCACCGGCACCGGCAAACTCACTGATATCCGCACCCGCAACAAAAGCTTTTTCACCTGCCCCTGTAAGGATTACAGATTTAATATCATTATTCGATGTAACCTCATCCATCAAACTATTCAGGTCATTCATTACCTGCTGGTTTAATGCATTTAATTTATCCGGACGATTAATAGTAGCAATTAAAATACCTTCTTCCAGTGTTGTAAGTAAAGTAGCGTATGGCATAGCTTTGTTTTAAATTAAAATTCATTAAAAACTGCGATTTGCAGCCACCCATTCTTGAATATAATTGGCGATTTGTGTTGTGGGAGTGCCGGGAGCAAACAGATTACCCACTCCCATATCTTGTAATGCCTGCATATCATCATCGGGAATAATACCTCCCCCGGTTAGCAATACATCATGCATTCCTTTTTCTTTCATCAAAGCAATCACTTTGGGAAAAACGGTCATGTGCGCACCACTTAAAATACTGATACCGATAGCATCAACATCTTCCTGTAAAGCAGCATTTACAACCATTTCAGGTGTTTGCCGTAAACCGGTATAAATAACTTCCATCCCTGCATCGCGTAGCGCGGTAGCAATCACTTTAGCGCCACGATCGTGGCCATCTAAACCAACTTTAGCAACCAATACGCGTAAAGGTCTTTTCATGCCGTAAAAATAGTTCAAATGTTCTTAAGTTTAGGGAAGATGATGTAAGTAACTATTTACTTAAGATGAAACTGCTTCTGAGACTCATGCATATGCTGCTCTGCAATAATGCGTACTGAATCGTCTGGTTGGCTGTACAAAATGATCTTAGCCCTGTATTCCCTTGCATATTTTTGTGTAACAGAGTCTAAAATTTCCCGCTTACCCCAGTGGTTAAAGAAACTATCATCCGGATCTGGTAAATTATAGGTAGCGAATAAAAAATATTTTTGGGGGAAATGATCCGGCAGCCAAAAAATATAGCTCGCGTTATCACTAAAGATCTCCGGTAAGCCTAGTTTCTTTCCATAAAAACTCAACGCTCCCGCTTCACCATAATTATCGCCGTATACCATGGTTTGAGCTTTTACAGAATCAGGCAATGTACGATATACTCTTGCTGTTTTTTCTGCCATTTCTCTCCATCCCAACATATCAGCAAAATCCTGCGGAAGGGGGTGTTGCAAATGGTCTTCCCAGCGCAATAAAGAACTTTTTTCAACATGAATCGTCTTATAGAAGTTTACCAGTTTCTGCGGAGACATAAAAGGAACGATCAGTGGCAAAGTGATTGTAGTAATGCCCAACATAAAAATAGACACAAACCAGGTAAGCCCTATCCTCACCTTACCTTGGGCCAGCCTAGAAAACCAAACACCACCAAATGCCATAAGGGTTGGGTAAATAGCAGCTGCATAATATCCTTTGCCATTAAAATATAATAATATCGTGATGATACCGATATACACCAGTGCTATGATAATATGTTTTCTGCCATCATTCTTCATCAGTAGGTACCATAAGCCACCCAGCCAGATAAAAAACGAAGGCAAACAAATCAGTAATTGATTAACCAAAAAATCGATACGACTGTTATAACGAAGCTGCTCAGTTGTTAATAAGTTCATATGGTGGAGTACGGGAAAATGATGTTGATACTGCCATATAAGATTGGGCGAACAAATGGCCAACCCCAGTAACATGGCATACGAAAAATGCGGGTTAAGTAGCCATTTTCTTTTACCTGTTAATAAAACGGCAGCTAAAAAAGAAATGATATAAAATGCGGTTGTGTATTTGCCTAATATGGCAAAACCAAAACAGGTACCGAGATAGTAGAGAAACTTTTTGTCATCTGTATCTATCCAACAGATTATGAAGTAACTGCTCAAAGTCCAGAAGAAAACATCTAAAAAATTGGGTTGAAATAAGATATTCATTCGCAAAAAACCCGAACATAAAAAAGACAAGCAGGCAATGAATACGGCAGTGGAGTTACCTTTTAATTGTATAACTATTTTACCGATCACAATAATAGTAGCTGCTCCAAACAAACTGCCCCATAGATACACAGATTGTACACTGCCGCCCAACAGCTTACTGATATAACCCATAACTGCCAGCAACGGAGGCATTTCTATAAAACCCCAAGCAAGATGGTCTGCATCGGCGAGGTAGAGGTATTCATCTCTATGTAATTCGAACTCTGGATGTATCAGTAAAAAAGGAACGAGAAATTTTATCGTTGCAAATGCAGCAATGATGTACGTTGACTTCGATATAGTTCGCATCAGCGGTGGTTTGTTTACAAGTTATAAAAAAAAGGACAATTTTAATAAACTGCCCTTTTAACGATTAGTAAACTATTTATTTATAATAAACTGCATGTATATTCAATTCTTTTCACT
>CABHOW010000115.1 GCA_902168225.1 uncultured Flavihumibacter sp. | reverse complement strand
CTTAATCCTTTTTGCTGAATTTCTTTAAAGGCAAATAATTGTTTATCTATGGTATCAATATTCACCAAGGCCCTGGCATGTCCAAAACTTATGGTATTGTTTCTAACGGCTGCCAAAATATCGGGAGGTAGTCGTAGGATGCGGATATAATTCGTAACGGTACTCCTTTCTTTACCCATTCGCTCTGCTACTTGTTCCTGGGTATAGTTGAGTTCCTCCATCATTCTTTTAAAACTCAGGCCCATTTCTACTGCATTCAGGTTTTCACGCTGAATATTCTCTAATAAAGCTAACTCTAATAATTGCTGATCATTAGCCTGACGGATATAGGCAGGTACATCTTTGATGCCGGCTATTTTTGAAGCCCGGAATCTTCGTTCACCTGCGATCAATTGGTATTTACCATTGGCAAGCTTCGAAACCGTAAGCGGTTGAATAATATCATGCAGTTTAATAGATTCTGCTAACTCTTGTAAAGAATGTTCATCAAAATCTCTACGTGGTTGTTTGGGGTTTACTTGAATATCTGCGAGCGGAATACGAGAGCTGGTTACGGCCTGATCTACCACTTCATTTTTTAAATGACCGGCAGTATTTTTCAAATCGGTGTCAATATTTTGTAAGAGCGATCTGAGCCCTTTCCCAATCAAGTCTTTATTTTGTTTAGGTGTTGTCATTGAATTATTCTGTCTTCATTAGATATACGTGTCATTCCATTATTCTGTAAGATCTCTTTAGAAAGATTGAGATAGTTTACAGAGCCTTTACTTTCGGCATCATATAAAATTACCGGTTTGCCCACACTTGGTGCTTCGCTAAGGCGTGTATTTCGGTGTATGATCGTAGAAAAGACCATATCATCAAAATGCCTGCGTACTTCACTCACCACTTGGTTACATAAACGTAAACGCCCATCATACATGGTCATCAATATACCCTCAATTTGTAAAGATGGGTTTAATCGGTTTTGAACAATTTTAATCGTGTTCAATAATTTACCCAATCCTTCCAAGGCAAAAAATTCGCATTGTACAGGAACGATAACACTATCGGAGGCAACTAAAGAATTTACGGTTATTAAGCCGAGTGAGGGAGAGCAATCGATGATGATAAAATCGTATTGATCGCGTACCACATCTAAAATGTTTTTCATCACATTCTCTCTATTGGGGTAATTGATCATCTCAATTTCCGCCCCAACTAAATCTATGTGAGATGGGATAATATCTAAATGCGGTATATCGCTTTTTAAAATCACATCAGCAGCGGGGGTATTATTCACCATGCAGTCGTATAAGCTGATAGTGATATTATGTAAATCAAAACCTACACCGGTGGTGCTGTTAGCCTGAGGATCGGCATCTATTAAAAGGGTTTTATATTCGAGAACAGCTAAACTCGCCGCCACATTAATAGCTGTTGTTGTTTTGCCCACTCCGCCTTTCTGATTAGCTACGCCAATAATTCTTGCCATAAGATGCTATACTTTATAAAATCCTTTTATACGTTTATTGTCTCACCAATTTCCGGCAATAATAGTTCTTTACCTGCTTCTGCAAAACTTGTTTTTGCAGCAACTGTATTTATTTTAATATAACCGAAAGTATTATAATGAACGCCAATTATTTTTTTACACTGAATCATTTCTGCAGATCGGACGGCGTCTGCCACACCCATCGTAAAATTATCGCCAATACACAGTACGGCATAATCTAGTTTTGCCCATAGTGGTATTAACTGCATATCAAGTGTTAGTGCTGTATCACTGGAATAGTAGAAAGCGCCCTCACTAGATTGGATAATACAACCCATTGGGCTGCCGCCATATGATCCATCGGGTAAGCCACTGCTATGCTGTGCTACCACACATTTAAGGCTACCAAAATCAAAATCCCACTTTCCGCCGGTATTCATGGGGTGAAGACTCGTTAAACCTCTTTTTTGTAACCATTCATAGATTTCCCAGCTACAAATAACCGTACAGCCGGTACGTTTGGCAATAGCTGTACAGTCGGCAATATGGTCGGTATGACCATGCGACAGGAAGATAAAATCGGGGTTAATAGATTCAATTTTGATATGTTTAGCCAAATCATTAAGTGAAATAAATGGGTCGAAGAGAATCTTTTTACCATTTGTTTCTACTTCAAAACAAGAATGACCGTAATAAGTGAATTTCATATCTGTTAACTAAGTTGCCAAAAATAAGACTTATAGGCTGCTTTGCCTATCTTTAATTTTCAATTTAGTATATGCGTAATTCGGGTACTTTATGGGTGATAGCAGGCATCATGTTATTGCTCGATTGGTATGTATTTCAAGCGGTTAAAACAGTAACCCAGCCATTGGGAGAAAAATGGCGGATGCTTATTCATGGGGCTTTCTGGGTTATTTCCGCCCTTACTTTGGTGTCTATCCTTTGCTTCCCTTTTATTCCTGCTTTACAACAATCGAAAATTTTCCGCAATTATGTATTCGCCATTTTGGTAGGGCTATTTTTAGCCAAATTACTGGGTTCCATTTTCTTCCTAACAGATGATTTACGCCGTGGGGCTTTGTGGCTTATTGCCAAAGTGTTTGGGAATAGCGGGGGCGATATGCTAGCCGAAGGACAGTCATTATCCAGGTCTACTTTTTTAAGCTGGGTGGGCTTAGGCTTGGGGGGTACCCTTTTTGGAACCCTTTTATATGGGTTTAGTAATAAATATAATTATCAGGTCAAAAAATTGGTGTTATCATTCCCTAATTTACCAAAAGCTTTCAACGGGTTTACGCTGGTGCATATCAGTGATGTTCATAGTGGTAGTTTTCAAAACAAAGAAGCAGTAGGAAAGGGGATTGATTTGATTTTGGCTCAACAAGCTGATATGATCTTGTTTACGGGCGATTTAGTAAACGACCGGGCCAGCGAAATGGATGAATACAAATCTGTATTTGGCAGATTAAAAGCGCCTTTGGGTGTATATAGTACACTAGGTAACCATGATTATGGCGATTATGTTGCCTGGCCTTCTGCAGCTGCAAAGCAAGCTAATTTAGAGGCACTTAAGCAAGTACATGCCGATATGGGCTGGCGATTATTGATGAATGAACACGCACTTATAGAAAGAAATGGGGAAAAAATAGCGCTATTAGGGATTGAAAACTGGGGTGCAAAAGGTCGGTTCCCTAAATATGGTAAAATGCAGGAAGCATACCCCGGAACGGAAAATATACCTTTTAAAATATTGATGAGCCACGACCCTAGCCATTGGGATGCGCAAGTAAAAAAAGAGTATCCCGATATTGATCTCATGTTAGCCGGACATACACATGGTATGCAGTTCGGACTAGAAAATCCTTATTTTAAATGGAGTCCGGTACAATGGATGTATAAACAATGGGCGGGCTTATATGAAGATGGGAAGAATAAATTGTATGTAAATAGGGGCTATGGTTTTATCGGATATCCGGGTAGGGTAGGGATCCTTCCTGAGGTTACGGTGATCGAACTTCGTTCGATTTAATCTGGAATCTTCAATCTTCAATCTTCAATCTTCAATCTGGTAATCTGATTATAAAACTAGATTTCAGTTTGAAGATTACAGATTCTATTTATCGTTTCGAAATTTTATTCATGCTGATGGTTTTTTGCCGGGTGCATTTAAACCTATCGATCCCGGATACGCGAAGGGAACTGTGTTTGGTGCTTCTGCCTTGCATTCGTTTTCTCCACATTTTAAAACTAGACGGTTTGCTGTTGGCACGCATAAAAGCAATAACATCTTTCTCGGTTAGTCCAAACTGAAAATAAATAGCTTCAAAAGGAGTACGATCCTCCCAAGCCATTTCAATTATCCGGTCTTTATCAAAATCTGTAAATAACATGATTGTATAACATTATCTTCAAACAAAAAGTTCTGTTCTACGGTCTACGGTCTACGGTCTACGGTCTATCCTCAAATTCTGGCATGATGCTTGAATAGATAGAGAAAACAACAACTATGAAAAGGGTAATTTTTTTAGCCATTGCTTTCATTATGACGACCGGAATAGCTTCTGCTCAAGGTTTTAGAGTAGGTATTAAAGCCGGTGCCAATATGAACAAAGTGTCAGGACAATCATTCAACGATGGGTTTGATTTATCCTATCATGTAGGTGGTTTCGCTGAAATTGATTTTAACAAAAAATGGGGTATTCAGCCGGAATTATTGTGGAGCCAATCCAGTACCACCCGTTCTAGCGGATTTAATTCTATTTATACGGGTGTTTTAAATCCTAATAGCGATCAGCATATTCGCTTAGATTATTTGGCTATCCCTATTTTACTACGTTATAATGTGGGTAGTACGCTTTCTTTAAATGCAGGCCCTCAGTATGGTATATTGATCAATCAGAATGATAATCTGTTACAAAACGGGCAAAATGCTTTTAAGAAGGGAGATTTCGCCATGGTATTTGGCGCACAATTGAATTTTGATTTTCTCAGAATTTATGGTCGATATAATATCGGATTACAAAATATCAATGATATTGATAATAAAGATAAGTGGACCAATCAGCAAATACAATTGGGTTTAGGCCTAAGATTTTAAGTTATACACCTATGAAATCTATAGCCATCTCGAGAAATTGGGGTGGCTTTATTTTTTTGTATACGTGTTTGCGATTGTTCCACTTACAAATCCTGTTGTCAATGAATAAGCACTAATAGGAATATCGATGTTCTGTTGCTTGTCTCTACCGTATTTGATACCTAACTCACATTTTGAAACAAGGGTCTTTTCCAACTCAACGTCAATAAAAAAAGTGGCGTTTCCATTTAAGCTGTCTTCTGAAGTAAACTTCCAAATTTCTCCTTTACAAGTTTCGTCGCTCTAAAACAGGTTACAACAAAAAACAGAAATAGTCCAATGTTTAGTAGCCCTCAAAGTAAGTAAAGCATAATGATTTGTTTTGGCGGTTCAAAAGCTTACAAGCAATACATAAACATACAATACCCTCCTTTATCTCCAAAATCGTAAATCCAATATTAGTAATGCTTCCAGCGTTATATTTTTTGTATTCCACATTAAATAATTTAAATCTAATGACCAAATAACCCACCCCTCAATCCCCCGCCATGGCGGGGGACGATTTATATTCGATTACCCCTTCAACTTAAACTTCTTCTTTATGGCAGTAATCTTTTTCTTTGTGGCAGCAAGATCGGCTACTTGCTCTTTGATAAAACTATTATCCTCTAATTTGCCAACTACCGTATTCATTTCTGCAAAACTTTCGTATACCATTTTGCGATAGGGGTTGCTATAGTCTTTGGCACGAGAATCACTGATGCCCTTCGTCATCCATTCTTTCGTACTGATATAATTATTTAGTAAAACCTGTAGTTGATGGGCATCTATAGTTGCTAGTGATATACCACTAATTTCTTGTAAGGAAGCTAGCGCATGTACGGACTTATTAGTTGCATAACTGCTGCCTTTAGATTCATAAAAGGCATGTACTTCTTCCCAACTTTTTATTTTGTTTGTAATAATTTGTTTTTTCAATTGCAGCACATCTGTCTCCGGTATTAATTGCCCGCCAAGATTTACCCAATTAGTCCTTGTTAGTTTATCTTGAAAAATACTTTTTACAGATGGAAGATTCTTAATTGCAGATTGACTTATTAGGTCAAGCAAGGCCGTTGTACCATAATAAGCAATGATCTCTTCAAAGATTTGATAAGCATGTAATACTTTTACTATTTCTACTATTCGCTTACTGTTTTCAATATCATCTGCAATGATGGTTAAATCGTTTACAAGTTTATTTCGGCTTTTTAATAAAGATTTACCAATAGCTAAAGCTTCTGTATCGTTATTAGCCTGCTTCATACTTTTCATATAAGCCCTACCCGTATATAGTGCTAATTTTTCGAGCGCTTGAAAAACTTCATTGATACTATCCGGGGCTAAAAAATCGTATTCGAGAGTTTGTATTTTATGTGTACGCTTATCTCTGTCTGTATACTTCCAGGCATTACGTGCTAGGGCATACATATTGTACATAAACCAATATGCGGGCATAATGGTGAGTTGATTTTTATGTACGTCATTGCTGATCAACGAAAAAGGGATTTGAACATCCAATTCTGCCGGATAATCGCCCTTATTGATCATGGTAAAAGAAGGGAAACGCGAATTATGTTTTAAGCTTACACATAAGCCCGGCCAAAACCCTCTTCCCATAATGATTTCACCATCAGCACTTCGGCTATTATGATTAGAGCCAATGGTGGCACCGGCTGCAATATTGCTTTGTCCCATTACGAGGGCAGCACATAAAAAGGAGTTATTATGGTGTTGCTCATGAGCAGGGAATATTAATGAATTCAATACTTCGCAGCAAGAAATGGTAGCGTTATGTCCTAAATAGGAGTTGAGCAATCGTGCCCCATATTTTAGTTGGGAATGATCGGCCATAATAAATCTTACTGCTTTAACGCCGTAAAATATACGGCAGCCATAACCGATGATGCCATTCACTATTTCACAACCCTCCCCAATTTGGGTACGGCCTTCTTCCCCTGAATTAACGGTAAGATTTTTTAGTTTGTTCGCCCCTTTAAAATAAGCATCGGTACCTACCCAAACATCTTTTATGCTGTCTCTTATACACATCTGACGCTGCC
>CABHOW010000114.1 GCA_902168225.1 uncultured Flavihumibacter sp. | reverse complement strand
CATCCATACTCATCGGATAGTCTTGGTTATTATTACACAGCTAATGGAGGGAAGTCTTGGGAACTTAAAAGTTTAACAGACCGCGGAGCGGCATATGATATTTATACAGATAGTGCCGGGAGTGCCTGGATAAGTAGCTCTACCGGCGCTATATATTACTCGGCAGACTTTGGGCTAAACTGGCAGAAAATAAAAAATTCCTTTAAGAACCCAGACGAGAACATAAGTAAAATTTCAATGCTTGACAATGCTAAAGGCATTGCCGTATCCAGAACCAACCATATTTATAAAACGACGGATAATTGGCATACAGGTAACAAAATACCCACCCCATTTGACCAGAATAAAATCCTTGACGGCAACACCTCTGAACGCTGGATCAGAAAGATTACCCTATGGAAAAACTATTTAGTGGTTGATCAGGAAAGGCATATTTTCTACGCAGATACCAATAAGCTGGAGTGGTTTCCATTTCCTGAGAAAATTATTGATTTCGATTTAGACCGACAATCAGATGAACTATTTGCTGTAACAGAAGACAGAAGTGTTGTTAGCTTTACAACCCCTCATAAGTTTTATACTGTGGCGGCCAAAGTATTTCAATACCCACCGATGGATATTATAGCGGCCAAAAGAACCCTTTTTGCAATCCATCGCGAAGATGAGATTTGTAAAATAACAGCTGACAAGGTCATTTGCTCAATCCCTTACACAAGTGAAAAGAAAATTAAAACCCCGGAAAATGTAAAACAATTGGGAGGCGGCATGTGGGGCACTAATGAGAGAAATTTATATTTCTCCCCAAACGGAGGAGAGCGTTGGTTCAGAGAATACGTGTTCGATTTTGTACCTGCGGATTTCTTTTTATCGAACGAGAATAACATCATTCTTTGGGACGGCTGGGAAAGTAACTATTTGTATTCCCGAAAACCTCAGAGAGTTAAGCGACATGATCCAGTAGCGCCACTTAATGACTTTTTGCGTTTCTCGGTAACAGATTTCATTATTAATGCTTCAAGTGAAGGTTGCTTTAATTCCGTGTCTGATATCATACATTACCAGCTTAAGCAAGACTCATTTTTTACAGCCACCCGAAAGATTTCAAATTTAGAGGCCGCCACAGAATCAAAATCAACATTATGGTCATACAGCATAAATAAACAGGAAATAAAAGATGTCCTGCAATCGATAAATGAAAATCACGCCCGAAAACTCTTTCCGACAGCCACAATTATCAAAGGTGATTTGAAGAATGAATCTGACATTGAAAAGGCCATTACCGGACAAGAGGGGATTTATCTGAGTCTATCTGTTATACAAAACGAGAAAGAAACAGATTGGCATACTGAACAAGAAGGATTAGATAACATTATAGTCCTTGCCAAGCGGCACCATATTAAACGTATTGCTTATCTGTCGTCTTTAGTACATCTGTATCAAGGTATGAAAGGTTTTGATTGGTGGATATTCAGAATCAAGCAGGATGCTGTCAGGAAAATTAAGGAATCAGGTATTGCTTATACTATTTTTTATCCTTCCACTTTCATGGAGAGTATTGCCTACCAGTCAAGACAGGGAAGTATGATAGCTATCGGTGGAAAATCAGAGTATCCGCTCTATTATATTGCTGCCAATGATTATGCCCAACAAGTAGCTAATTCTTTTAAGATTGTAAACCATGAAAGTAAAGAGTATGTAATACAAGGCCCGGAGGCTTTTACGCAGTATGAAGCAGCTAAGGTTTTTGTAAAGCACTACAAAAAAGAAAAACTCCGCATTATGTGGGCACCGATGTTTCTGATGAAAATCATGGGTTTGTTTACCCAAAAGTTTAACTACGGCTACCATATTGTAATGGCACTGAATAAATACCCTGAAAAATTTGAAGCTAAGCAGACATGGGAAGACTTAGGCAAACCTATTATTACGCTTAAAGCATTCGCGGAAAATATTTAATCATAAATAATATTTCAACTATGGCACAATGTGTTTCTTTTCTGAAAGTTGCCGATGTTGCCGCAACTATTAAATGGTACGAGAATATCGGCTTCCAATGCACCGCTACCAATCATATCTGGGAGCCTGACGACAGCGAACTTAACTGGGCAGAAATGGCCTGGGAGAATGCAACTTTCATGCTTGGCCCTGACGAGAGAGGTATCATATCTGAAAAGAAAGATACCAGTCTATGGTTTAATGTAGATGCTATTGAAGATATTATTGAAATCTTAAAAGAAAAAGACATTTCAATAGATATAGAGCCTGAAACCTTTTATGGTAGAAAAGTAGTCTCATTTAAGGACCTTAATGGCTTTGAGGTGTCTTTTTCCTGTGCATTAGTTAAGAGCGAATAAAAAAAGAAAATCCCCTAATGTGAAGGGGATTTCTAATTTAATTACAATTTATTTTAAATTAACTAAAAACTCATTTTTTTGCTATTCTATACAATCTTCCCTGGTCTGTGATGGCATATAAAGCACCATCTTTACCCTGTGTTATATCACGGAAACGTTGGAACTCTTCCGATAATAAACGTTCTTCCCCCACTACTTTATCGTTTTCAATTACTAAACGTGCAATGTGCATTCCACTTAAACAGCCGATGAAAAGATTATTTTTCCATTCAGGAATCAAATCTCCACTATAGAAAGTCATACCGCTTGGTGATACAGACGGATCCCAATAATAAACTGGTTGCTCCAAACCTTCTTTTTGTTGAATCACCTCGCCAATAGCTTTTCCACTGTATTCAATCCCGTAAGTGATGGTTGGCCAACCATAGTTTTTACCTGCACGTACGTGGTTTACTTCATCGCCGCCCCTTGGACCAAATTCGTTTGAGTAAAGTTCTCCGGTAGTCGGATGAAACGCCAAACCTTGTACATTGCGGTGGCCATAAGAATACAGTTCCGGTTTTGCTCCTTCTTTACCCTCAAAAGGATTTCCTGCCACCGCCTTGCCATCGGGTGTGATGTGAATGACTTTCCCTAAGCTTGAATTAAGGGCCTGTGCCTGCGGCCGAGTAACCAAATCAGAGCGCTCGCCTGTGCTAATGAAAAGATTACCGCTTTTATCAAATACTATACGGCCACCATAGTGTAATGTACCCTTGTGCGCAGGTGTTGCACGATAAATAACTGTTGCGCCCTCAATTTTTGTTTCATCTGCCGAAAGTTTCCCTTTGGCTACCGAGGTATGTGTTCCACCAGTTACATTCTCTGAAAAAGTCCAGTAAACCATCCGGTTTTTCTCAAAAGCAGGGTCGATAGTGATTCCCAGAAGGCCCCCTTGACCGTCAGAATTTACGGCGGGTAAACCAGTAATGGGTTTACTTAATTCCCCGTTTGGCTTGGCAATACGCAGACTTCCACCTTTTTCTGTAATAATTAATCTGCCATCAGGAAGGCTTTTTACACCCCAGGGAGAGGTTAGTTTTTCAGTAAGCACTTTAAATCCATACGGGGTTTTGGTTTTTATACCGCTGGCTCTGGTTTGTCCCTCAAAAGCCGATTTATAAGCCGAGTTGGGTGCTTTTGTTTCAACAGAAGCAGAACTACCTGTATTCTGTGCACATGAAACATAACCTACTGTACTAAATACTAATGAAAACAATACTACTTTTTTCATATAAATTTTAAAATTAAAGATGCCTATTTAAAATAGGAGAAAGGAAAACTGAATAGAGAAAATACTTTTTCAGGTCTCCTTGTTCCATTCTCTTTTATCCTCCCATTTTATTCAAAAATACCTGTTTATACATCCGGCCAATTGGTATTTCCTGTTGTTGAATTTTCAAAGAGTCATTATTATAAGTATTGATTTTATCAAGCGCCACAATAAAGGATTTATGCACCCTGATAAATTTTGATTCGGGCAATTTAGCTTCCATATAACCCAACCTTTCATAGACTACGTATAATCCTCCATTTGTAAAAACTTTGATATAATCTTTTAGTCCCTCTATGTAGAAAATATCATTCAGAAATACTTTCACCTGATCTTTATCTACTTTCAGAAACATATAGGCATTATTAAAAGCATTAGGTTCAGGATTAACAGCCTTGGTTATCTCCTGAAAGTGCAGGAATTTAGAAATAGCTTTTAAGAATCTTTCCTGACTAATGGGCTTCACTAAATAATCAAATATCTGCAGATCAAATGCCTCAACTGCATATTCCCGAAAAGCGGTTGTCAGAATAACTTCAGGCTTTTTATGCAAGGCTTTTAAT
>CABHOW010000113.1 GCA_902168225.1 uncultured Flavihumibacter sp. | reverse complement strand
CTACACCTCTCTATTCGTCGGCAGCGTCAGATGTGTATAAGAGACAGCATTAGATATTTTAATAAATAATGCAGGTGGTGGTTTTGCAAAAACTACAGAACAAGCCACAGAAGATGAAATACAGTGGGTTACTGACTTAAACTATTTTGGTGTTATTAGATGTATAAAAGCTGTTTTACCTTTTATGCGTAAACAAAAAAGTGGGCATATCATCAACATAACTTCTGTTGGTGGTTTGGTGGGACAACCATTTAATGAGTTTTATTGTGGTGCTAAATTTGCCGTAGAAGGTTATACAGAAGCATTAGCCAGTTATTTGACTGTTGACTTTGGGATAAAATTTACAATTGTGGAGCCGGGCGGAATAACGACTGAATTTTCGAGATCAGCAATGGGTAAGACAATTGAAAATGGACAAATGTCTCTCCCGGAATACAAGCACATTTTTGAAAGATATATTAGCAGTATTCAAAAACGAGCATCTGAAGGCGCTGAAAAATCTTACCAAACACCAAACGAAGTTGCAGCAGTAATTTTGAAAGTTGTTGAAGCAGAACATACACCATTAAGAGTAAGAACATCTGAATGGGCTGAAAACTTTTGCAATATTAAAACGCAAGCAGATCCAGACGGAACAATTTTATTAAACGCAGTAATAAAAAGATTTTTATAGAGTAGGAAGAAAAACAGCCACCAGCAAAAGGGTTGGCAATATGGTGGCTTGACATTGTAATCCCTCAGCTGTGGGACGCAAACATTTTGTAACACTAAAAACTGATAAATAAATGGTACAGAAAACAACACATATTGCTTATATTATTTGTGTTACATTTTTAGTATTGACTTCTTGTAAATTGGCAAAAAATACACAAAGCCCCGCGACTAAAAAGAGTTATGTTCCTGCAGACGAATTACTTTATAATACGATCATACAACAAGACAGCATTTTATTTAGGGCTTTTAATGAAAGAGACATCATAACATTAAAATCTTATTTTACAGATAACCTTGAAGTTTACCAAGACAATACAGGATTAAGAAATTACGACGAGGCGGTTCAAGCATTCACGGGGCTTTTTAAAATGGATTATGTATTGACAAGAAAACCGATACTTGAAAGTATCGAAATTTACCCTATCAAAGACTATGGAGCAATTGAGACCGGACTACACAGGTTTTGTCATACAGAAAATGGGAAGTTAGAATGCGCAACCTTTAAATTTCTTCATATTTGGGAGAACAAAAATGGGCGATGGAAAATTGCCAAAATTATTACTTACGACCACAAAATGTAGATAAGCCGGCAATAGGATTCTTTTTTACCTAACTTCACTAAGCCCAGAACGTTGGGCCACAGGACACATTGGTTTTGACAGCACATGAAATTATGGCGGGAAGGAAAATAAGACTTCATTGGATTAAATTGAAATGAGTACCGTATAATGTTCTAATAACCTATTCACTCTAAAATCTTTACAATGAATTTACCTTGGTTCAAGCGAATTGGCATTTTCTTTTTACCAATAACACTATTCGGTTGGATAATTTTATTGGTGGGACTTGCTTATGCAGTTTATCTTTTCATTGACATTGACGGTAAGTCGCACTCTGTAAGCGATACATTGATGAATTTCGTCTTCAATCTTCTCATCATAGGCGCTATTTACTCTCTCATTGCCTTCTTGACATGCAGGGCTTCGAAGACATAAGACAGAACATCAACCGCTAACAAGGTATTGCCCAAATCGCAACTCTTTTGTGTGTAATTTCAACCTACATCTCAATCCTAAAACATAATAGCATGAAAAATTTAATACTCGTCGCAATATGCTTATCATCGTTAAGCATATTTGGACAAACTCCAAAAGTTAAATTTGACGGCAATAAGTGGGAAGCACCCTACACGCTTAATTTCCCAAAAGGCTGGGATATTGAACGTTTTTTAATACCAATAGCGTTTGCCCCCGAAATTCCGTACAAAGGAGTTGAGGACATTAGATTTGCCCCAGGTTGGGGTAAATCCCAAACTGACGAATATTGGACATATGCCTTTTTGTGGTATTTAGACGGAAAAGTAAAAACGAATGAAAAAATTATCGAAGACAATCTAAAAGCTTATTATACCGGACTTGTTGGAAGTAATATTGAAAAACGTAAAATTCCGGCCGATAAATTAGTTACAGTAACAACCGAGATTAAAAAAACAAAAACAAACGAAGGGGATTTAAAAACATTTAAAGGAACAATTTATATGCTTGACTATATGGAACAAAGACCGATAACATTAAACTGTATTGTTCATTTAAAATCCTGTTCGGGGCAAGACAAGACTTTTATCTTCACCGAAATTTCACCCAAGCCATATAGCCACAAAATTTGGCAAAGCCTAAATCAATTATGGACCGACTTTAGATGCGACAAGCCTCTAGAAACAAAATAGTTGAAAATAAATTTGCGAAACCGAAAAGTTGCACATATATTTGCAACCGATTAGTTTCATTAAAACCAATAAACAGCATGCGAAGGGATATTTTTCAAGCAATTGCTGACCCCACAAGGCGAGCAATTATTACTTTAATAGCATTACAGGCTATGACACCTAATGCTATTGCCGACAATTTTAATATTAGCCGACAAGCTATTTCAAAACATTTACGCATTTTAACAGAATGCGAAATTGTAAAGCAAGAACAGCAAGGCAGAGAAATCTATTACTCACTTGAAATAAAAAAAATGAAAGAAATAGATAAATGGCTTGATCAATTCAGGAAGATATGGGAGACCCGATTTAATCAGTTGGATCACTTATTAAAAACAAATAAAAAATAAAAGATGAGTAATTTACAATTCAACTTTACAGTGGACAAATCAACCAAAACTGTATTTATAAGCAGACAATTTGAAGCCGAACAATCTTTGGTTTGGGACGCTTTTACTAAGCAAGAAATACTTGACCAATGGTGGGCGCCAAAACCCTATACATCAAAAACAGTAAAAATGGATTTTAAAGTTGGTGGTAGAAGATTTTATGCAATGGTAAGTGCTGATGGAAAAGAAATGGGTTGGCATATACAAGACTATACTTCTATTAGTCCAAAAACTAACTTCAAATTTTTTAGTGCCTTTGCCGACAAAGATGAAAACCCTTTTTTACCGGGCTCAAATTGGGATTTGACTTTTTCTGAAAGTAACGGTATAACAGAAGTCCATATTTCTATTTACAATGACTCCCTTGAACGTATGGAAAAAATGATAGAAATGGGTTTCAAAGAAGGGTTTACTGCAACATTAATTGAATTGACTAGCTTATTAGAAACTTTAAAATAGCGGAATATGAATAAACTAATATTTCTTACGGCTGTCTTTTTTAGTTTGACAACTTCTTGCTCAAACCAAAATAAATCAAAGAATGCAGACAACGTAATGACTCAACAAAAAATAACCCCCTGCCTTTGGGTTGAAACAAAAGATGCAAAAGCAGTTGCAGATTACTATTTGTCTCTTATACACATCTGACGCTGCCGACGAAGAGGATAGTGTAGATCTCGGTGG
>CABHOW010000112.1 GCA_902168225.1 uncultured Flavihumibacter sp. | reverse complement strand
TAGAAGTTGAGGGTTTGCCTAAAAAACCCGATGAAAATACGCTCGTAGCTAAAGTAATTCATAACAATATATCATTTTCAGGAAGTTTTACTACTTCAAACGATTTGCTGAATAGTATTTATAAAAACATCACATGGGGGCAGCGGGACAATATGCATAATGTGCCCACTGACTGTCCGCAATGAGATGAGCGTTTAGGATGGATGGGCGATGCGCAGATATTTGCTCCGACAGCAAGCTATATCATGCACATGAATGGTTTCTTTGCCAAATGGGTAAGAGACATTGCCGATTCGCAACATTCATCAGGCTATGTATATGATGTTAATCCTAAAATTGTAGTAGGGGGGCCATCAAAACCGGCCTGGGGTGATGCCATCGTGATTGTGCCTTATCGTATGTATCAGTTTTATGGCGATAAACGAATTATTGAAGAGAATTATGAGGCCATGAAAAACTGGGTGGAATACATGAATAATCACCCGAATACAAAGAAAGACGGCATCTATTATTTTCAGGCAGGTGACTTTTATGGCTATGGCGACTGGGTACCTGTGGAGAACTCTCCTACTAAGCCTATTGGTGGCAGCTATCAGTTTTATTCAAATAAATTATTGGCCGAAATGGCTAAAGTAATTGGCAAAACCGCTGATGCCCAGAAGTATGCTGATGTAGCCCAAAAAGTAGCAGAGAAATATAATGAGCTATATTTTGACCCCAAAGGCAAAAATTACGAAGGCAGCACACAGGGAGCAAATCTGATACCTTTAAGTATGGGTATCACAAAACCTGCTGACCTTTTGGCTGTATCCCAAAACGTAGCAGCAAATGTCAGAGCTAAAAACGACCATTTGACTACCGGGTTCTTATCAACAGAAATGCTTTTGCCCGCACTTAGCGATGCCGGGGAGCATGAATTAGCATATAAAGTTGCTACACAAAAAACCTATCCAAGTTGGGGATATATGATTGAAAAAGGAGCCACCACGATGTGGGAATTATGGAACTCTGATACTGAAAAACCGGAAGGTATGAATTCCCGTAACCATTTTGCTTATGGCTCTATTGGTGAATGGTTTTATTCTTATCTGGCTGGTCTCAAAATTGACCCGTTAAGTGCCGGATTCAAGCATTTTATTCTTGCGCCTATGCCCGTTGGGGATTTAAAATGGGTTGAGTGTAAATATGAATCAAGCTACGGCCCGATTGCTTCAAGTTGGAATTGGCAAGGCTCGAAGTTTGTATTGAAAATAAATATCCCTGCCAATACCTCCGCTCAGATTCAGTTACCTTTAGCAGGCAAAACCAATGCAGTCATTAAAGAATCTGAAAAGTTGATTTTATCCGGCAATAAAGCACCTAAAGCCAAAATATCAGGTATTACCTTTCTGAAAGTTGAAAATAATAAAGCAATTTTTGAGGTTTTAGGTGGGAATTATGTATTTTCGGTGGAATAGGTAAATAACAAATGCAAAATGTTGAGACTGAGCATTGGCCTTTCTCCAAACTATATCAACCCAAATACATAGAATCATTTCCCATTACATCATCAATAATCCTATCAATTGACAAGAAGATAAATTTTATATGTAATATATTTGTTGACAATTATCAACAACATCCTTCTAAACATATCCTATGATATTAAGCGAAATCCTATATAAAGTTTCTTTACAAACTGTTTCGGGTATAACAGATATTGACATACAAAATATTGTCTTTGATTCCCGTCAGGTAAAAGATGGAAGCCTGTTCGTAGCCATTGGAGGCACACAGGTTGACGGACATAATTTTATTGAGAAAGCCATTCATTTAGGTACCAAAGCTATTTTATGCGAACATCTGCCAGAGGTATTACGTGAAAACGTAACCTATCTGCAGGTAGAGAATTCTGCCCGTACAATGGGCTTGATAGCTGCAAATTTCTATGGAAACCCATCAAAAAAATTAAAATTGGTAGGTGTAACAGGTACCAATGGCAAAACCTCATCCGTTACAATACTTTTTAGCTTATTCCGAAAATTAGGGTATCGTTGTGGTTTGCTTTCTACCGTGCAAAACCAGATTGATGATGATATTATTCCTTCTACCCATACTACGCCAGACTCAGTAAAAATCAATGAACTATTGCATGATATGGTTCAGAAGGGTGTTAGTTATTGTTTTATGGAAGTTAGTTCTCACGCTGTTGTGCAAGAACGAATAGCCGGGCTACATTTTGCAGGAGGAATATTTACCAATATTACCCATGATCACCTTGATTTTCATGAGACCTTCGATAATTATATAAGAGCTAAAAAAGGCTTTTTCGACCAATTGCCTGCCTCCGCCTTTGCATTGGTCAATACCGATGATAAGAACGGCAAAATCATGATTCAGAATACTGCTGCGCGTAAGGAATCGTATTCATTAAGAAATATCGGCAGTTTCAAAGGTAAAATTCTGGCTTGTAGCTTGTTTGGCTTGCAGATGGACATTGATAACCGTGAAGTATGGTTTAAACTGATTGGGGCTTTTAATGCCTATAATCTCTTAGGAGTATATGGTGCGGCAGTATTATTGGGTGAAAACCCTGACGAAGTACTCATGCAGTTATCAGCCATTCAAGCTCCGGCAGGTAGGTTTGAGCAGGTAGTTTCGCAAAATCATATTGTCGGTATTGTTGACTACGCCCACACACCTGATGCCCTGAAAAATGTCTTAGAAACCATTGTCGGTTTACAAGAGGGAAACCAGCAAATCATTACTGTGGTGGGTTGTGGCGGAAACAGAGATACCACTAAACGCCCGATTATGGCTGAAATTGCTTGTAAATTCAGTAATCGGGTGATTCTGACTTCTGATAACCCAAGAAATGAAGACCCTATGGCTATTCTTGGACAAATGGAAAGTGGTGTACCAGTGATTTATGTCAACAAAGTGCAGACCATTGAGGACAGGCACCAGGCTATATTTGAGGCTGTAAAAATAGCTCGCCCGCAAGATATTATTTTAGTGGCAGGCAAAGGCCACGAAAACTATCAGGAAATCAAAGGTGTGAAACATCATTTTGATGACAAAGAGGTATTGAAGGAGGCTTTTGATAAATTTGGAAAAAATAGTAAAAGCGAATTGTAAAATTTAATACTATTTCACAAACAGGAGTTGACAATGTACCAACTCCTGTTTTTTGTCCTTCTCTCTTCTAAATTTCTTCCGTTCCTATCGTAACCTTATTTTGGATTATCTCTTAAATCCTGATAATAGTAATGCTGCTACCCAAATAAAAGCACTTGGGCAACAATCAAAATAGCGTTTATTGATTATGGTTTTTTCGGTGTCGGTTTATTTGCCGCTGGTGTTGGTTTCTTTGCTGCTGGTGTTGGAGTAACAGGAGCAGGTGTTTGCGGTTTGGGTGGTGTACTACCCATTTTCAATAAAATAGCATCCGACAGGTTATCTTTTCCGTTATCATTCGCATAAAGCATTACAGGCGTTGACTCTCTGTTATTTGGATCTGCGTTTCTTCTGAAAACAAATTTATACCCTTTTTCGGCGGCTACTTTCTTAGTAGCATCATCTAATTTAAAGCGAATATCTCTGTATTTCGTTTGAATAAGGCTTTGTAATACCGAGTCAGCACTTGCCTGAAATTCATCTGCCGACTTTTTTATATCTTGTACTTCTTTCAAAGCAGCGTTTAATGACTCTGTAGTTACGTTTGTTATATTTTTTAACGACTGTTGATAAGCCGTATATTTTTCCTGATACAATTGACTTTTCGCCTGTAATTGTTTTGAAAGCTCTTCTCTTTTTCCACTTACTTCATTTTGTAAATCTTTTATTTCGTTTAGATTCATCATGACGTAATCTTCATATACATAACCTAATTTTGGTAGCTGAGCAAATGATACTTGACTAATAAGTACTGCAATAAGAACAAGAAATATCTTTTTCATTGGGGGTGTTTAAAT
>CABHOW010000111.1 GCA_902168225.1 uncultured Flavihumibacter sp. | reverse complement strand
CAGCAAAACTCGACGATTACTATGCGAATAGTGGCAATCCAAAAGAATTTGATTCGTTTGTAATATGGCTAAACATGCAATTAGCAGAAGATACCGGGAACGACCTCTTGGTATCTTTAAGTAGGTATGGTAGAGCTGATGAAATAACCACCAATAGCGTAGAGCAACTAGACAATAGCATTGGTGTACTCAATGGCCTGATGTATCGATATAGTAGAATTTATTCTAAAATAGCGCTAGACTATTCTTCTAAAATAAGTTTAGAAGAGTTTTCTTTTTTAGCCACATTGAGTACCTATGAAGGCTGTACCAAAACCGAGTTGATAAATCAGATGATTTTTGAAAAATCTACCGGAATTGAACTCATAAAAAGACTGATCAAAAATGGTTTAGCAAAGGAAGAAATCAATCCTAGTGATAAAAGAAGTAAACTCATTTTTATAACCGATAAAGGTAAGGGTACTTTATATGGTGCATTCAGACACATGGAATTAGTTTCAAAAGCCATCACATCTTGCCTTGATAATGCAGAAAAAAAAGCACTCCATTTTATACTTGCCAAATTAGAAAACCATCACAGACTACATCTGAGTGATAACTTAGAAATGTTAAATAAAAAGCTATCAAGGTAAACAATATATTTATTTCTTACTTGCGGAATAAGTCCATAAAGCACCCAGTAAATCTATACTGCCTATTAATGCCAACATATAAGATTGATTAAAAACGAATACAAAAATGACTGTCATCACAAAGAAAAATAACCTGCCTACGATCGTTGCTTTATAAAATGCTTCTTGATGATGTAAAGATGAATAATAGTAGTATATACCTGTTGTAAACGTGAAAAGCCCTAACATTCTAATCCATATCTCTTTGGTTTCAGCGAACTGAAAAATACCTAAAAGTGTGTTGGGAATGAATACCATACCGACACCCATCAGAAAAAGGTAAAAGCTATAAACGCGGATCGTGAAGGATGTTTTACGCATATTATTTTGCTTTATCTTGAATTTTACGGGTTATTTTAACGACTACTGCTCGTGGTGTAAATCGCACGGAACTAGCCATTATCCAATTCATGAAACCGTGTATGGCAACAGTTTTACCCTTCATCATAGCTTTATACCCATATGCAGCAACTTCTTTTGATGTGGGTAGTTTTTTCCCTTTAACCAAATTACTTTCTTCCATGGCTGCTGCCGCTTGAAACCCGCTTTCTGTGGCACCCGGACAAAGCGCTGTGATCGTAACACCTTTATCTCTTACTTCATTATCTACTGCCTCAGAGAAACTAAGCACATATGCTTTTGTAGCATAATAAACTGCCATGGTAGGTCCCGACTGAAATGCAGCTGTAGAAGCAACATTCATTATTTTTCCGCTGTTGCGATTTACCATATCCTTTAAGTACAGCTTAGTAAATTGCGTTAGCGTTGTGATATTAAGATTTATCATCTGTAATTCCTTATTCCAGTCTGTTTCTACAAACATCCCAAAATCGCCAAAACCCGCATTATTAATCAAATAATCAATTTGTATATTTCGTTGAGTAGTTTCATTATATACTTCCTGGGCAGCATTCGCTACAGATAAGTCTTTGCCGATTACATAAACTTTTATTTTATACAAATTTTCTAATTCGCTTTTGAGTTCTTCGAGCTTGGATTTATTTCTTGCCACTAAAACTAAATCACCCCCTTTTTCGGCGTGAACTTTTGCCAGTGCTAATCCTATTCCGTTGGAGGCCCCTGTGATGAGTGCTGTTGCCATGATCATTTTTTTACAAAAGAAAAGCAAATACACTAAACCAACAACATTAGAGTATAGTCTATACTTGTACTTTATTTATAAACATCGTATTTTTGCCGGATGTTAATAAACGAATTATCTAAAAGAACGGGTATCACTGCCCATACCATTCGGTTTTATGAGAAATCAGGACTGATAAAAGGGAAACGTTATGAAAATGTGAAGTCTAATAATTACTATCATTATGATGAGGATACTGTTGAAAAATTAGAGCTTATTCGGGATGCTAAATCAGTTGGTTTTACGATTCATGAAATCAGCCAATTGATAGATGCTTGGTATAATAATAAGATGACTGTTACGGAGAAATTATCCATTCTGGATGAGAAACTTTTATCGATTGATGAAAGAATAAAACAACTGAAAGAGATGAAAAAATTGATCAGTCATTTTAAAAAAGATGTGCTCACAGATAATTGCTAATCTATTCCCATAAAAAAAACCACTGAAATATCAGTGGTTTAATTTCTTGTTGCGAGGGAAGGGATCGAACCTCCGACCTTCGGGTTATGAGCCCGACGAGCTACCGCTGCTCTACCTCGCGATGTAATGGGTTGCAAAATTAAGGTAAAGCAGTTTGGTAACCAAATATTATTTAATTATGCAGCATATTATTCGTTCGAACGGTGCTTCACAGAAGATGCGCCACCACTGGAAATATCCCTGATCAATCCTTCCCCCTTATAGTTGATACTACTTCCACCACTGGCTCTTGCATTTAATTCTTTGTTGACCGTGATCCGAATATCGGATGCCCCTGATGCATCCAACTTGCAATAATCAACTTTTAAATCATACGACTTCATGGAGCTGGCACCACTCAAACTAATAGTTGCTTTTTCTGCTACTCCACTCATTTTAACAGCACAAGCACCACTTAATTCCATCTTCAAATTTTGCAACGATACCTCACCCAAAAAATCACTGGCGCCCGACATTTCCACCATTAAATCATTCCCTTTTAAAACACCGGTTGTACGTACATTACAAGCCCCAGACACTTCTAAACGCTTTAAATTGGCTACCGTAACATAAGCCTTCATCTTTGTGTTCGTCCAGCTTTTCCAATTCCAACCTCTGTTTTCAAAATAAATTTTCAGCACATTATCTTTTAACTCCGTGCGGATATGATTGGCAATATCGTCAGAACTGGCACTAACGGCCACTGCATCTTCATTACCTTTAGCCAAGTATAAATCAATAGCACCTGAAATTTCAATAGCAGTAAATCCGCTCAGTTTACGCACCTGCGCATTAGCATCGAATACGATGTTTTTATCTTGTTGAGCCGCTATATGCCCCATTAAGAAAAAGCATAAGCACCCAATAATTAATGACTTCATAACCCAAGTTTATGGTGTAACGTATAAGGAGGGGTAAAGTTACAAACCGATATAAAACAAAATACTACATTTGCACCGTACTCGGGGTGCTTTCCACCGATGGCAGGAGGCTGAGAAATACCCGTAAAACCTGAACAGGGTAATTCCTGCGAAGGGAAAGTATCGCACCTTTCTGCTACTCTCCAACGCATTTCCCTGTTCCCATTATTCATTTTTTAAAATTTTCGAAATGAAAAAAATCATGGGAACAACCGTAGCGCTGCTTATCATAACAGCTATGCCGGCTCAAGATTCCAAAAAAAACACCAAAAGCATTATAAAAGATACTAAAACAGATACCCTAACCGCTTTTTTTCTGGAACCGCTGGAAATAAAAGCCATTCGAGCCGCAGCTAATGCGCCTTTTGCAAAAACCAATATCGATAAAACTACTATTGCAAAACAAAATTTAGCAACCGATATTCCTTTCTTACTCAATCAAACCCCATCTGTAGTGATTAATTCGGATGCCGGTAATGGCGTGGGGTATACGGGTATTCGGATAAGAGGTACCGATGCCACACGTATCAATGTTACACTCAATGGTATTCCTTATAATGATGCAGAAAGTATGGGTACTTTTTTTGTAGACCTACCCGATTTCTCCTCCTCTTTAAATAGTATTCAAATTCAACGAGGTGTGGGTACTTCAACAAATGGATCCGGTGCTTTCGGAGCAACCATTAACCTGTCTACTAATGAATTCCACGAAAAGTCTTATGCTGAAATCAATAATAGCTTTGGATCTTTTAATACCTGGAAGAATACAATCAAGGCAGGAAGTGGATTGATAGGAAAACATTTTACCATCGATGCCCGCCTTAGCAGTATCCGAAGCGATGGATTTATAGACAGGGCCTCCAGCAATTTGCGTTCTTTTTATGTAAGTACTGCTTATACCAATAAAAAATCTTCTTTGCGATTAAATATTTTCTCCGGTCGTGAGAAAACCTATCAAGCATGGTATGGGGTAGCAGAAAATATATTACTAACTAACCGTAGATTCAACCCCGCAGGTACCGAAAAATCAGGGGCCCCTTACGATAATCAAACCGATAATTATACCCAAACACATTACCAGCTTTTTTATAACCTGCAACTTTCTACAAAATGGGCTTTAAGCGTCGCTAATTTTTTAACAAGAGGGAAGGGATACTATGAGGAATATAAAAAAGATCAACCCTATGTTTTATATGGGTTACCTAATGTTGTTGTTGGCGGTACTACCTATGTAGAAACAGATCTGGTACGTCGGCGCTGGCTGGATAATTATTTTTATGGACAAAATCTTTCCCTCCAATATAAAGATCCCAAAAATGAATTTATACTTGGGGGAGCTTGGAGCCGATATGATGGAAAACATTTTGGCGATATTGTGTGGATACAAAGAGGTGCCGTGCCTGATGGATATAAATATTATGATCTGAAGGCGGATAAAAATGATGCTAATATTTTTGCGAAGTTGACACACAAATTAACAGAGCGACTATCGGTATTTACAGATTTACAATACCGTCATGTAGCCCACAATATGTATGGGTTCGATAATAACCCTACGCTTTTTGTTAACCGCAAATTTGATTTTATCAATCCGAAAGCCGGGGTATCTTATCAACATAATGGCTGGAGTGCTTTTCTAAGCTATGCCGTTGCCAATAAAGAACCTAATAGGGATGATTTTCAAGCCGGTGCCAATAACCAGCCTACCTACGAAAATTTGCAAGACGTAGAACTGGGTATTGAAAAAAGAAATACCCGTTACAGCTTAGGTGCAACTTTTTATTACATGTATTACAAAAATCAATTAGTGTTAACCGGAGAAATCAATGATGTAGGAGCTTATACCAGAACCAATACACCTTCTAGCTATAGAATGGGGATTGAGTTACAGGCATCTGCCATTGTAAATAAATGGTTCAATGCCAGCGCCAATTTTACCATCAGTAAAAATAAGATCAAGTCGTTCACAGAATATATAGACAATTACGATTTGGGTATTCAACAAACAATACAACATACCAACAAAGACATATCCTTCTCCCCTGCCTTAATCGGAAGCGGTGCACTCAATTTTTTACCGGTGAAAAAGCTAGAGCTAAGCTTATTAAACAAATATGTAAGCAAACAGTACATGGATAATACGCAAGATGAAACAAGAGGATTGAACGGTTTTTTTGTACAAGATATCCGAGCTATTTATACATTGAAAAAAGAGGGATTAAAAAATACGCAAATTATTTTTCAGGTGAATAATATTTTCAACTATTCTTATGAACCCAATGGCTATACCTTTAGCTATATTTATGGAGGGGCATTTACAACAGAAAATTATTATTACCCGATGGCAGGTACTAATTTTTTATTAGCGTTGAATATTAAACTATAAAAAAAGGAGTGTCTGTACCTTCTAGTCAGACACTCCTTTTTTATTTGTTAGACCTATTGACCTACTAAGAACACTGCATTCGCAAATAAGAGTTTTCCGTTCTCCCAAAAATTACGGAATAAAAGATCTTCAGATAAATAAACAACAGATCCTGATCCAATATCCTGTACGCCTAACAACATTCCATCTTTCAACTTGGTTTTTACCTTAACACCGGCAAAACCTGTTATATAAGCATCTTTTTTAAGGGTTCCCACATTCCATCCATCTTTCAAAAACTCATACAAGTTATTATCTTGTTTTAACGTATAATAGTAATCAGGATAACCAAAAGCTAATGGATGTGTATTATCTAGATCCACTTTATAAATAGCTCCCGGAATAGAATTAGTAAGATAATCCTTTTCTCTATCTCCATATTTCTTTACAGTATCATCTTTTCTATCATCGCTTTTGCCGTCCTTCATTTTAATGCCCCAATCTGAACCTGCCATAATAGATACAGCATTTTCTACCGCTATAATTTTACCGCCGCCACGCACAAAATCTTTTAATTTATCTGTTATCGATTTATCGTTAAGGTTTCTGTAATTACCATCAGGTAAAATGAGTATCTGAAAATTTTTAAGATTGAGCCTACCTAAATCTGCGGCATTCACCAATGTGATCGGATAATCAAGTGATCGTTCAAAATAATGCCATATCTCACCTGCTCCTAATGAAGAAACCTGTTCACCTGTAAGCATTACAACTTTAGGCGCCCCATTAATGGTTCTTACAGTAGGTGACCCAAAATCGTTCCCCTTATCCATAAACCCTGTTTCAACCGATTCGCCTTGCACATTGAATTTTTTGCAAGCTTCATTAGTAATAGCTAACCAATTAACAGCAGTATTGCTGGTACGCAAAATAATAATGGTACCACTTTCATATTTTTTTGTTTTATACGTAAAGGACTTCTCTGCAAAACGAACTTTTACTCCCTGCTTTAACAAATAAGCAACCAGTTTAGCACTATTGAAGGAATTATAAGGAACCAATACTCCGTAATTAGAACTCACCGCATTGATGGCTGCAGTAGCAACATCACTACTTACATCTAATTTCTCCTTCACTGCATATGCTTTCACCCCATAAGCATAGCCTGCACTCCAGGCAGTAATATCGTAGGTATTCGAATCCGTTACAATTGTACGGGGCTCCAATAATACTTTAGCCATTACAGAACGTGGCTGATAAGCACTTACTGCAATATGATATCCTTCATCACTAAAAGCATCATCTTTTCCGGTAACATAATTAAAGCCTCTAAAATTTTTATTCGATACCGTACCGTATTCAATACCATTTTGATCTAATAATTTCTTTAGGGCAATGAGTTTATTTTCTTCTTTAGCTGTAAACACATAGGTTTTATATTCACTCGATTTAGCAGCTTTACTCTCTTCAAAGAACTTCTTAAACTCAGCAATCAATTTTTGCTTGTTCTTTGAACTTATTTCAATAGTTGATAAGCCCGTAGTGAAATGATGTTGCGCTCTATCTACCAATGTTAGGGTATCCCCATCTTCATTTAATACACCCAATCCACCACGAGGGCCACCCCCCTGCTCATACGTCATACCGATAGCACCGTTATAAATAGGATAAGTATCTCCATAAGAAGGATACAATAAATCAAAACGTTCTTTGGTAAAAAATAACCAGCCATTACCATCAAAATATTTAGCATGATTTCTACCTAATGCATTCTGAAACTCGCGCTGCCATGGGGTGATCACTTCATGATAGGGCTCAGCAGCCGGAGCAAAATAATAGGGCTCATTATATCCTTGCTCATGATAATCTACATGTATTTGAGGCATCCATTCCCTGTATTTCTTTAATCGTTGCTGGCTCTCTACCTGCGTTTGCCATGCCCAATCCCTATTCAAATCAAAATTATAATGATTGCTTCTGCCACCGGGCCAGGGTTCCGCATGTTCTCTTGAAAAAGGTTCCGGATTATATGCCGTACCTACTATGCTATTATACCAGTTAATATATCTATCTCTGCCATCGGGGTTTATACAGGGGTCTAATATTACGACTGTATTTTTCAACCACTCTTTGGTTTGTGTATTGGAAGGATCTACCAGTGCATGGATCGTAAGCATAAAAGCTTCAGAAGAAGAAGCTTCGTTTCCGTGTACATTATAGCTTAACCAAAGGATAGCAGGCGCTGTTTCTATTTGTGCCGCTGCATTATCTTTCGATAAACCTGCTAAACGAAGATTATTGATTCTGATAAGATCCAGCTTCTGTATATTTTCGGGGCTGCTTACAAAAGCTATCATCAATTCCCTGCCCTCATTGGTTTCACCATATTTTTCAATTTTTACCATATCGGGTTTTGCCTGAGCCACAGCTTTAGCATATTCTACAATACGATGATGCCGGGTAAAACGCGTACCTACTTTATAGCCCAAAAATTGTTCGGGACTTTGAAGTCCTTGAGCCATTACAGATACCAGCGAAATAGTTAATAAACTTAGAATTAAAATTTTCTTCATAAATAAAAAATGAGCCATGAATGTACTGTATTCGATATGATCAGCCATATTTTTGGGGGAGAAGTTTTAGGAATTTGGATGAATGGATAATTAAAATCTGTATTTTGTACCATGAGAAAATCGATACTAACCTTAAGTGCCATCAGCCTTTTTATACAGGTATGGGCACAAAACAATTTTTCCTTTGTAGGTGCCGGAAAAGAAGTAGATCCCTATCATTATACTGTTGTTAAACGAGCGGAATTCAAACAAGCTGCGGTAAGCAGTGCACACCCACTTGCCAGTATGGTGGGTGCTGCCATCATGAAAAGAGGCGGCAATGCATTTGATGCGGCCATTGCTACCCAATTAGTATTAGCGGTTGTTTACCCCAATGCCGGAAATATAGGCGGGGGCGGGTTTTTGTTGGCCCGTAAACCTAATGGAGAATTGATCGGTATTGATTATAGAGAAGCAGCGCCGGAAAAAGCAAGCAGGGATATGTATCTTGATAAAACGGGTAATGCACAGATGAATCTCTCCCAAAGCGGACATTTAGCCTCCGGTATCCCGGGAACTATTGCCGGCTTATTTGCCACCCTTCCTTATGCCAAATTAACAATTGAACAACTCATTCAACCTGCTATAGATATTGCAACCATAGGATATGTGCTTACCGAAAAAGAGGCGGCCAGTTTAAATGGTATTAGAGATGCCATCACTAAATACAGTACCCAACCTACCGCTTTTGTGCGAACTGAAAAATGGAAAGTAGGTGATACTTTGGTGCAGAAAGAATTAGCTGCAACCTTAGAGCGCATAAAACATAATGGTGCACGTGGATTTTATGAAGGTAAAACAGCTGAACTGATTGTTGCAGAAATGCAAAGAGGAGGTGGTATTATTTCTGTTAATGACCTAAAAAATTACACAGCAAAATTGAGAAAGCCTATCAACTTCAAATATAGAAACCATGAAATCATCAGCTTTGCACCCCCAAGCAGTGGCGGTATACTATTGGCGCAAATGTTTAAGATGATCGAGAAATATCCTGTTTCTAAATTTGGATTTCAAACTACTAAGAGTGTACAGCTGATGATTGAAGCAGAACGCAGAGCTTATGCAGACAGAGCAGAACATTTGGGAGATCCCGACTATTGGAAAGTGCCTGTTAAAACCCTTACCAGTGATGCTTATATTGCCAAACGAATGAGTGATTATGATCCTAATAAAGCTAGTGTTAGTAGCAATGTCAAAGCAGGTGAGATAAAAGAGAGTGAAGAAACAACCCATTTGAGTGTAGCCGATGCCCAAGGTAATATGGTTTCGGTAACAACCACACTAAACGGATCTTATGGCTCAAAAACAGTGGTAGGCGGAGCAGGGTTTTTACTGAATAATGAAATGGATGATTTCTCCGTAAAACCCGGTGTGGCCAATATGTACGGGGCTATAGGCGGTGAAGCTAATGCCATTCAGCCCGGTAAAAGAATGCTCAGTTCTATGACACCTACATTGGTATTAAAAGATAACAAACCCTATGTTGTTATCGGAACACCCGGCGGTACTACCATTCCCACTTCTGTTTACCAAGCTATAGTAAATATTATTGATCACGATATGAATGTGGGTGATGCGATTGATAAACCTAAATTCCACCACCAATGGTTCCCGGATAATGTTACCATTGAACAAGATTTTAACGCCGAAACAAAAAAAGAGTTGGAGAAAATGGGATACAAATTTGTAGAAAGAAAAAATGGTTGGTGTAAGATAGAAGGTATTCGTATTCTACCTAATAAAAGAAAAGAAACTGCCGCCGATAGAAGAGGCGATGATAGTGTAGCGGGATTTTGAGAATTTAGAATTAGGAATTAAGAATTAAAAATTATTATCTCATAATTCATAACTCATAATTTATAATTCATAATTCATAATAATGAACGACTTGGCTAATGGTTTCCTAAAAGATTCCATCAAAAGATTTAGATACTACAAAGAACTTGGGGATAAAACATTTGCACAAATAACAGATGCGCAGTTTTTTGAAGAGCCTGTAAAAGATACCAATAGCATCGCCGTTATTGTACAGCATTTGTATGGGAATATGTTAAGCAGGTGGACGAATTTCTTAACCGAAGATGGAGAAAAACACTGGCGGAAAAGAGATGCCGAATTTGAAGCCATGCAACTTTCAAAAGCAGATGTAATTTCATTTTGGGAGGATGGATGGAAATGTTTATTTGATACCCTGAACAGTTTACAGGCAGATGATCTGTTAAAGACCATTACCATTCGTACAGAAAAATTACTTGTATATGATGCCATACTTAGGCAATTAGCACATTATCCCTATCATGTGGGACAAATAGTATATCTGGGAAAAATATTTACAGGTGAACAATGGAAGAGCTTGAGCATTGCCAGAGGCAAGAGTATCGATTATCTAAATGAAGTAAAAAAGGAACAAGGAAAATAATTCAATTAGAGTTTATTTTCTTTAAACTGATGGGCTGCATAATCTGCGGCTCGCGCCGTTAAAGCCATAAAAGTTAAAGAAGGATTCTGCGTTCCGGTAGAGGTCATACAAGCACCATCGGTTACAAAAACATTTTTACAGTTATGTAATTGGTTCCACTCATTTAATAAAGAACTGTTGGGATCGCGACCCATACGTATACCTCCCATTTCATGAATATCCAATCCCGGGGCTTGTTTACTATCGTAGGTTTGAACATTGGTGCATCCGGCTTTCTCAAGCATGGCTTTACCTTCTTTGAAAAAGTCGGCCAACAGTTTCTCATCATTATCATCATAACTCACATTAGTAACTAATTGCGGAATGCCCCAGGCATCTCTTTCAGTATCGCTTAAATATACTTTATTCGTTTCTTTAGGAATAGTTTCTCCCTGCATCATCATATAAACACTCCAGCCCCCGGCTTCAGCTAATCCTTCTTTTAAAGCAGCACCAATACCTTCCACAGGTACCCCTCTCCCCCTTGTAACGCTAAAATGCACCATATATCCGCGCTTGAAATCAGTTTCTTGTTGATATACATTTCTAAAATTCGGCATCATCACCTGCGTGGGCCGCCTTCCGAAATAATACCGATCCATGGGCCCATCATAAGCTGCTGTGATCGTTCCGCGATAATTATGAAAAGCAATATATTTTCCCAGCAAGCCATTATCATTACCTAAGCCATTAGGGAATCGGGTTGTTTTTGAATTCAATAAAATAAGATTTGTATTTAAACAAGCCGCATTTACAAAAATGATTCGCGCCTTATATATGCTAACTTCATGGGTGTTAGCATCTACTACACGCACGCCTGTAACTTTATTTTCTTTTTCGTCATACAACAAAGAATCTACAACAGCATCTGTTTGAATATGTAAGTTTCCTGTTTTTTGTGCCGCAGGTATTGTACTGCTATTAGAACTAAAATAAGCACCGAAGGGGCAGCCTCTTTCACATAAATTCCGCGCCATACATTTACCCCTACCTTGATCCAGATGTATTTGTTTGGGTGAAGTGAGATGCGCACAACGCCCCTGTATCACATATCTATCTGGGTAAGCCGCCATAATTTTTTGCTGTAATTCTTTTTCTGCATCATTCATTTCCCATGCAGGTAAAAAATCACCATCAGGTAAAACTTCTAATCCATCTTTATTTCCACTAATGCCTGCAAAGCTTTCTACATGTGTATACCATGGCGCAATATCATCATAACGTATGGGCCAATCAACCGCAAATCCATCTCTGGCAGGGCCTTCAAAATCATATTTACTCCAGCGTTGTGTTTGTCTTGCCCACAATAAACTTTTACCCCCCAATTGATAGCCTCTTATCCAGCTAAAAGGTTTTTCTTGTATATAAGGATGCTCATAATCTTTTACAAAAAAATGTTTCGATGCTTCTGTATACGCATAGCAGTGACTAACAATGGGACTCTTATCGGCTTCGGGAGGAGGAATTTTATTTCGATGCGGAAAATCCCAGGGATTCAACATAGCCGTGGGATAATCTTTTTTATGTTCTACATGTTTACCTCTCTCTACGATAAGGGTACGCAATCCTTTCTCACAAAGTTCTTTTGCAGCCCATCCCCCGCTGATACCGGAGCCGATCACAATAGCATCGTATGTATTCTTGTCAGACATATATTAGGCAAACCATTCAGCAAATTTGGAGAGGTCTACATTACCACCTGTGAGAATGATTCCTGTTTTCTTTCCTTCGAATAATTTTTTATTTCTTAATACAGCAGCCAATGGTACTACACAACTTGGCTCCACTACAATTTTCATGCGTTCATACACTAAGCGCAGTGCAGCTTTTATTCCATCTTCCGAAACCAATAAAATATCTTTTACATTTTCCTGAATGATAGATAAGGTTTGGGTACTCAGAGCAGTCATTAACCCGTCGGCAATTGTTTTTACAAAGGGTGCTTTTTCTACTACGCCACTTTTAAAACTCAATACGGCATCGGCTGCACCTTCGGGCTCACCTGCAAATACTGTTATTTGATCACCAAAATATTTGGCACCCAGTGCAGTTCCCGAAAGCAATCCTCCCCCACCAACCGGTGCTACCACTGCATCAAGATCAGTAATTTCTTCTATCAATTCTTTTACACAGGTTGCTTGTCCGGTTATGACTCTATGATCATCATAGGGATGCACAAATGCAGCACCTGTTTCAGCTACAATTTTTTGTAATGCCTCTTCCCTGGCCGCTTGGTTAGGCTCGCAGAAAGTGATTTCAGCACCATAGCCCCTTACCGCATCTACTTTTACTTTGGGAGAAGTAGAAGGCATAACGATATAGGCTTTTACCCCTAATGTTTGTGCAGCAAAAGCCATGGCCTGTGCATGATTACCGGAAGAATGGGTGGCCACTCCATTTTTTAATTGATCGGGTGTGAGGGATAAGGCAGCATTCATACCCCCTCTTATTTTGAAAGCTCCGATTTTTTGAAAATTCTCACACTTAAAATACAATTCAGCACCGGCTATTTTATTAATACTTTGGCAGGTAAGTACCGGTGTGCGATGAATAAAAGGTTTTATTCTTTCGTGCGCTTTTTCAATCGCTTCTTTTGTAATGGGCATAGATATTATTTAACAGCGGCGATACAATCTATTTCAACCGTACATCCGTAATTGAGTTGATTACAGGGTACTACAATACGGGCGGGCTTATGATCGCCCATAATATTTTTATAGGTTTCATTGAAGCGAGGCCAAAGTGCAATATCACTGATAAATACACCTATTTTAAGCGCGTGGTTCAAATCCGAACCTGCAGCTTCTAAAATATGTTGAATGTTTTGCAAACAAAGTGTTGTTTGTTCTTCAATAGTACCTGCATGCACAACCCCATCTTTATCGATGGGTAATTGTCCGGCTACATATACCGTACCATTATGAACAACACCGGGAGAATAATGACCTTTCGGTTTTTGAACCGAATCGGGCGACAAATATTGAATAGACATGTTTAGCTGAATTTCGTGGAATGTACAATAAAGGAGTCAAAGTATACTTAAAATTTTTACAATTTTAAAATTCTATTTTATACTCTTAAATAATCAATCAATTATAAATCACCTAATTATTTGAAAGGGTATTTGTTATGATTTTCTAATTTTAGCTATTATTATATTTGGACATGACCAAATAAGCGAAGTTAGTTTTAAAAGAGTTTAGAAATTCGGTAATCGATTAAAAGAATCTATTGTTAATAAAATACTTATCGTAATCCTGCATAAAAATGAAAACTATTATATGAATGCATACTAAAGATATAAGTATATATATGTAAAGTCAATGGATGAAATAATCTAATTTTATAAAAAAAGCTAATATGTTCCCCTTAGATCCTCGCGCACCCTCAAAAAAAAAGGTAGGATATTGGAAATATGTAGAAAAGTTTTCACTTATTCTTTCAATTATATTAGGTGTAACCAGTTTAATTTACACTTCAATTTCATTTACCTTGGCAAAACAAGCTTATCAATCCTCGATATATCAATTTGAAATAAGCAGCAAAGCCTCAGATAGCCAATTTAAGCAAATAGAGGGTATACTAAAATCATATCAAAAAAATATTGATAGTTCATTACTGGTAACAAATAGTCAACTTCTTATTTCAAGAAAATTACTAGATCAACAGATTATCTCTTATAAGCCCAATGTTGGAATTAATCAAACAGAATACTATATAAAAGAGACAGAAAATAATAAAAAGAGACTTGGAACACTAATAACTATAATAAATACAGGTGGAAGAACAGCACATAAGGTATTAACGCAATTTAGCTATTTTGATAGCAAATATCAATTACTTCATAATTTTAAATCTAAGGTCATAGATATTATACCAAACACTCCAAAAACTATATTTGAAGAAGTAATTTTTTCATCAAATTCTAATTTAGAATATTACTTGCGCATTGACATTGAATATTATGATAGTGATTCAAAAAAGAAATTTAACTTTTCAAGTATCCTAAAACCATCAAAGTTTGCATCAACATATGAAGAGGTAGAAGTAAACATTAAAAATCAATTACTCAATAGGCAACTAAAATTGAATTGATATATTTACGACAAGAATTTTAAGGTAATCTACGCTTAATTCATTTTCCTGAATTTACATTATTAATAAAATCAATCACGCCTTTCATATATACTTGCTGATCGTCCCACATAGATAAATGGCTTCCATTAGGGCAGTATAGATATTTTCCTTTTTGCACCAGTTTGCTTTGACGCTCCATAGCAGCGGGATCCATCGTATCATGTTTACCACCGATCATAAGTGTAGGCACCCGAATTTCTTTTAGCCGGTTAGTGATATCCCAATTGGCTAATCGGCCACTTATACCGAATTCACTGGGGCCTTGCATCATGGTATAAATTTCGTTGTTAGCATGTTTGAAAGCTCTATTGAGTGCATCGGGCCATTCTTGTAAACGGCATATATGTTCGTGATAGAAGTTAGGGATGAGCAGTTCCATATATTTTGGATTGCTAAAATCTTTTTTGGCTTCGATTGCGCGGATTGTTTGCAGTACTTCGGGCTTCATTTGTTTAGCGAGTACTTCATCGGCATATTTACCATATTCAGGCGCGCTACTCACCATATTCGATACGAGTAAGCCTTTTATATGCTGTTGGTATTTGAGGGCATATTCCATGGCGAGGATACCACCCCAAGAGTTACCGAGCACATAGAAGTTCGTGCTATCGGCACCAATAGCTTTACGCACTTGTTCTACTTCTTCTACAAAGCGGTCGGTTGTCCAGAGACTAGAGTCTTTAGGTTGATCGCTATAGTAAGAGCCCAGTTGATCATATTCATAGAATTCGAAACCTTGTTGTTGAAAAAATGTTTCGAAGCATTCCATGTATTCGTGTGTAACAGCCGGACCGCCATGTAATAAAAGAATTTTTATACGGGGATTATTACCAAAGCGTTTGGTCCACACTTTAAAATTACCTACGGGGGTTGAGATAGGGATCAATTTAACACCTGCCGATTGGATAGAATCGCCATAGGTAAAGTAGGAAGATAGATTAGTAGATTTGTTTTCTTGGTTGGAGTTGCAAGCTATGAATATGCAGCAAACAAGTAAAGCAGATAGCAATCGCATTTGGTAAGGTTTAGATGAGAAAAGTACTAAAAAGGGGCGATAAACTAAAATTTTGCCTATTTAAAACCAGCCATTACATTTGCAAGCCTTGGGGGGTTAGCTCAGTTGGCTAGAGCGCTTGCATGGCATGCAAGAGGTCGTCGGTTCGACCCCGATACTCTCCACATAAAAAGGCTCACAATTTGGTGAGCCTTTTCTTATTTAATGCCTTTCTGAATTTTCCGCGCTTTTCTAAGTAGCTGTAAAACCGTCTACCCAATAATACGCGGAGCAACGCATAAAAACGCGGATATGATGATGTTGATTATCTATGGGTTGATATTTTTTGATTTAACTAAAGTCGCGTATATTTAAATGTTAGCGGTAATACTATTTATGAATAGACAACTTTTATGGAGAACTATCTTTGTCGATTTATCCGTACGAGGTTTTGAAAAAATTGAAGAATTAGACGGCGGATGGTCTACAAGATATATTGATAAAAAAACAGGAAAAGAATGGCTCAAATATCCCGTTGATCCTGAGAGAGGCATTCAATATAGCCTAATTCCTTACAACCCTCTTTTAACAACAGTTCAATTATTAGATATTGCTTTTACATCAAACTATTCTGATGAAGTAAAAGCAGCTTCACATCGACTATTTCATGAAGAATTTTATGACAAAAAAGAAAGTCGAAGGTTAATACTCGCAAGACTCAAAAACGAAATAGGAAATCCTTTGACAACAAAACAAAAAGACAGGTATATAAATATTATTCGCGGAGCTCGTTTAGTCGATAAAGTGAACCATCGCGAAATTGTCGGAAAACATTATACAGAGATTGCTAATGATGCCAAATATTATCAGGAAACAGCGAATGAGGCGCAGGAAATGCTCAATTTTTTAACCCGCTAAAGTACTACCGCTAACATTGCATTGCAGCAATTGGGGTAGACTAATAGCGTCTTTCAGGTTTAGCAAAAACCCAGCATCAGTTCCAGCTTGACGGAGTTCTAATCATCAGCAGAATATGTTCTCAACTTTTGGTATATTTATTCAGCAACGGTAAGCCTTGGGCGACAGAACAACATTCCCAAACTGCTTCAATGCACGAACGTTAGCAGCAAGTTTATGAAGACCGCAGGAATACTTTCATCATTATACCATAAACCAACATTCTTAGGAGAGTTAAAACAGACAATTCTCTTATTTGATAAGGCAGGAATACCTATGCTAGATGCAATTTATGACGGCCTTAGTAGCCCTAATGGCAGGATAGACATGCAATATCTAGTAAGTGAATTTGAGCTGCTTGAAGAAAAAGGATATTTGTTTAATGCATGGCTAAAAAGTGGTATTGCTCTAAATCCTAGTGTTGACTTTAAGGCTTTTAGCCAAGAATTTGATATGCTTTCAAAACTAATTCTCCAAATGAATGATCTGGAATTGAGTCATGAAGCTAGTGCTAGACATTGTGCTTTAATATTAAACAATCAACTTGAAAAGCCAGATTTTATATCTGTTCCTTTAGTAAATAAGCTGAAATTGCCGACCGATACTACTATTGCAACTCAGTCTGATATTCTTAAAGTCATAATAGAAAATATTCCCGTGCCAGATGAGCTAACTCCATGGGAGAGTATTTTTGAATTTAAAAGTAATCCAGACAACGTTGGCAAATTTTATATGCTTAAGACGTGGATTAACAAAACTACCAAATCGAATTTATCAGTTTCAGAAGTAAAAGATGAGTTAGAATCCTTATTGTATCAATACAGAAAGAGTTTAGAACAACATAACATCAAATACAAATCAGGAATTCTTCAAAGTTTGATTTTAGGCACAAGCGAGTTACTTGAAAATGCGTTTTGGTTAAAGTTTTCCAAGATTGCTAAGGGCTTATTCTCAGCACAAAAAGAAAAAGCTGATTTGTTAAGTTTAGAGCTTTCTGCGACAGGAAAAGATCTTGCGTATATTTATGAAGCATCAAAGAAATTTTCGTAAAAAAACTTGCTGCTAACATTGCACAGGCAAAAGTTGGGTTTTTGTACTTTGCCCATCAACTATTGGATTCCTGACCAAACTTCAGTAATTTCGCTTTAGCTAATCGGGGCTTTAGTGGCCAAGCCAGCGACTGGAACAACTCCCCCAACCTTCGCCTGTGCGGAACGTTAGCGGCTATTATAAAATAACACAACCACCATAATGACTTTTGAGAAAATTTCTAACGGACACGACTGCGATTGCCTCGGTAAAACTTCTATTCCTAACCCAGAAGATGTTTTTCTAAGAAAGCTAAGGAAACAAGACTTAGAAGATAAAGACTTTGAAACACATTGGGAAAGAGGAATTGGTGTTGACAAAACCGAATGTGAAGAAATTTGCAATTACAAGGCACTTTCAATTAACCTGACATCAGACGAAATTGAAAATTTAATTCTGGAACATTATAAAACAACATTTAACATCAATCCAAAAAAGGGCGGGCATTGTTTGAAATTTAAAATAAAGGAAGGTGCAGGCAAAATAATTTATGCTCCAATTACTGCTGGGGATAGTCACCATAATTTTTTCAAATCAGATTTGTTTGATTTAGACTATATTGAACGTGTAACTATTCACAAATTTGCGTAATGAAACCAATTGACACTACAAAATTGACAAATGCAAGCTTGGAACTGACAACAATTAGTTCAAGTTTCAAAGTGTTACATTTTGACGACTTTCCAATTCTGTTTCTTGGAGTAAATAAGTTTGGAAATAAAATATTGGGTTCTCATTTAGAAGAAGATGATGATAGCAAAACAATTTTGACACTACACACAATCTTATCTAATAAGGAATACTATGATTTTATAAACAAAAAGAAATCTTATAAAGAAATATTACAGGAAACTTCAACCAAATTTTTAGTGGAAAAGAGTTTTGGAGGAAAGGCTTTAGCTGCATACAATTTAGAGTTTGAGGATATTCCAGAAGAATATCAGCCCTTAGAAAATTCATATTGCCCCAACTATAAAAAATCATTTTCATTTTCATACTCTTTAGGATTAAAGGGAAAAGTTGCTGACTTGAATAGAGCAATTGCTGATCAAGTATCAAACATACAAACTGCCTTTTCAGATTTTTTGGAAAACCGTTTAAAAAGTTTGAAGAATTTCAATTTGCAACCAGCAGCATATTTACAGCCATATACGCCAGGCAGTTTTAAGATTAATCTTGAGCTTGAATATAAACAAGTAAAAGCACAAGACCTTTTTTCAAAGACACTACCCTTTGACGAATATGTTCATGAGTATCTCAAATACATAACAACTTCCATAGTTGCAGACCAAGAGCAACTCTTGAAAGAAGATGATTTTGCACTTTCTGATGAATTTAAAAATTTATTAGTCACCTTTGAAAAGATTTATGAGGAAGGACATGTTAAGTTGCCTGACAACCCTGTAAAAGAATTAAAAGAAGATTTGAAAAAATCACTTCCCAAATTTGAAGAAATAACCGAGCAAATTGGTAAAAGCTTTGATAGTATTGAATTTTCAAACTACAAAGGAGAAGATGAAGAGTTTATTTCAATAGTTGACGCAAATTATTCAGAAGCGTTTCAAAATACCGTTGATGAAATAGAAGCTACAAAAAAAGTGGTGACAGTTGATAATGATTACAAAGACTATCAAATTTATAT
>CABHOW010000110.1 GCA_902168225.1 uncultured Flavihumibacter sp. | reverse complement strand
CCCTTTTTGCTCCAATTTTAAGATACTACCCAGCCCAACCCCAATACCTTTTACTATATCATTTATTTTTTTTACAAAACCAATATGTTGGTATTTTTTAAAAATAAAAGTGATCAGTGAAATGATAATAATCAATAACGCAATTGCAATTAGCACGTTATTAAATGAAACTGTACCGTTATTATTTTTAAATACTTTACCAACGAGTGCTTGTCCATACTCACCAACCGTATCGAACTGTAAAGTAAATGCGATAAGAAAAACAATACCTAATGATATGACATCACATACCCGTTCTATCAATATGGTACCTACCAGCTTATCGGCAGGTACATTTTCATATCGCGCTAAAATGGTACATTTTAATACTTCTCCTAAACGGGGTATTGCTAAGTTGGCAAGATATCCGATCATAACCGCAAAAAAAGTATTGGGTAAAGAAGGCTTATGTCCCAACGGTTTGATAAGTACTCTCCAACGTAATGACCTAATTAAATGACTCCCGCTCAAAATGAAGAAAACAGGAATCATGAGCCAGTAATTCGCTGTTTTAAGGGAGTTTTTAAATGCATCCCATTTATCGGCCGGAATTTTGTGTAAACTCCACCACACTAAAAAAATACCTAAACCCAAAAACAACAAATATTGAAGTATGGCAATAGTTTTTTTTTGCATGTAACAATCAAAGTTTATTTCCGTCCTTTGGAAAAACAATAACAGGTTTATATTGTTTGGCTGCTTCAAAGTCCATGGTGGCGTAGGATATAATCACAACCGGATCCCCAACAGCTCCCTTTCTTGCTGCCGGTCCGTTTAAGCAAACAACACCACTGCCCCTTTTCCCTTTTATCAGGTAGGTTTCTAAACGTTCTCCATTGTTCACATTTACTACCTGAATTTTTTCGTGCTCAATCATATTAGCCGCTTCCATCAAGTCTTCATCTAATGTTAAGCTGCCTACATATTGCAGGTTAGCTTCTGTAATTACAGCCCTGTGTATTTTCGATTTTAAGATTTCTATTTGCATCGCCGGCAAAACTAACTAACAAAATGGGTATTATCAATTAAACGCACACCTTCTATATATGCTGCTCCAAGAATGTATACCGGGTCTTTGCCATTCCAGTTAGTAGCATCACTTAAATCTTCTTCTTTGGCAATAGCTATATAGTCGACCGAATCAAAACCTGCCTGAATCAATTCTGCTTTTGCTACTTCGAGCAATCTACTATTATCCCCGTATATTAAGTTTTTCTTAACAAATAATAAAGACCGATACAATGCTGCCGCTTTGGTTAAACCAATATCTGAGAGTCTTTTGTTTCTACTGCTCAAAGCCAATCCGGAATTAGCCCTTTTGGTAGGAACTATTTCCACGGGTATCATTTGGTTTGTAAGTGCCAGCATTTTGGTAATTACTTTGCATTGTTGTGCATCTTTCTCACCCAAAAAAAGATAATCCGGCTTTACTGCTTGTAATAAGCGATCTACTACATTACACACGCCTTGAAAATGGCCCGGCCGATGTTCGCCTTCCAGTATACTTTCAATAAAGCCTAATGGATAATGGGCCAGATTTTCGATGCCATTGGGATAAAGTTCATTGGTATGAGGTAAGAAAACAGCATGGCATCCTGTTCGGATAAGTTTTAAAATATCTTCTTCCAGCGTAATCGGGTATTTTTTAAAGTCTTCCTGATTATTAAACTGCGCAGGGTTTACATAAATACTCGCTATAACAAAATGGCATTTCTCCAAAGCTTTTTTAACCAACGCAAGATGACCCTCATGTAATGCCCCCATAGTAGGAATAAAACCAATTGTGTTATGGGCAACTCTTTGCCTTGAAATAACAGCTTTTAGTAGGGTAATTTTTTTTAATATGATCATATTTTACAGCTAATTGGCTAAAATACCCGATTGTGCCTATTTCGTTGGATTTTCGTACCTTTGCACACTTATTTGTGCAAGGTTTGATCAAAACAGGTGTTCATGTCTACAAAGAAAAGGATTTTATTTATCGCTACTGAAATGTCTCCTTACTTGGAGCTAACGGAATTTGCAGAGATTATTAATAAGCTCGCTATTAAAAGTAATGATTCGGGATTGGAAGTAAGATGTATTATGCCTCGATTTGGCGTAATCAATGAACGTAGGCATAGATTACATGAAGTAGTAAGGTTATCCGGTATCAATGTTTCCGTGGATAATGATGATCATCCTTTACAAATCAAAGTAGCTTCCTTACCCAATGCTCGATTACAGGTTTATTTTTTAGAAAACGAAGATTTCTTTAAACGCAAGCAAATTTTTCACGACGATAATGAGGATTGGTTTGAAGATAATGGATTGAGAACTGTTTTTTTCTGTAAAGGGGCTTTAGAAACAGTAAGAAAATTTGGATGGCCGCCCGATGTAATTCATTGTAGTGGTTGGATGAGTGGCCTTATTCCTGCGTATATCAAAACAGCCTATAAACGCGAACCTGTATTTGGGACAGTAAAGTAATATTTACCATTGGTCAAAACACATTTGAAGAGAAGTTGGGCAGCGACTTTATGAAGCATGCTATTATCAATGCTAACATTAAAGATAAAGATCTCGATGCCTTCAAAGAAAGCGATAATACCGCCCTGTTTAGAGGCGGAGCACAATATGCAGACGCTATCACTTTTGGCTCTGATCAGATTGAAAAGAAACTGATAGAGGAGTTTGGAAAAGTTAAGGGGAAAAAAGTAGTTCCTTTTAAGGGCTGGGACTCCGATTTAACAGAGTATTTAGAATTGTACAACGACCTTGCGGGCAAGTAACATGTGGTTCATGCGATTGAAATTTATACCTACTATTTCTGCTTTTTTTAGTATTGTTCTTTTAACAACAATAATTTCCTGTACGCGTATTACTTCAACGGATATAGGTGCCGGACTGATACCTGCTGTTGACGGTGTTAATACATTTGATACGATCATTACCGTTGAAACCAATACTTTCCTAGACGCCGATACAGCGCGCATTTATAGATATGATAATCAGGTTTTAGGAGCTATTACAAATGATCCGCTTTTTGGTAAAACGAATGCTGTACTTAATTTTGAGCTGAAACCTACTTTCTATCCGTTCTTTATCCCCGGGGCAAAAGATAGCACTGTTGTTGATTCTGCGGTACTTATTCTTAGTTATAGAAGTTTTTATGGAGATTCTACACAACCACTCCGATTAACAGTAAGTGAAATAAGTACCTCTACGCCACTAACCACTAATATTATTTACCCTGCCAATTATCCGGCTTTGTATCCTGTAAGTACTGTTGGAAATTTGGCAGACCCTATTTCCTTGGATATTCGAAGAATCGGAGATTCCGTAATCAACAGGTACGAAAAAGCAACTAATCAGATCAGGATTAAATTATATAATTCCGTAGCACAAAGATTTATTAAAACCTATGATTCTACCAATGCCTATGCTTCCGATAGTGCATTTGGTACTTTTTTCAGAGGTATTGCCCTAAAGGTGGATGCTGTGAATCCGGCAAATGCACTTTTATATCTTAACCTTACAGACTCTAACACAAAACTGGCATTATATTATAATTCAAGCTCCGCAGGGGCTACTACAAGGGATACCAGTGTTACCTACTTAAAATTTAGTAGCCTTTCTAGTGGGGTCGCTAATTTTATTACCCGTAATAGAACAGGTAGTGAAATAGCAAACAGACTTAATAATGCTTCCAGACCTGATTCCTTGGTGTATGTTCAAACAACCCCAGGAACATTTGTACAGATTAGAATACCCTCACTGGGTTCACTTTCAAATAGAATTATCCATCGTGCCGAATTAATCGCAGAGCAAGTACCGGACGACGCTAATTTATTAACAATAGACAGGTATATGGAGGCCCCTAGGATATTGTTATTGAGTATCTATGATTCGGCTAACGGAAGAAAAAGAAATATACCCAATGATTATACCATTGGTACGAATGGCCCAAATACAGCAAGCTTTGGGGGATATCGTGTAGCCAAAACAGTTCCGGGATATGATCAGATATGGAGCTATAATTTTAATATTAGCAGATATGTTCAAGGCATTGTAACCCGTAAAGACACTTCCTTTGTAATGCAATTATCTGCCCCAACGAACGACTCTATTCATTACACCCCTCCCTATCCCAACAACAATATTTCTCAAACATACTTCCTTAACCCTACCTATTATAATCAAGCAGCGCAAGGTCGTGTTCGCCTAGGAGGAGGAACACATTCTCGTTTCAGGATGCGGTTACGAATTGTATACTCAAAAATTTAAATCATAAAGGGCTTTGTGATATATTTGCGAAAACCCATATTAAAACCAAACCAATGCCTTACTTATTTACTTCAGAGAGTGTGTCGGAAGGGCACCCCGACAAAGTAGCCGATCAGATATCGGATGCCTTAATTGATAATTTTTTAGCGTTTGATGCGCAATCAAAAGTAGCTTGCGAAACCTTAGTAACCACCGGTCAGGTAGTATTGGCAGGAGAAGTGAAGTCGAAGGCATATTTAGATGTTCAAGAAATTGCTCGTGGTGTCATTCGTAAGATTGGCTATACCAAGAGTGAATATATGTTTGAAGCAAATAGCTGTGGTATTTTATCAGCTATTCACGAGCAAAGTGCCGATATTAATCAGGGAGTAGATAAGAAGAAGAAAGAGGAGCAGGGAGCCGGTGACCAAGGTATGATGTTCGGTTATGCGAATAATGAAACAGAAGATTATATGCCCTTAGCACTCGATCTGGCACATAAGATTTTGATTGAGTTAGCAGCATTAAGGAGAGAGAATAAACAAATCAAATACTTAAGACCCGATGCAAAGAGCCAAGTTACTTTGGAGTATGATGATAATAACCGTCCGGTACGTATAGATGCGATCGTAGTATCTACGCAGCACGATGATTTTGATACTGAAGCTAAGATGTTGGCGAAGATCAAAGATGATATAGTTAAGATTTTGATACCACGGGTAAAAGCTAAATATAAAAAATACGCAAAGCTATTTAATAATGATATCAAGTATCATATTAACCCAACCGGTAAATTTGTTATTGGCGGCCCGCACGGAGATACAGGTTTAACGGGAAGAAAAATTATTGTTGATACCTACGGTGGTAAAGGTGCGCATGGTGGTGGTGCCTTTAGCGGTAAGGATCCCAGTAAGGTAGACCGTTCTGCGGCTTATGCTACTCGCCATATTGCAAAGAACCTGGTAGCAGCCGGTGTAGCCGATGAAATATTAGTGCAGGTATCTTATGCAATTGGTGTAGCAGAACCTACTTCCATAAATGTAAACACCTATGGTACCGCTAAAGTAGATTTGACGGATGGTGAGATCGCTACATTAGTTGCCAGCATCTTTGATATGCGCCCGTATTTTATTGAACAGCGTTTGAAGCTCAGAAATCCTATTTACAGTGAAACAGCGGCATACGGACATATGGGCCGAAAGAGTGAAGTGGTTACAAAAACTTTTACATCGCCCGACGGAAAAGAGAAGAAAGTAAAAGTAGAGTTGTTTACCTGGGAAAAACTAGATCATGTTTCTAAAGTAAAAAAAGCTTTTGGATTAAAATAGAAATAGCCCCGACAGATTCGTCGGGGTTTTTTATTTTTATACTATGCAAAATGATTGGCAAATACTGGGAGAAAAAAAAATTTACGATAACAAATGGATCGGAGTAACAGAGTACGATGTAATTAACCCCGGAGGTGGTAAAGGTATTTATGGTAAAGTACATTTTAAAAATACCGCTGTTGGCGTGTTGGTATTGGATGAAGCATTAGATACCTATCTGGTTGGCCAGTTTCGATTTACGCTAGGAGCTTATAGCTGGGAAATACCCGAAGGAGGATGCCCAATAAATATGGATCCTTTAGAAGGAGGAAAAAGAGAGTTACTCGAAGAAACAGGACTTGTAGCAAGCGAATGGACGGAGCTCTTCCGCATGCATTTATCAAATTCAGTAAGTGATGAACTAGGCATTACTTATTTGGCCAGATACCTACAACAAGAAAAAGCAGAACCGGAAGAAACAGAGAATTTGGTAATTAAGAAAATTCCCTTTGCGGAAGCGTTTGCTATGGTTCAACGAGGGGAGATAACAGACTCCATGAGTGTTGCAGCCATATATAAAGTACAGTATATGTTAGCTACCGGTACTTTGAAATAGTACATTTGCAAATGGCATCACAACAACCATCTTTTATTATTGGTAGGCAACCCCTGATAGAGGCGCTTGAATCGGGCAAACCTGTTGATAAAATTTTATTCCAAAAAAATATTACGGGGGATATTATACATGAGATAAGGACTTTAGCCAGAAATCAAAATATACCGATACAATTAGTACCTGTTGAGAAACTAAATGGACTTACCAAGGCAAATCATCAAGGAGTTATTGCATTCACTGCTTTGGTTCAGTATCTGGATTTACAACAAGTAATTGATTTTGTAGTATCTAAAGGAGAAACCCCTCTTTTTTTAATGTTGGATGGTGTAACAGATGTAAGAAATATTGGCGCCATAGCCAGAACAGCACTTTGCTGCGGAGCACAAGCTATTATTATCCCCGACAAAGGAGTAGGCGCACTAAATGCGGAAGCGATGAAGAGTAGTGCAGGTGCTTTAGAAAAAATTCATTTTTGCAGAGTGAACAGTTTGTTGAAAGCAGTAGATACACTCCATCTAAACGGTATTGAAGTATTTACCAGTGAGATGCGAGCAGAAAAAAATGTATTTGATCTTTCTTTTCTAACCCCTTGTTGCATAATTATGGGTGATGAAGGGAGAGGTGTACAACCCTATTTAGCAAAAGCAGCTGATGCATTTTTTAAAATACCAATGAGCACTAATTTTGATTCATTGAATGTATCTGTTGCAACAGGGATGGTATTATATGAGGCGATGAGGCAGCGGATGAAGGGAATAGGGAATAGGGTGTAAGGTATGATCTATTACCTATCACCTATCCCCTCTAAATAAAAAATATCAAAACAAAGAACAACATAGAACTGATTGAGTGCCCGCGTGATGCTATGCAGGGTTGGAAGCATTTTATCCCTACAGATCAAAAAATAAAATACCTGAACGCCTTGCTAAAAGTAGGTTTTAGCGTGTTAGACTGTGGCAGCTTTGTATCACCTAAAGCTATTCCTCAAATGGCAGATACCGCAGAAGTCATTAAATCGTTAGACCTAAAAGATACAACAACAAAGTTATTAGTTATAGTTGCAAATAATAGAGGAGCAGAGGAAGCAGTTCAGTTTGCGCATATAGATTATATCGGTTTCCCACTTTCCCTATCTCCTACTTTTCAAATGCGTAATACAAATGCTACTATTGAAGAAGCGCTATTACGCATAGATAGTATTCAAACTTTATGTAAGCATCATCAGAAAAAGTTGGTGGTATATTTGAGTATGGGTTTTGGTAACCCTTATGGGGATGCTTATTCACCTGAATTATTGCATAAGTATACAGCAGCACTTGTGGATTTGGGGATTGATATTATTTCATTGGCAGATACTGTTGGTTTGGCTACACCCGAACAAATAGAGCGGGCTCTCAACGCTTTGATGCCCATTTATCCTGAAGTAAGTTTTGGAGTACATTTACATGCCACTAGTTTGAATTGGGATAAAAAGTTGCAGGCAGCTATCAATAGTGGTTGTTTACGATTCGATGGCGCTATCAACGGTATTGGTGGCTGCCCTATGGCACAAGACGATTTAGTGGGTAATATGGATACTTTACAAATGTTGTCTTTTTTTAAAGATGCGGGGTGGGATATACCAATAGATGAGAAAGCGCTAAAAGAAGCCATCATATTAGCTAGTTCAATTTTTAGGTAAGTATGAAATTTAGAGCAGAGTTATCGGTTAAGAAAATGAATCCAGGTATAGCCCATGTGAATCAATTATTCCTTGTGGGGTCTTGTTTTACTGAAAATATAGGTGCCTTATTACGCGAAAATAAATTCTCTGTACTCGAGAACCCGAATGGTATCTTATTCAACCCCATCAGTGTATCCCAGGCATTAACTATGTATATTGAGAATGAACAAGTAAAAGCAGATGATTTGTTTGAACTCAATGAATGCTGGCATAGTTGGCGGCATCATGGAAGGTTTTCGGGGCTGACAAATCAGGAAGCCTTAGATAAAATAAATAATTCCACTCAAGCTGCTCATGCATTCCTCAAGCATACCGATTTCCTGTTTATTACGCTCGGTTCGGCATGGGTGTATGAGTTAACAGAGAAAGCACATGGTTTTAGGCCCTCATTAGTGGCTGCTAATAATCATAAAGCACCTGCCGACTGGTTTGTAAAGCGACTTTTAAGCGTGGATGAAGTACTCGCTGCTTTGGACAATACAATCTATCGATTGCACCAGTTTAATAATGAGCTAAAAATTATTTTCACGATAAGTCCGGTTAGGCATTTACGAGAGGGTATGATTGAGAATAATCGAAGTAAGGCTGTTTTGATACAAGCTGTTCATCACATCGTAAATAAATTTGATGGCTTATATTATTTTCCTGCCTACGAATTAGTAATCGACGATTTGCGCGATTATCGGTTTTATGCAGAAGACTTGGTACATCCGAATTATCATGCCACCAAATATGTATGGGAAAAGTTTGTAGAAGCGTGTATAACAGAAGAGGCTAAGGAGGATATTGTTTTTTTACAGGAAATAGCATTGGCTTATAAACATAATCCGTTTAATCCGAATACCAAGCAGCATATAGCTTTTAGAAAAAAATATGCTCAACTGGCAGCTGATTTTGCCAAAAAACATCAGTCTATTAATTTACAGGAAGAGATTCGCTATTTTGAAACTGGTGAGAGAACTAGTGCTCCAATGCTTTTGAAAGAGGAATAATCTCACAGAGTTTAGTAAGGGCAGGATTTTTGAGATAATCAGTGAGAAAATACTTGTGTAGTAAGCCGGTTAGAATAACAATTGTACGGTCGCTATTCGCAAGTAATTCCCTGTAGATTCTTTCACACATACCATTATTTCGAAAAAACCAAAAGTCGCTATTATAGTTATACCAGCTTTGAAAAGGTTCTAAGGCCGCGTAACTATTTGTAATTTTTCTTATTTCATTGGTTTCTAATGCTACTAAATACCTTGCAGTATCACTAAGCGATTCCCTGTTAATTGCGATCAAGTCTTTTTCTAAAGCATTTATAAATGCGGTATTGATTGCATGATAGTGGTGGTAAATGATACTGTCTGATGGGGAGTACCTTCCTTGATTAGCTAATTGTTCCAAAGCGATCGTATGTGACCTTTCCATTTTTAATTGATAATCGATATACGATTTTCTATTGGGGATAAAAATGTCAAGTGGTGCAATACAAACGTCTTTGTTTAATTCTGCATATTTTCTAGCAGCTTTATACTCTAAAGGGTTTTTCCAAATACCTAGAAACTCAGCTGTTTTGGTTCCCCATACTTTGCGAATACTACAGTTTGATATGACCGTGGAATCTACTTCCAGTAATATGATATCCGGTTTAATTTTTTGGAGCAGACGAAGTAATTTTTTATGCGTAATTTTTTCATTGCCATTATGCTTTGTACCGATAATAATTACCCGATTAGGTGTAGGGTCGGCTAATAATTTAATGGAAGAAATTAGGCAGAAGAGAAGAAGAAATTTTTTTATACACCGTACCATATTTTAATCTGAAATCTTCAATCTGGTTAATTATCTTGTTTCGGGTTTCGAGATACGGGTTACGCGTAATTATATATTTTAAACTTATGGTCGAAACTCGAATCTCGTATCTCGCATTCTCAAAACAAGGTTTGTACCCCATGTGCTACTTTAAATTCATGTTGTAATAACCATTTTTTTCGCCACATACCGCCGCCATATCCAACCAAGGATTTATCGCTACCTATAACCCGATGGCAGGGAACGATGATAGCAATTTTATTTTTGCCATTTGTATGTGCCGCGGCTCTGATTACTTTTGGGTCTCCTAATCTTTTTGCCAGATCCATATAACTAATGGTTTTACCGTAGGAAATTTCCATTAATTCGCTCCAAACCCTAATTTGAAAATCGGTACCTTGTTGGTGAATAGGAATATCAAAGTTTCTTCGGGTTCCATGAAAGTATTCTATCAACTGCTCTGTACATTGATGCATCATTTCTGTTATACCCGGTTCCCCATACACTAATTGATCTTTATTATCCACAAAGCTCAACTCGCCAATATAGTGGTCGGTTCCTCCGATTTTTAATAAGCCAACCGGGCTCTCATAATAGGTATAATGTAATTCCGACATTTAATATTGGGGTTGTATAAATATATTATATTTACGAATATATTTTATTATTTAAAATCAAACAATATGAAACGCAATGCTACTGCCGTTTGGAATGGATCCGGTAAAGATGGTAACGGGCACCTGACTACCCAGAGTACAGTGCTCAATCAAACACAATATTCCTTTAACTCACGTTTTGCTGACGGTATTGGCACTAATCCTGAAGAGCTTATGGCAGCCGCCCATGCAGGTTGTTTTACTATGAAATTAAGTTTTGTTTTGGGTGCTGCCGGTTTTACCCCGGAATCTTTGGAAACTACATGTACTATTAGTTTAGAAGATGGGGTCATTAATCATTCTCATTTAGTACTGAATGCTAAAGTACCCGGTATCAGTAAAGAACAGTTTGATATTTGTACAGCAGATGCAAAAGCAAATTGTCCGGTTAGTAAAGCTTATAATACGGAGATTAGCTTGGAAGCAAACTTAATATAGACGACCCTTCGACTCCGCCTAGGCGGACAGGGTGACAGAGACAATAGACGAAAGTAAATTACCCTACTGACCAATGACTATTGACCAATGGCTAATCTAGTAATTGAATAAGTTGGTCAAGTTCTTCCTTTTTATAAAGGTTGTTTGGAGCGTCGAAGCATTTTGAAATTTCTTCGAGTAATTGCTGTATAACCCGTTTATGACTTAGTGGTTTGAAGAAGCTAGGCGTGGGATGTACAGCAATTCTTTTGAAATAATTCTCAATATCTGCATGCGCAAAAGCCTGGCCATTCGTAGCATCTACATAAAAATGGATCTGATCCTGAGGATGCCCTTCATAGGTGGCATGGTCATAATCTGTGTGATAAAAAGCAATAATACACTGCTTTGGTATATTGATAATGCGAGCATTGATATCTAACTGGTCGCAAAGGATTTGATATAAAATTCCATTGATAAGCGGGTTCCCTTTTTTACAGGAGAGTACTTTGTGTAAAAAGAAATCATCAGGGTTTGCATAGGTAATTTCTGAAGCCTTTAGATTGTAGTAATTATAAACAATACTCGTAAGCACATTTGCTTGTTCTAAGGGCGTTAAAAAATTATTCAGCTCAAGCCAAATATTTCTTCTGATCTTTTCTATTTCTTGTATTACCGGGCTTGTTTGTAAATCGGGATATTGAAATTTGGAAACGAGTAAGGTGCCAAATAATAGATCATGATATGCGCTATTACTCCACTCTGTAAAATCGGCCAGTAAGTCGGTAAAGTGTAACCTGTGGATGATCATTTCAATCCTTTCTTGCGCATATTCATCGGGGGTGGTTTCCCATAAGTGCTCCAGGTTTGGTATAACCGGTTTTCCCAAAGCCACTATTTTATCATAAACTGTGGCATAAACTTCTTCATCGGGGTCATCGATCAGGGTAAAAAGGGCATTCAATTCTTTTGTTTCCTGCATAGAAGAATAGCAATTGGTTCTTCAAACTAAGATCATTTTCGGTATATTTACAAGTAGAAGTTATACCCTCTTTGTGGATATATGCTTCTTTATTGTAATAATATTTTTAAGACCTTTTCGTTGCCATTAAATTTGCTAGATTTTTAACAAGTACATTATTTGATTAATATTATCTTGCAATTCTATTTTTAAGTATGACTAATATTTCTATCCCTAAATTTCCGGTAGTAAAGCAATCTTTGCATCTCGAACTAAAGAAAAGGGTACAGGCCTATTTTGATGAAAGAGGAATTCAGGCAACAGGTACTCCTAAATTATTTACTAAAGCAATAACGATGGTCGTTGCTTTTATTCTGGTGTATGTACATTTGATTTTTTTTACCCCCATTTGGTATATTGCCGTTTTTGAGTGTGTTATCTTAGGTGGGTTGATCGCTGCAATTGGTTTTAATGTAATGCACGATGGGAGCCATGGTAGTTTTAGCACCAACAAGTGGGTAAATCGTTTTGCGGCTTCCTCTATTAGTTTGTTAGGTGCTAATCATTTTATGTGGAATATGAAGCATAATATGATTCACCACAGTTTTACAAATGTTGTTGGAATAGATGATGATATAGAAGTTGGTATTTTAATGCGAATGGCGCCCACTCAAAAAAAATATAAAGCACATAAATTTCAACACTTGTATTTTTGGATATTGTACATGTTGCTTTATATCTTCTGGATCTTCTTCGCAGACTATAAAAAATACTTTACACAGAAAATTGGTAACGTTCCATTGAAAAAAATGAAAGTTGCCGATCATATTGAATTCTGGGGTGTAAAAATATATCACGCAGCGGTTTTTATTGTAATACCTATCTATGCAGTGGGTTGGTTAGCTTGGCTGGTAGGATTTATTATTACCTGTGTTGTTGCCGGTTTTGTGTTGAGTATTGTATTTCAATTGGCACATACCGTTGAACATACGGAGTTCCCCCTGGCAAATGTTGATACCAATAAATTACCTGATGAGTTTGCTGCGCATCAAATTAAAACTACTGCTAATTTTGCCACAAAAAATAAATTTGTTAGCTGGTTAGTGGGCGGGTTAAACTTTCAAATAGAACACCACTTATTCCCTAAAATTTCGCATATACATTATCCTGCCATTAGCGAAATTGTACGTACCATATGCATGGAGTATCAATTACAATACATTGAGTACCCTACTATGCGGAAAGCGGTTGCAGCACATGTACGTTTTTTAAGAGATATGGGGAGATATTAAGTAACTAGGTAAACTAAGTAACCTAAGTGAATAAGTATATGAATTGCTACTTAGTTACTTAGTTTACTTATTTACTCTTTACTTTCCCTTTCCCTTTCTTTGCAGCAACTTTTTTCTTCACTGGGGCTTTCTTTGAAGTAACTTTCTTTGCAGCAACTTTCTTGGTAAATGCACCGGGAACTTGTTCTTCAATCATTTTCTTAACTTCTTCCAGCTCAATATTGGCAAGCGTTTCAGCGGAATGTTTCTCTCCATTTGCTTGTTTACTAAGCTTTAGCATTTTTTTCTGGAAACGAATAAAAGGGCCCCATCTGCCATTTTCTATAGCTATTTTCTCGGCAGGCCATTGTTTAATAAAACGGTTCGCTTCTTTATCTAATTTCTTTTCTATCAACTCATTAACATCTTGTTGCGTAAGGGCGTCAAAATTATAAGCGCGAGGTATATTAATAAATAAATCGTTCCATTTAATGAATGGGCCAAATCTTCCTTTTCCTTTTGTTACCGGTAAGTTATCGTAGTAAGCAATCGGTGCGTCGGCTTCTTCTTTTTCCTTAATAAGTGCAATGGCTCTTTCCAGATCCATTTCGTATAAATCTTCTCCGCGCGGTATAGAAATAAATTGCTCGCCCAGTTTGATATAAGGCCCGAATCGACCCACATTTACTGATAATTCTTGACCTTCATATTCTCCAATGGTTCTTGGTAAAGAGAATAATTGCATGGCCTCTTCAAAACTGATGGTTTCTATGCTTTGTGATGATTTTAATTTGGCGAAGCGAGGTTTATCGTTTTCATCATTATTATCCCCAATTTGAACCATAGGCCCGTATCTACCCATACGGGCAATTACTTTTTTACCCGTTGTTTCATCAACACCTAATTCTCTTTCTCCTTTTGCACGTTCCGCATTTTCTAGGGTATGTTCAATAGTATCATGAAATGGTTTATAAAAACCATCGATCATATTATTCCACTTCATTTTTCCTTCAGCTATTTCATCGAACTCCTGCTCTATACGAGCGGTGAATCCGAAATCCATCACTTTCTCGAAATACTGCTTTAAAAAATCAGTTACCACCATACCTAAATCGGTAGGAAAGAGTTTCCCTTTTTCAGCACCCGTATTCTCTTGAATGATCTCTTTTTCTATTTCATTTTTTTTGGTAAGCTGTAGTATTACGGCTTCTCTTTTAGTACCCTCTTTATCTCTTTTTTCAACATAATTCCTTTTAATAATGGTAGAAATAGTTGGTGCATACGTTGATGGGCGACCTATACCGAGCTCTTCCAATTTCTTTACCAATGAGGCTTCGGTGTATCTCGCTGCCGGTCGGCTAAATTTCTCAGCAGCAGTCATAGACTCGAATGTAGGCTTATCACCTTTTTTCAAAGGAGGTAACATGCCTTCATTGTTCTCCTCATCTTCCTCATCTTTACCTTCTATATAAACTTTTAAAAAACCATCGAACTGCATTACTTCACCATTGGCAGTAAGCGTATCTGTATTTGTGCTGATACTAATTTTAGCTGTGGTTTTCTCAAAAATGGCATCACTCATTTGAGAGGCAATGGTACGCTTCCAAATAAGTTCATATAACTTTTTTGTTTCCGGGTCGTCTACCGTACGATTATTCATATAAGTAGGTCGGATGGCCTCATGCGCTTCTTGCGCACTTTCATTTTTATTTTTAAACTTACGGGGCTGATGATATTCCTCACCGAAGCTGCTATTAATTTCGTTACTAATATCTGCCAAAGCTGTTTCGCTCAGGCTGATACTGTCTGTTCGCATATAGGTGATCTTACCACTTTCATATAGTTTCTGGGCAAGCAACATGGTTTTACTAACACCATACCCCATTTTGCGAGAAGCTTCCTGCTGTAAGGTAGAAGTAGTAAATGGTGCTGCCGGAGAACGTTTTGAAGGCTTTACCTGAACATCTTCAACAGTATACAAAGCACCACCACAACTACGTAAAAAAGCTTCTGCTTCTTTGGTAGTTGCCAGTTTGGAGGGGCCATCGGCTCTAAAAATAACTTGCTTACCTGTAATATCAGGAGCACTAAAGCGGGCCTCAATTTTAAAGCTACTTTCAGGAATAAATTGATTGATTTCTCTTTCGCGTTCTACAATCAATCTTACCGCCACACTTTGCACTCGCCCTGCACTAAGGCTACGTTGCATGCCTATTTTACGCCATAAAACCGGACTTAATTCAAAACCAACCAATCTATCCAACACCCTACGCGCTTGCTGGGCATTCACCAGATTCATATTGATTCGCCGTGGGTTATCAACCGCTTTTTTAATAGCGGGTGCCGTAATTTCATGAAATACAATTCTTTTGGTTTCTTTTGGATCTAGCCCAAGTACCTCTGCTAAATGCCAACTGATACTTTCACCTTCTCGGTCCTCATCCGACGCTAACCATACTTCATCGGCTTTTTTGGCCAGTGTTTTAAGCTCTTTTACTACCTTTTCCTTTTCTTCCGGAACCTTATAACGTGGTTGATAATGATTTTTAACATCAATCCCCATATCATCCTTTTCTAAATCGCGAATATGGCCATAACAACTCTTTACTTCAAATTCTTTTCCTAGAATTTTCTCAATAGTTTTTGCCTTAGCGGGCGACTCAACAATCAATAAATTTTTTGCCATGTACGATTATTTCCGGGGTGCCAATTTCATGCAATATTAGGCTAAAGCGGGAAAATCCAAAAAATCACTGATTTAACAACTACAATTTCACTTTGGCATAATCTTGGCCTTATTATATTATAATCAAATTTAATAGCCATGAAAAGGAAGTTTTTACTTAGTGCTATTCCGATGATAGCCGCATTGATGCCATTGCTCTTAAATGCCCAGCCCCCGCATGCCAAAGCTTGGGGAAGGCGAGAAAAAGAAGATTGGGACGATGATGATCGTTATGAAAGATATGAGCATACACGAGTGTATTATGAGTATTATCCTTCGCTCAATCTTTATTATAACCCTGGAACTCAAAGATATTGGTATCCTCAAAATGGCGTTTGGATTCAGGCGAATGTACTGCCAGAAAGGTTTATATTATCTCATAAACGCCGGCAAAAAGTTTGGTGTTATGATGATGAGGTAGTTTGGGAAAACCAACGTTATTACGGAGATATGCCCGTTATTGTCGCTCCTCAGCCTCGAGCCGGAGTAAGTATACATATTAATGCAAGATTTTAGAGAGGAAGATGAGTAGCTATGGTAGACCCAAGGTTGTAAAATCAATAATTGCTTTTACGATCTTTGGGTCTCTATAAATTTTATTATGTCCTAAACCCTCAGTTGTAATAAACTGTACGTGATTTGGCTTATTAAGCCGAATAGGTTCGGTATCTATATAAGGACAAATCTTATCTTCCGTATCGTGTACCCAAAGCGTAGGTATTTGTGCAGTATTAACAGCCCTCACCGTAGAAAAATAAGTTAGGGGTTCGTTGGCTATTTTTTCAATCTGGGCTATAAGCGCTGATTGAACTGATTCACTTAGTTTCATCATTGCTGTAAATTGTGCTATAGCTGTTTTGGTTTCCGTAGCAGGGGCGATCAAAATGAGTTTTCTATTCCTATGATCGGGTAGTTTTTCCATTGCCAGACTAGCTGCAAAACCTCCAAAGGAATGACCAATGATGGCATAAAGTGCCCCCCATTTTTTTTCAATTTGCAATATGCAGTCTCGATAATTGATTCCATTAATTCTTTCTCCATCACTACTTCCATGAGCAGGTGCATCAAAAGCCAGTACTTCAAACCCCTTCTTCTGAAGGGCTATTATATATTTTTCAAATTTATAAGCGTAGCTACTAAATCCGTGCGCTATAAGAACTTTGGGTGCATTAGCCTCGGCTTTCCATCGATAACCACGTAC
>CABHOW010000109.1 GCA_902168225.1 uncultured Flavihumibacter sp. | reverse complement strand
CTCCACATCAGACCACTGGCCAATCCTGAAAGCGGGTGCCGTGTTAGACACTCCTGTTGCAGTAATATCGCCTATATGAGATAATGTACCTACCGAAGTACCGTTCACATACAATTTAATATTCTCTTTTATGCCATCCCAGGCAGTGGCAATATGGTACCAGCGACCGACTACCAGATTGGAAGTAGGATAAGTGATGTAACTCGTGGCTGCTCCATTCATATAATAAGCAGCCAGATTGCCGCCAAATAGGAGCAATTCAATGCCTTGCCCGGCTATAGATTTACTTAAAATTTCTTGGGACCCTGCCAGGCTGGTAAACTTTACCCAACACTCCATAGTACGAATGGTGTTGGCATTAAACAGGGCGTTGTTTCCCATGTCGACATAATCGTTAGGACCATCAAATACAACAGCAGTGTTTTGTGCGTTGGTAGTAGTAATTAACCCAAAGCAGAATAACAGGCAGAAGATAAAGCCATTCTTTTTCATATCGTATGTTTTGATTTGACTAGTGTGCATACGCTACGAATCGGTTAAACCTTCTTTTAAAAAGATGATTTATAATACAGATGTACTTAATGGTTATGAAGGGGAGAAATGAAATCTTACTGGTAGGTTATTCGTAAAAGATGATAGGAGCACAATTAACTATAACTGTTGCGAAGGTATATCTTAATTAAATCTAAAAATGATAGGACTACTGATATTGATCTAAATCAACCGTTCAAACATTTACTTTAATAACTGTATGAATTTCTGTTAATCTGTTCCGTTAGGAATACCCGAATTAGGTCAAAGAAAGATTATTCTTTGTACAGAACTCTTCAACTCCTGTTGTGTGGTTCAATTCGCGAACATGTGGTGTAGATTTTGTGCGGTTAGCTTTGGCAACCTGAGCGATTGCATTTAGGATGTCTGCGGGGGGATTGGCGCCGTATGTACTTTGCACTTGTTTTAATAAAATCTGCATTTCCAACATGGCCCAGCGCTGTTCTTCTATACTGTTATGAATAGTGTTCATTTAGGGGTATCAAATTTATTGGCCCTAAATTACCCCCTTTGTAAGAGAACAGACTCAAATGTTATACGGTATTTGATTCCGTATTTATACGGTTTTTTAAATAATGGGGCTTGAAAATGAGCGACTTATGTAATTCATGCGCAGTTTTCAAAACTTTTTTTGCTCAATGCTGGCCATATAGTATTCAAATTCGAGGTAATTGCCTTTTAGGTCAACACACCGATTTAAATGTGCCTGATACTTTTCAAGGTAGCCATTTTGCAAAGCTTTTACCCCTTTATAAAATTCAACTTTGCACTCTTTTCTATTTTTTAAAATTTCGTTTGTTTGTTCCTCCCACATCATATTAAGTTCGGCCTCTGATGCCTGGCCAAGAAGAAACAAGGGTACAGTAACCTTTTGCTTCTTAAGTTCCTTTGTGGCGATCTTTAAAAGATCTAATCGGTTTAACTTTATGGCAAAATAGAAAAGCATACTACCGGGAACAGATATGTCACTGGTGTACTTCATTAACCTGAAATTTTCAACAGGATATTTAATATACTCCAGCCCCTTCTCAATGTCCCCGATTGCATAATAACAAAGACCTATCTCAAGGAAGGTACCATCACCTACCCTATTCGACTCCTGCTCGATATCTTTTAATAACAAAAAATCTGTAAGGGATTTTTCGTAATTACATAGTAAAAACGACGATATGCCCCTGGCCCGTAAATCGAAATTCTGATAAGTTTTGGAATAATTCTCATCTGCAATTTTGTAAGCAGATTCAAAATCGTTTATAGAAATTAAATCCCAGGGGTTAGTAGCCATATAAATATCAAAGTAAATGTACTCCAGCTAATTTTCGGTGTGCACTAAAGTAATTTTAAGCTGTAATGTCCTATCAGGGTGAATACAATACAACGGGTAATAACACCAATACAGCACCAGGTGACCAACTTTTTAATATTTGCGTTTAATCCAATACCTACTGCCAGGCTTATTGGGGCGCCCACTGATATTGTTCCTATAAACCCAAGTCCAATAATGCCATACTTATTCCACAGGCGAAGCATCATGGGGTGCTTTTTTTCAGCAACTTCTTTATTAGGCTTCTTTTTGTGAAAGAAAGCCCTGATCTTATCGCCTAAAAAGGCCGCGACAAAAGTTCCCATTAAACCACCAATAATGCTTGAAAAGAAGATTGTCCAGGGCGATAATCCAAAGGCAAATCCGGCAGGGATTGCTGCATAAATCTCAAAAGTGGCAAGGCCGGCCACGGTAAGTGCTTTTAAAAACATATTGTAAAAACTAATTTCTTTAAGGTGGGGTGAATTTAACTGATTAATATTTACCGTAGAGGTTTCGGTCGAAATAAATCATTAATTAAAATTTAAAACTGATGGGTATATCTGTCAAAAACGGTTACAAATTGCATTCCTGCCAGAAAGTAAGCATCATGGTTGGGCTGGTATAATTATGGTAAGGGTTATAGCAGTACCGGTAACCCTCACAATCTTTTCCCTGCGAGAATTTCCTGCCACTCAATTTTGTTAAAAATAAATTTACTTGAAATTCTATATTAAAAATATGGTTAGCCGGCGCTGCATTATAGCAGTGAAAGACGCGTTAGAAAAGCTTGGGATACAGCACGGTGAGGTAATTTTGGGCGAAGCTGATTTAAAAGAAAACATCACTGATTCACAGCTTGATCAAATCAAATCCGAGCTATTAATAATAGGTTTGGAATTACAGGAAGACAAAAAAGCTATTCTGGTACAGCAAATTAAGACCCTCATTATTGAACTCATCTATCATTCTGAAGAACCCTTAGTCAAAAACCTTTCTGTATACCTTAGCCATCAGTTACACTATGATTACACCTATATGGCCAACCTGTTCTCAACCCAGGAGGGCATTAGCATCGAAAAATTTTACATTTGTCACAAAATTGAGCGGGCTAAAGAATTACTTGTATATAAAGAGCTTTCCCTTACAGATATAGCTTTCAAATTGCATTACAGCAGTGTGGCCCATCTTTCGGCCCAATTTAAAAAAGTCACCGGTATTACCCCAACCTACTTCAAACAAAACAATAACACTAAACGTGATTTTATTGATAAGGCATGCAGCGATCAGAAATAGCTACCACCATGTTATTCATGGTTTCTTCCCAGTTGTTTCATAAACCTCACGTGCGAGTAAATGGCCTGGCGCATAGTTGGGTAATAGTTATAGGGAAGACCAAATAATTCACATTGTTTACGTATTATTTTACTCAAGGCCGGATAATGCACATGGCTAATATGTGGAAAAAGGTGATGCTCTATTTGAAAATTTAGTCCGCCCATTAGCCAGCTAATCACTTTGTTTTGAGGGGCAAAATCTGCAGTGGTTTTCACTTCGTGAATAGCCCATTCAGCTGCTATTACCTTGTTATCTTCTGCAACAAAATCGAAAGATGTTTTTTCTACTACATGGGCTAATTGAAATACAACAGATAAAACAAGCCCCATTGTTATATGAAGAATTAAAAAACCGGTGAGCCAGGCCTGCCAACCCAAAAAATAAACCGGCACAAGCGCATAAAAGAAAACATAAAGAGCTTTGCTGATCCAGAATAGAAGATGTTGACCAATATTTATTTTTTTAATTACAGTAGAATCTGTCTCTTATACACATCTGACG
>CABHOW010000108.1 GCA_902168225.1 uncultured Flavihumibacter sp. | reverse complement strand
TTTTTTTCAAGCAGAAGACGGCATACGAGATTTCTGCCTGTCTCGTGGGCTCGGAGATGTGTATAAGAGACAGAGAGAGAAATGAGAGAGGGGATCAAATATGGGTTTAAATGGGGAAGACCAAGTTGGCTATTTTTCGTTTCATGGGCCGTACATATTTTTTTATTTCGTGGGTTGTATATGTTTACCTGGAAACTCCTATGGTCAAAATAGGGAAAAGATTTAAGTATTGATTATGCGCATAATGGTGGTCGGCTCGGATAAGGTATATGCGATAGAAAATTTCTATGTTCGATATCTGCGCGAAGAAGGGGCTGAAGTTTATCACTTTTGTGCCCAAAGCTTTTTTTACGATTACTACCAGCGGAGCCTTGTCAATAAACTACTTTTTAAGACAGGATTTTCTACAATTTTACATCAAATTAATAGGGAATTTGATAAAGCTATAGAACAATTTCGCCCTGATATAATTTGGGTATTTAAAGGAATGGAAATATTCCCTGAATCATTGTATCGGGCACAAAAAAGCAATATTCTGCTGGTTAATTACAACCCTGATAATCCTTTTATATTCACAGGGAAAGGAAGTGGTAATAAGAATATAACTGATTCAATAAGCCTTTATCAGTTACATTTTACCTATAACTTGTCTATAAAAAAACGACTGGAAGAGGAATACAATGCAATGACTTCATTTCTGCCTTTTGGATATAATATTGAGCGTGAGGTGTTGGCAGTATGCCAGGATCAGGAGGAGGTTACGGGTGTTTGCTTTTTGGGTAATCCTGACAGGCGAAGAGCGGCTTTAGTTATGGAATTTGTCAAACAAGGGATTAAGGTAGATCTATATGGGAATAACTGGGAGCATTTTATACTGCATGAAAATGCATGTTTTTTTAAACCTGTATATGGTCTTGAATTCTGGAAAACGCTCTATCGCTACCGTGTTCAATTAAATTTTATGCGTATCCATAATGAGGATTCTCATAACATGAGAACATTTGAAATACCGGGTGTGGGAGCTATTCAACTGGCGCCTGATACGCCTGAACACAAGATATTTTTTGAGGCAGAACAGGAAATATTCCTATATCAGGATATTAATAATTGTTTTGAAAAAGCTCATTATATTCTTTCCTTAAGCAAGGATGAAGCTGTTGCTATTAGAAATAGAGCACAGAGAAGATGTGTAGAATCTGGATATAGCTACCATGATCGGGCGAAACAAGCATTGATTGCTATGAATGTATTAATGAATGGATAGATTTTGTATTGTTCATTTTCAGCCGTTGGAAAAATACCCCCCTGTAATAAATATGTTGAGGTATTTAGCGAGTTCAACAGGTGGAAAATGTAGGATAGAGGTTTTGACTACGGGAACTTCCCGGTTTCATTGGCAGTTGGAAATTCCAGGGATCATTATTCGTAGATTAACCTGGTGGGAAACTTCTGCTGGCCGTTTGCGAAGGGCTTGGCAATACCTTGTATTCAACTTTGCTTCTCTGTTCTTTGTATTACGATTGCGTCCAGAGGCTATTATGTATTATGAAACATTATCAGCTTTAGCTCCGTGGTTCTATAAAAAATGGATCAAACGTACCGTATCGATTTTCATACATTATCACGAGTATACGACGGCAAGTGAATATAAAACCGGTATGCTGTTAAATCGCTATTTACATAGCAAGGAGCTTTCCCTATATCAGGATGCATGGGTTTCGCATACCAATATCATCCGGATGGAACTATTTAAGAAGGATATAGATGCTGTTCATTTACGTAATATGCATATCCTTCCTAATTATCCTCCTGCGGCTTGGCAGCAGTATGTGGAAAATATATCACGTTGCGATAATCAAAAAATTGGTTTCGTATATGTTGGGGCATTAAGTATGAGTTCGATGTATACCCTGGAAATGGCATTATTTGTGGCTGCTCATTCTGATTCCTGTTACTGGGATATTTATTCAGACAATCACCAACCGGAGGTACGTCGTTTTTTAGATGAACTGGGAGCATCGAATATACATTTTAAAGGAGCTGTCCAGTATGATGAGTTACCTGCTATTTTACCTATATATGATATCGGTATTATCTTATACAATGGCAGTACAGCTAATTATATATATAATGCGCCTAATAAGTTATTCGAATACCTTGTATGTGGGCTGAATGTGTGGTATCCTGTTGTTATGGAAGGGATAAAGCCTTATGACAATAGTATAGATAAGCCATGGGTAAAAAGCGTTGATTTTAACAACCTTGAATTGCCTGATCGTAATTTGGCTAAGAGGGTTTCAAAATTGCCAATGCAGGCATTTACTGCTGAATCCGTGTATGGAGAGCTATGGAAATGTATTCTAACTTCGATATAAACCATTCGGAGACTATGATTTATAAAAGGTATGCTGTATTTATTCCGTGTTATAATGCAGCAGCCACTATTGGGGAAACTATTTCTTCCGTAAAAGCTGCGATTGCATTCACCGGAATTCAGATTCCTGTATTTATTTATGATGATTGCAGTAAGGATAATAGTTACGAGCTTATTTCGGGTATGCTTGGGAAGAAGTTTCATGATTTTAACCTTTTGCGAAATAAAGAAAACTCAGGAGAGCGTACAACAACGAACAGGGCATTTAAACAACTGGAAAAGGAAGTTGACTGGGTATTTATCATTCATGCAGATGACATAGTTAAAAAAGAGTGGTTAAGCATTCTGATTAATGAAATTGAACAAGTAAATGATAAGTCGTGCTTTACGGTTTGGTCAAGCTATGATACTTTCAGTAATTTATCCAATGTTCAGAAAGGAGATAATTCTGGACTGGTTACTCATATCATTAAAGATAAAAAAACTATTAGCGATTATATTAGGAAAATATCTTCCAGTTGGCATATTTCAGGAGCTGCGCTTAATGTACACTTATACCTGGCATTAAATGGTTTTGCAGAAGATATGCCTCAGTATGGCGATACTGATTTTTTTATACGAGGTTTGCTGGCAGGATACACAGATTTATATATAGCTCGCACCTTAACACTTTACAGGGTTTCTGCTAACTCGGTAACCGGTACAAGTTTCAGCACGAGCCGAGATATCCGGGAAATTCATATATTGATTGATCGATTCGGATACCTGCTTTCCAGCCAAGAAGTGGCTGGAATTTATCGACTCATTGCAGGCATGTGTGGCAGGCGGATGATAAAAGCGATGCTTAGAATTAAATTCAAGCCTGCCATTGCAAGTAGCAAGCAGTTCGTTCTTGCAACATATAATTACTTGAGATTTAATCTCGGTTATAGCTAATAAAAATTTCACAATTAATGAAGCGGTCTGTTTATGTTCATGAAGAGTATACGCATGATTTAAAGTCTCCTGAAGAAATAGTACCTGTTTTAGTGAACCTGTTTAAGCCGGAGAGTGTGGTAGATATTGGCTGTGGTATTGGTACTTTTTTAAGTGTTTTCAAAAAGCATGGCATAAAAGATGTTATTGGTGTTGATGGAAGTTGGGCCAATAAAGCGTTGGTAGAAAAGTATCTTGCACCAGGTGAGTTCTTTGAGGCCAATCTTACTAATAATTTTCGACTGGGTAGGAAATTCGATATAGTCTTATGCCTTGAAGTGGCGGAACATCTGCCGGAAGAAAGTGCAGAAACACTTATCGATAATATAGTTGCATTAGGCGACGTAGTGGTCTTTTCCGCAGCCGTACCTAATCAAGGTGGACAAAATCATATTAATGAGCAGCCCGTTGAATATTGGCGGCAAAAATTTCTCTTGCATAAGTATCATTTTTTGGATATTATGCGACCAGCATTATGGACTAACAATAACATTCAATGGTGGTATAGGCAAAATATGTTTGTAGTAGTTCATGAAAAGCGACTAAAGAAAGACTCCATATTGCCACCTGTGGCGTTGAATAGCTGTTTTACCTACATTCACCCGGAATTACTTAAATTAAAGCAGGATGAAATTGAAAAGCTAAAAAGTGGTAAGGCCCCGCTTCTGACCTATCTTAAGTTACTGGTTAAGAAAATTGTAAAACCAGGGTAATAAATTCAATATTCTTTTTTCTTAAAAAACAACTCTGTTTGAAAATAAAAGATTGGTATATTGCCCTGCTCTCCCTGCTGCTGTTTCTGTATCTTGTAGTAGCACATGATATCCTTTATCTCGACTCCTTTATCATAAGTTTTCAGGCATATTTGCTATTGAGGTTTATCAATAACATTGGGTATACAATCTGTTTTTTTGACTTCCTCTGTTTCTATTCGGCTATGGATACTTTATTGATGCCGTTGATCGGATACAGATATTTCAATATTTATAACTCGATTGCTCGTATGTGGGGCGCTTATATGCGTGTTGATGAGAACACATACTATAGTTTTCTTATTCCGGCAAACATCGCTTTGTTCCTTGGTGTCAATTTCCTGATAAGAAAATTTAAAAGTGTCGATTACAAAGAAATGATCTCGCAGTTGGTCGTGCATGCCCGGGGAAAAGGAAAAATAGGGATCTTTTTTACAATTATCGGATTTGTAAGTTCTTTTTTACCTGATCAAGGATCTTCTTTGGCGTTTGTATTTCATTTATGCGCCATGCTCAAATTTGTTGGCCCTTTTTACGTTTACTTTTCCGACGCGCCATTCCGGAAACAAATATTTTTTACCTCTATTATCGTTTTTCTATTACAGGCTATCGTAAATGGTTTGTTTGGAGAATTTGCCATGTATGTAACTTTGGCATTGATTATTGTAGCATTGCGATATGATTTAAAATTTTTCAATAAGCTTATCTTGTTGACATCAGCTCTTTTTCTAGTGGTTGTGCTACAGACTGTAAAAGGTGTTTACCGGGCCATTACCTGGCGGGGGGTTGAGAAAGAAGGGTTATCACTAAAAAGCGCCTCATCAACAGAAATATTTGGTACCCTTTTTTATGACAGACTCACTGATTGGGATAAACTGTTTGACGAAAAAACAATGTTCCCTGTTTATACGAGGATGAACCAGGGCCTTTTAATTTCAAGAGCCATGGATTATGT
>CABHOW010000107.1 GCA_902168225.1 uncultured Flavihumibacter sp. | reverse complement strand
GAGGCTTTGCCCAGCAACTCGGCCAGCAATCCGCGAATGTCACCGGTAAAAGCAATGTAATGTCCATGACACCGGTGATTTGAAAATACAAAGTCCTTTTTCTTAAGCTGTCCGGCAAACGCAACTGCAGAAAATTCCTGTCCAACGCAGGTATGAACGGTACCGTTTAATTTACCTGCAGAAAATAGTTCAAGGAATTTTTCTTCAACACGCCGAATGCGGATTGCTTCCTTTATGACTCTGTGACTTATTGTTTTTGAAACCGATTCCATGAGCAGCAAAGCTAATATTGATTACTGAATATCAATTCCCCGTTCTTCACACCTGCATTTCAGCAACGGCTATATAATAAAAATCAAAAAATACTTCTACTTAATACCGGTATTGCAGGATTCCCTTTATAAATGGTGTAAGGTTTAAGATCTTTCTCTGCTACCGAATTAATTCCTAAAATACTGTGCGATTGGCAGGTAGTTCCACCAAAAACCACAGCCCGGGCGCCTATCCATACCCCATCTTCTAACTGTATGGGATAAGAGATAAAATCGAAAGTTGTGCGGGTATGATCATGGCTACCGGTAAGAAGTAATGCGCCCTGTGACAAGGTTACATTATTTCCTATGATAACGTCTGATAAATTATCTATCCAAACCTCTTCTCCTATCCAGCTATGATCGCCTACCTGTAACTTCCAGGGGTATTTGATGTTCACTACCGGTTTTATAACAACTCCTTTCCCAATTTTCGCCCCAAACAATTTCAGCAACGACACTTTTACAGAAGAGATAACATTAAAGGAGTTTTTAAAGAAAATGATATTTACAAAGTACCATACTATTTGTTTGATCTTGCCAGCTCCAACATCAATGGTAGATTTATATAAAGCGTTATTAACCTGCTTTACCGGAGATTTCATGAAAATAAATTAAGATACTGCTTTTTCAATGTGGGGTTTTCAATAAATACCTGTGCATAACGCCAGGAAGCGCGCGCCCATTCATCAAAACGGCCTTGTTCCCAGGACGCCATCTCATCAATGATCTGCGCATATTTTGTAGCATCATTTAAAGGAACATCCCATCCGGCTTTTTGAGCAGTCAATTGTAACCACGGTGTTTGATCGCTGATCAATACAGGCCTGCCGGTTAACAATGCTTCGAATATAGAATGACCAAAATTTTCACCCTGCGTTGGAAGAACAAACAAATGATGGTCTGAAATAATTGACTTTACCTTTTCATTGTTTACTGCCCCTAAATAGTTCACCCTGATATTTGATGGCAAACTTTGGATAGCCTTTTCACACTCACTCCAATAACCCGCATCTTCTATTGGGCCCGCTACAGATAATTCAACATTCTTTTTTACCCGCTGTAATGCCTGTAAAAGAAATAACAGATTTTTGATAGGTACTATGCGGGCAATGAATATACATTTTAATGAACCCACTTCTTTTTTACAGCTCACAAATGAAGGCTGATCCGATTCGGGTAAATTATCAGCAATAATAACTTCACTTCCGGGAAAGTAATTAAGTATTGCCTGCTTTTCACGCTCATTAGTAGCATGAAAAGTGATCAATTTATGTATTCGTAATAATTTGAAAAGCGCAATAAACGGTTTCTTCTTTATAGGTTTAACTGCTAATGCACTATCATATAAAGCACCTCTTGGGCAAAGTATGATCTTGCTTTTGATCTGCTTTCTAAACTTCAGCCAGAGGGGGTATACAACAAAACCTGGCGAGAACAAATGATTAAGATATACGTAATCGGCATCTACATTAATTATCTGCTGCTTTAACTGCTTCAGCTTTAATGTAGATTTCCGGGCATAGTAAACTTTGAAATCGGGCGCCAGATTATTGATCCATTCATTTGAGGTAAGGTTCTCATAAGGCTGACTCTCCCCATGATCGGTATCGGTTGTTAAAACATGTATATCGAAATCATTCTTTAATGCGTATGCAAAATTGGTACAGGAGCGTATAGGGCCACCTGCTTTGTAACCAGGTTTGAACCAATCGACCAGCACTAAAACTTTTTTCCTTTCTTTCTTTTCAGACATCGTGAGGTTTATAAACAAGCTTTTACTCAATCCCGTTTTTCTCCATCCAGTATTCCAGAATTACAAATAACCAGATCTCCATCCAGCGAACTGATGCATCGTTATTTAAAAAGCGTTGCCAGTAAGCAAGTAAATTCTTACCATTTATAAAATCGCGTTGAGCGATCCTTTGAAGGTGGGTTTCGCAAAATGAGCGAAGCTCCTTTTTCATCCAAACGCTCCATGGAAATAGAAATCCCTGTTTTTTACGATGCACTACCTCATCCGGAAGCAACCCATCTAAAGATTCTACCAGTAATTGTTTGGGATAATTCGGAAATTTATATTGATCTGGTATTGCCAGTACAAATTCAATAAGATCATGATCAAAGAAAGGCTCCCTTGCTTCAAGAGAAACAGCCATGCTAAACTGATCGGTATCCTTCAGCAAAGTGTGTTGTGTGTAACCAGTATATTCAGCAATGGAGACCTGACTTAATAAAGGATATTTCTCCAGCGATGCGGGTAGTTTAATCAGTTGTTCTTCCAGTAAGGTTGGCCGGTTATCATCCCAGTTGGTTAATGAAGCAAGTAATTTGGGAGAAATGATCCTTCTGAATTCCGGATAAAAATATCTGATAGATGCATCAGGTGCATTCAACAGTTGTTTCATCCGTTGCGATTTATTGCTGTTGCCTAATGCCAAACCAGCGCTCCAACGCAACAATTTCGAAGGCCCCCATACCGATGCATATTTCTGCAATTGCAGGTATTGTTTAAAGAACGGATACCCGGCAAACAACTCATCACCACCAACTCCTGATAATGCAACCGTAAGACCACTTTGTTTAATGGCTTTTGATACCACGTATGTATTAACGCCATCGCCACTGGGCGTGTCCATGGCATTAAGAGCATTCGTTAATTCATCAAGAAACACAGCGGGTTTTAATAAAACCTGGTTATGATTTGTATTGAACTTGCGGGAAATAATATTTGCATAACCCGACTCATCGAATTCTTTCTCTTCAAAGCCCGCAGTAAATGTATTAGGGCGCCCCGAACCAACTTCTGCCATCAGTCCAACTACTGCACTTGAATCAATACCACCTGAAAGAAAAGCGCCGAGGGGAACATCGCTCACCAATCGTCTTTCAACTGCATTACGCAATAGCTGACGAACCTGCTGTTTCACACGCATTTTGTCGCCAAAATCAAAATCAATTGTTGGTGCGCCGCAAATATCCCAATATTTTTTTATGCTGATCTTGTTATCGCGAATAGTAATTGAACTACCCGCCTCCAGTTGCAGAATGCCCTGGATAGCCGATTCAGGAAAACCAACCGATTGATAACTTAAAAATTCCCTGATAGCAGCCTTGTTTGCTTTGGCAGGAACTATCCCACTTCCAAGCACACCGCGCAGTTCTGAAGCAAACAGAAATAAATTATCATTAGCGTAGTAATAAACGGGTTTTACTCCCATTCTATCCCTCGCAATAAACATCACCTGTTCAACCGAATCCCATATAACAAAGGCAAACATGCCTTTTAAATAAGGTAAACAATCTATACCCCATTTACTATAGGCAGCCAATAATACTTCGGTATCGCTGTTTGTGCTGAACGGATAATCGGGCAACAGTTTTTTTACTTCGCGGTAATTATATATTTCACCGTTGAAAATGATCTGATAACGGCCTGTGTGATCGGCAATTGGTTGATTGGCTGCTGTAGACAGGTCTATAATCGACAACCGGCGATGACCCAGTGCGATGGATTCATTAATGAAAAATCCATCAGCATCCGGCCCCCGGTGTGCCATAGCATCAGTCATACGCCGAATGGTAGAGCCCAGCTCTATATTTCTTGAAAACGACACAATTCCTGCTATGCCACACATAATAAGGTTAGTATTTTATTAGTCACTTCGTTTATTAATCAGCATGTAACTGCCTGTATACATCAGCATACATATCGGCTATCTTTTCCACTTTATACCGCTCGGCATTCTTTTTACCACTGGTTATAACGGCATTTCTATACACATCGTCATTAATAATCATTTCCACAGCATTGCGAATGGATTGAACAGACAGCGGGTCAACCCGGCAGGCGCCTTCACCAGCAACTTCTTTCATTGGACTGATGTTCGATGTGATAACCGGCCGGCCTGTTTGCTGCGCTTCAATAATAGGCAACCCAAATCCTTCATATGTTGAAGGAAACAACACCATATCACATTCAAGATATTTTTTGATCAGTTGTTCATCTGTTATGCCAGCACACATCCTGAACTGGATCTTATTATCATTCATGATCTGTTGCAAACCAGCATCTACTTTTCCAACTATATCCAGTATACAATTAATCCCTTTAAGGGCCTCTGCAACTCTCGCCAGATTCTTATTAGGGGTAGAACCGATAAATAATATAATGGGGCAGTGAGAATTAAAGTTTTTCTCTGAAAAAGAAAAGCGTTGATCCAGAGGATTGGGAATCACTTTAATTTTTTCAGGAGCGCAGCCCGTGTATTTTATAACTTCCTCACGCGATTTTTCTGAGATCGTTGTAATTACAGCCGCACGCTTTACCGGCCATTTAAGAAACAAATAATGGAAGAATGTTCTTTTTATACCTGCTGGCTGTTTCATAAATGAACAATCATGTATCGTCAGCACAGTTTTTTTTCCTGGCAAACCCAGTGTCAGATAATGAGTATCGCCGGTTACATGGTATAAATCAGCCTGTTGTTTTTTCACAAACTGAATATTTTTAAAAACAGCCAAAATACTATTGGTGTAAAATGGAACCGCTATTTCGTTTATCTGTAATCTGGTCTTAAAAAACGGGATTACGGTAGCAAAAACTTTTTCTATACTAAAAAACACCGGGTCTTTTTTACGAAATATCAGACAGATCTTCATGCGGGAAAATAGGCTTACTACATGGAAGTTTTGAAAAATTTGTTGCTTATCCAGAATAGAAGGGCAACAAATACAGCGCCCTTAATAAACGAATTCAATGTAGAAAGAATATCTGTTTCAACAGTTAATGTATAATAGAATAGCAAAGGACCCCATAATATTAATGTGGGTCGTTTATAACAGTTGGTCATAAATTTCTTAAACAAAAAAGAAAGGAATAGGCCAAAAGCAAATATGAAAAGTACCCCCTTTTCCGCGCCAAAATTACCATAAGCTTCTCCGTATGGTCCAATATTCATACTATAACCAATCCGTTGTTTAATACCGAGGAACCTTACCAGGTTTTCTCTTCCCCCCGCCTCAGGTTTATCGGGCCATAAAAACCTGGGCACCAGAATAGCTCCGATTGTGCGAATAATAGTTTCGCCATTTGCATAGGGCTCTACCCTGGGTACATAGTCCATAGCGCGGGAAATCAAAAAGCCCTGGTTCATGCGCATATAAATACCAAATGAAACTTTTTCATCAAATAACTTTTCGGTGCTGGTTAATCGATTTAAAAATAAAGTTCCAAAAACTTCAAGGCTTGAAGAGTTCTTAAGCGAAACACCATTTATAGTATTCCCTTTCCAGGTAATACTTCTATAAGCACCTTTTATACTCTGGAGAATTGCAATAAGAAAAATACCAACCAAAAACACAGTTAATTTGGTGGTAAACCGTAAGTTAAACTTAACCGACACAACCATTAAGGCAAGAATCAAATACATCACAAACTCACCAAACATTCCCTGAGCAATAGCCTGAACTAAAAATACACCCATAGAAATGTAAAGTGCCATATTTCTCCATGATACATCTGTAAAGTAAATATAAAGCGGGCCTACATACTTTAACATGGCAAACAGGTGAAAAACAAATGATAAAGATGATCCGCCATTATCTAAAAAAGTAGCAACAAAGCCAATGACTGTCAACACTATACCAACCTTACTCTTACCTTTTGCTTTTTCTTTTAACTGATTAAAGAGTTCTTTGATATGCACTGCGGTAAACTTCCTTGTAAAGAAATTTAATCCTGCAAAAAGCGCTAAATTGGCAGGTATCAGATAACCGAAATAAACATCCTGTGTTACCCGCATATACCAACCCCAGGTTCTCGCCAACTGGTTCTCGATGTTATACACCCTGTAACCTATTAAAGGTACCAAAAGCGTATCCATGGCAGAATAGAAAACAAGGAAATCAAAAAAGCAAATGGTATATCCAAAATTGTTTATAAATCTTAATACCAGGTATACCTGGTATGAAATGATAAATGATTCCTGAACGGTGAAGTCCCAGCCCAGTAATGCATAAAGAAATAACGCAACGGAAAAAAGTATAAAGTATGAATCGTGTACTTTATTCGTTTTTCCCTTATCCACTAAGGTATCATTCACCACATGCGCACCCGACAACATCGTTGCATTCAAATTTTGCATTGTAATAGCAAGTTATTTCATTTGTTTGTTAATTACCATAAGACTTTGGGTATCAAGCATTCCATTGACGCCAAAGGGATAAGAAACAATATGGCCCAAAGAGCTGGCCCAAAATTCAATTTCGTTCTTGTTACTCACATAAACCGCATCAACATCAGGTATAAGTTTCTTACATTCAGCACTTAAGCAAAAGGGGTTGGTGTTTATTACAAAAGAACCGAAACGTTTATTCACTTCTTTCAGACTTTTTCTCAACATCTTTCCTTCCAGGTAACTAACCACTGCATCACTTATTTTTAATCCCTTCAGTTTGTTCTTCGTGCTTTCAAGAGCATTCCACCCAATTTTCTGTGAAGGAAATATTCCGGAAGAAGAAAAATCAGGAAAAACAAGTATTAATCCACCACCTGGTTTTACCGATTGCAACATTTTTTGTAATGCTTCTTCAGGATAGATCAGATGCTCAAGTACAAAAAAGGCGATGCAGCAATCGAACTGCTCCTGATAATTGCATTTATCATATACCGATCCTACTTCCCAATGCGCTTCAGGAAATCGCGATTGGTTATTACTTATAACAGCCGAAGACATCTCTATGCCGGTATAGCAGCCTTTATATCCTTTTCCTTTAAGAATTGAAAGTATTTTGCCTGAACCACAGCCAATTTCCAAAACACTTTTGTAATTGTTGTTGATAATATGATCAGCTACATGCGCTGCAAGTAAATTGGTAGGATCATCCAACGATTCATGAGCATTATCAATCATCACCTGGTATGATTGACGGGAAGACATGCTGCTGTAAAAATCACTCATCTTCTTATTCAGGCTTTCCAATTCATCTTTTGATGCTTTTGAAGAAGATATCCAATGCAGCTTATTAATGATCATGCTAATTATTTTAAAATAGTCTTGTTGAATTGCTTAAAACTATGTAAGGCTAAAGGGAAGTTTCTGTTAAAAATACCTTTTATCATTCTTCGTAAACTTAACTTCCTTACAATTTTGTATAAAGCAGAAACATCCTGTTTAGTAAGAATATTGCTGTGCTTATTTATTAAAAACTGAATTTCGTTTATATCGCGGTTGGTATTGGCGCTAACAGAAGAAACTGACCCCTGTAGAATACGATAAAGAGTAAGTGCTCTTGAAATATACATATGCTTATATCCACTTAACATACCCCTTACAAAGAAGTCGGTATCGCCAAACTGTGCTAATGTATCTTCAAAGCCATCAAGCTTATGATAAAGCTCAACATTAACGGCTGCGCCCGAAATATGCCAGCTGCAATACATTTTTCGCAGAATGGCCCGAATTTCATTTAGTTGATTTGTTTCATATAGTACAGCACCTGTATTATCTCCTTCCTCTATTTCTTTTGTTTTATCATAAAAAGAATCATAGCTCGACCAAACTGTAAAGCATTGCGGGTCGTTTTCTTTCTCAATATGCTCAATAAGCACCCTCAACCAATCTTTCTTTACAATATCATCTGCATGTATAATGAATGCCCAATCATATTTATTGTAGAAGTTTCCGAACGCCTTATTGGTGGTTTTTCGTTCACCGCTATTTTGTTCGTTTCTGATAAGATGAAAACCCGCTAATTCTTTAATATGCTTTTCAACCAACTCATAAGAACCGTCGGTACTGCAGTCATCATATATAAATACCGGCACCGAAGCTCCTAACAACTGAATAGCTTCATAAACTGATTGTATAGTTTCATGAATTGTGGCTGATGCATTGTAACACGGAATAAAGACCGCATATCTATTGTGGGCGCTTTTCATTACAAGTTGATGTAGTCTCTTTTTCTGATTCTTAACTGATCAATTTTGAATACTTTTTATCTGTCGCCATAGATCAATGTACACTGATTCTGCTGTATACGACTGAGCTGATAATGCTTCTTTCCGATATCCATCTGACAAAGATGGTAACTGTAAATGAGCAAAGTCAACGCGCCTTACCCATGGCTTATTATCTGGTTGGTCAAAACAATACATGCCTTTAATTTCCTTCGGATACCAGACGTTAAGGCCACAGATTAAATATTCAAAAAATTTATTCGGCTCGGAATATACATGATTAGGGATCACACCTTTATATAATATTATTCCTATATCATACTGTGCAAGAACTGCCGGCAATTCATCGTATAATAGCCCTCCCCTGAATTCAATATTAGGTACATTTAAACCTGTTAAAAACTCTTTCGCTTGCTTATCGTGGTTGTCTGAATAAATATGCAAGTAACATTCCTCAGGATGACCTGCAACAAACTCAGCCATTTCCCGTGTAAACATGCTATCGAGGCTTAGCGCGCCCACATGTACAAAGCCAATTCTTTTATCTGATACTCTTTTTACTACCGATGCTGTCCTTATCCAATGTTGCGGCGGGTAATTGGGTAATATAAACGTAGCCGAAGGACGGTTTTTGCCAACATCATGCAAGAACATCTCCATCCTTTTACTATTTGTATGCGATACCCAGTTTACCTTGTTGTACATTTCCCGCTCTCGCTTATGTATCATCCGGTTCAGAAACATTCCCGACGCGTACTCCTGAGGGGTTGTGTATTCATGATAATGAATAAAAATCCTGGCTTTTTTATTCACCCACCTTTTATACCATAAAGGAGCGAATCCTGAAAGGCTTTCATAATATAATACAACTGCCGGCCGATATTTTATCAGCAGCAGTAATGACCTGATATTAAACAGTAAGTAGAAAAGGATCCGTTGAGTTTTACCCCTTTCTTTTACAGCCCCAAGCCGGTGTGCAATAACGCCTGGAAACTCATAGGTTTTTCTTCCTTTTCCAGGGTGAACTGTAATTACATGCAGGTCCTTTTTATAGTCTGCCTGCGATTCAACAAACCGGATGAAATTTACAACCGGTGGATATCTCTCAAGCGGTTGAAAATGTATAATGAACCAATTACTCATGACAGCAGCTTCTTTATTTCAGTTAAAGCCTGCAAAGCCCTACCCTGATATGAATATCCAGCCTGCTCACTTTTTAATCTGGCAGCTTTCCTGATATTTTCAGCCTCCTGGTCGCTCATATTCAATAATACGTTACAACACTTGACGCATTCTTCCATATTCCGATACAAAAAGACCTCATTCCCTTCCTCAAAATAGGCAGCATGATCATCTGTGTAAGGGAATAATCCAATACCGCCAATGCCCGGAACCTCAAAACTTCGCATGTTGTGCGAATTAGGATTGTGTGGCCGCATCAGGTTTAGCTGAATACGATAACGGTATAAAGCATTCCAGAACCCCTCTTTATACACAGGGCCACAAACAGAGATATTTGTATGAGAAACAAATTTGTTCCAGTCATTACCATAAACGTCTATCGGAAAATGATTGGCGAGTTGCTGTATGAATTCCGCTCTGGCTGAATCCGGATTACCCAGAAAGCATACTTTTTTTACTTCCTGTTGATTTGCACACGTTTCATAAATACCATCGGGTATTTCAAAACCAAATGGCAAAATACTGGTTGAAACTTTATAGCCTTGAATTATTTGTTGCCTGATAGCCTGATCATAGGTAAAATGGTGATCATACAATCCAATTGAGTCAGTAATATTCTTATTACCGCTGCCGCTTCCACTAAATAAAAATGGATTATCTGGATTGTAATTAACAAGTTTGATCCCTCTGCCTTTTACCCAGCTTAACAAAGCAGGCGATAATTCCATCCCTTTAAACACCCACAAAACATCTGGTCTCCATTCTTCAACTTTTTCTTTAAGCGAACCTTCTATCTTTTTATAAATACCAGATAGTCCTGCTTTAAAGAGTACCTTATTTATTAAGCTTTTATTATAATAAGAGTAAAACAGACTTTGTACGGGACATATATCTACATCTATACCTGCATTTTGAAGGTGCTTAACATAAAACCTTTCTAAAGACCACACTTCATTTGAACCAACGACGAGTAATTTCATGAATGTAGTGCGGTTTGAATGTTTGATACAATACTTCCTACTGAATATCCATTAATTATTTCTAATGATCTCATACCTGCGTTCTCTCTGAACCGATCATCTTCAAGTAACTTTTTTAAACATGTAGTAAGTTGTTCCGTATCACCTGTTTTGAATACAAACCCATTTTGCCCATGTTTTACCAGATCTGAGCTACATCCACAACTGTCAGACACGATAACAGGTTTTGCAAAGTTCATGGCCTCATTTACCGCCAATCCCCAGGTTTCTACATCTGAACATAATACAAACACGTCAGCCATTGAGTAGTAAAGCGGCAATTCAGACTGGTTAACAAAACCAGTTAACAATACGTTTTGAAGCTTACGTTCAGCTATCCATTTTTCTATATCCGGTCGTAAAAGGCCTTCCCCTGCTAATACCAAATAATAATCATTTGAATTTAAACTGGCAAAAGCCTGCAATAGATCAAATGGTCTTTTTCTGGAAATATATTTACCAACAAAAAGAATTATTTTCTTTTCGACCGGAATTTTCTTTTCGCTTTTTATGCGTTGTAACTCGCTTTTATCCTTAATGTTGGCTGCCTGAAAAAATTCGTTATTAACTGCATGCGGGGTAAATACCAATCTTTTTTCCGGAACACCATAAAACTTATAAAACTCCCGGCTTTGCAAACCGGTATACATGCATTTATCAATAAACCATTTAAATAAAATGTGCTTGAGCACCAGCTTTTTTATGGCAAGTACTTTTTTACTCTTCTGATATTCCAGACTTACCGGATTATCTGCACGTACCCATACTTTTTTACCTTTCATTCGGGCAATAAGGAATAATAGCCAGGTTGAACTATATGTCCAATCATTTACTATTATAACTTTTGCATCGCTTTTTTGTACAACTTTCCATACACCGGGGTTCCAAACATCCAGGAATTTATTATTTACTACATGACCGGCTCTATAATTTTTAAGAAAGAAGTACTTATACCCTTCAAGCAATGGTATATCCCAGGCAATTTTTTGCCCAAAGTCCTTATCCATTCCCCCTTTAATACTTATATCTGAATAGTAACACACTTCCATATCAATAACCTCAGATAATTCTTTCAGCAACTGCGAAAAGTACTGAATAGGATGGCTAAGTACATAAAGGACCTTTACATTTTCCGTTTCCCTTTTCACCGGTGTTGTTTGCATTTTTTGAAGGAGCTATACAGTTTTAAGCAGGGGAATTAAAGAAATTACAGATAATAGCAATTATAGTTTCCTGTTCAGCTTCGGAAAGTTCGTAATAAAGCGGAAGCCTTAGCAGAGTGTCGGTATACTGATCGCTATAATATAATTTGCGACCATCGTGTTTATCGTTATAAAATGGTGATGTATGTAGGGAGAGGTAATGGAACACAGCTAAAATATCATTCGCTTTCAGCTTCGCAATAAGTTTTGTTCTTTGCTCAAGGCTTGCACAATTGATATAATACATATGTGCATTATTGGTGGCATACGATGGCAGATGTGGCAATTTGATAACCCCCTTTTTTTCCAGGCCGGCAAATGCAGCATTATATCTTTCCCAAATCTGCTTTCTCTTTTGCTGAATGTCGGGCAATTGTTCCAGTTGCGCATACAAAAAAGCTGCTGTGATTTCTGAAGGCAAAAATGAAGAGCCGACATCAACCCAGCCATATTTGTTTACTTCTCCCCGGAAAAAAGCCGATCTGTTTGTTCCTTTTTCCCGAATGATCTCGGCGCGGTGTATAAATTGCTCATCATTGATAACGAGCATACCACCTTCGCCACATTGAATGTTCTTTGTTTCGTGAAAAGAAAAAGCCGACATATGTCCAATACTACCCAAAGGTTTGCCTTTATAAAAGGCATCGATAGCCTGAGCCGCATCTTCTATTATCCAAAGTTTATACTTGTCAGCCAACGCCATGATCTCATCCATCTCACAGGCAATTCCTGCATAGTGTACAACTACAATAGCTTTTGTTTTCGGAGTAATAAGAGGTTCAATAGTACCAGCATCTATATTAGGATTGCATTCGTTGCTATCAGCAAATACAATTTTTGCGCCCCGCAATACAAATGCATTTGCAGTAGACACAAACGTAAAAGAAGGCATAATTACTTCATCACCAGGCTTAATATCCAGTAATAATGCTGCCATCTCCAGTGCATCTGTGCAGGAGGTAGTTAGCAAACATTTTTTAAAGCCCGCTTTACTCTCAAAATATCGATGGCATTCTTTTGTAAACTTACCATCACCTGATATTTTACCCGTAGAAACAGCCTGGTATATATAATGCACCTCTTTACCGGTGAGATAGGGTTTGTTGAAGGGTATCATACTAATTATTTAAACCACCAGTGGTATACAAACTCTTTTTTTATTAATGTAAATCCATTTTTTTCATAGAAACGGCAAGCCTGTATGTTGGTAGCCTGCGTAACTACAGTTGAGTATTTAACTCCTTTGGAGATATAAAAAGCATCTGATGCCTGTATCAGACTTGAACCTACCCCTTTTCCTCTTACATGGCTATCTGTTGCAATGAGCCCTATGCTGCCCGTTCCATTTTTTATTTTACAGGTAACCATTCCAACTAAACTGTTTCCACTCTCATATACCATTACTGCATCTGCCATTGAACCATTCAGGGAATTCGTAATCCACAATTCGTACAGGGGTTCAAAGTAGGCAGTAAAACGAGGATCTTTTTTAAAACGGGAATCAAAACCGGCATCCAATGCCAATGACAGCAAGTTATTGTTCAATTCGCCTTTGTATACTACCACACTATCAGCAGCTGAAGCCGTTTGTTCGGGCACCGCTTTACCATAGGTAACCTTTTCATCGTATAAGCTGGCACCCTGTTCATTTAACAAAGATTGCCAGGCGTGGTTACCATCTTCAACGAATACATATGCCATGCTTGCATTTTCAGCATTGAGTGAATTTGACAAACGGGCAATATCCGGTGCGGTGTCAGGTGGAACCTTTATTGAAAAAATACGGGCTTTAAAAAAATCACTGTCCCACGGTAAATAACTTATTTCCATTTCAATACTTTTCGCTGGCTTATGCTGTGGCCTGTTTGCCTGTTTTTTTTGTCATTCCTCTTCTCAACATTGTCCAAACAATATTGTAATCCATTTTCAACAAACACTTTATCAGCATATTCCGATAACGGAAAATTTTTCGTGAACGGATAATAGAGGGAAATACATAACCCAACGATTCCGCTATGTATGATTTTACAGCAGACGCATACTTATAATTGGTATACGCATTCAGCTGTTCGTAAAGCGCTATCTCTCTATCTGCATTCCGGACGGCATTTTCCAACAGCACATAAGACATTCCCCGGCTGTGCTTACGCCAAACACTCATGGGTGTTTTAATATTAATTGCTTTGCCATGCATGCAAAGGAACACATGTAGAATAGTATCATAGCGGTATGGGAAGTCATATACCCAATCAGGAGGATCTTTAGGAGCTACCCCATTTCTGAAAAATGTACTTCCCGTTCTGATAAACCATCCCTTTCTTAATAAATCATCAAGCACATATTCTTCCTTTTCAAACTCTACTAATTTATCGTGGCCTTCAATATCATCATATTTCTCCTCTACGCTGTGAAAACTCAATACATACTGCTTATCTTTCTCGAGCAGGTCATATTGCTTTTGAAGTTTATTTTCATCCGTAAAATAATCATCCCCATCCAGCAGTGCTATATAAGTACCCCGGCACCTGTTCATTGTTTGCAGCCAGTTTTTGGTACCACCAATATTAACTTCGTTAAACGACAAAAATATCTTCTCCGGATATTTGTTCTTATACTCGGTCGCAATGGCCCTTGTTTTATCAGTAGAACAGTCATCCCCAATTACTATTTCAATTGGAAATGTTGTTTTTTGCATCAACACACTATTTATTGCCTGAGCAAGATACTTCTCATAATTAAACGTGAAAATGCAAACACTAACTCCAATTTGTTCTGACATGAAATATAAGTAGTATTTAAATTTATAGAGGTACCCAGCCCTTTGGTAAATACATATCAGGTCCCTGTTTACGCCAGATTTTGGGAGCAATAACTAACTGGTCTTCAAAATTCGAAAGCCATGCCCCCCACCAGCTAAAACTACTGTTTGCTATTATATGATTTTTGCAGGCACTCATCAGACGTAAATCCTCAAAGGCCATTTCCTGAGAGTTATGATCAACGAAAATACAAGGCTGATCTATTTTAAACTCTCTTTTAACCCATTCCATTTCATCTGAAAAAATATAGAATACAGGGTTTTTTATTTTCGCCTTTATTAATTCGATTGCCTTAAAATAATATGGCAAATCACAAATTCCAACGGTTGTTACGGTAGACTGATCAGTCAGGTAATCTCCACGTCTGATATGGATGCAAACGGATGTGGTTTCCTGTATCTGTTGTAAAAGCTCTTTATTTTGGGAAGAAGGGGCTGTTTTAAAAGTAAGATCTTTTCGCAATTGATCCTGAACCGCGGAAAAATACCTTTCATCCTGCCAGTACCCGAAAAGATAAGAGTTGTCTTTCACTGAAAAGATATTGTCATCAAAACCAAGCCCGTTTTCGTACACGACTTTCTTTTTGTAGTAGGGCAAGCCGGCATTCATCATATTGCGCCATCGCCGTGCTAAAAAGCCAGGTTTAATGAAACCATCAATTTCCCCGGGTTCTGCAACAGTTTCAGTTATATTAAAATGACAAAGCTGGTAAATTCTTGGGTGGTCTTTATCTGGTACGCCATTAAAA
>CABHOW010000106.1 GCA_902168225.1 uncultured Flavihumibacter sp. | reverse complement strand
ATTTCCAAATCATTCAGGAAATGATGGAAAATGCAGAGATATCGTATGCCGATTTAGGCAAGAAACTTTTTGTATCTGGCGGTACCATTCATGTACGTATCAAAAAACTGGAAGAACTAAAGGTAGTGAAAGGTAAAAAACTTTCAGTGGATCTCAAAGCACTAGGCTACGACATTATTGCGTTTATAGGCATTTACCTCGAAAAAAGTTCTATGTACGATATAGTAGCTAAAGAATTAAAAAAAATTCAACAAATCGTACGCTTAAATTATACAACAGGCAACTACTCTATGTTTATTGAAATTGTTTGTAAAGACATCCAAGAAATGCGCTTTGTTTTACATGATGAACTGCAGAAAATAAAAGGTATCGAAAGAACGGAAACTTTTATTTCATTAGAAGAAAGTATCAATAGAAATGTTGTTGTTGCACCCCGATAATCTATTTTATGGAAAACAACCTTAACTTACTTACCCTTATAAAACTATTACTGAAAAATAGACGGTTTTTAATCAGCATTACTGCATTAGCTGCACTCATTGGTGCTAGCGTGTCTTTTTTACTCACTCCCAGGTTCAAAGCCACTGCAAGTGCATTGGCCGGCAACCCTTTACTGAACGATAAAGCTCGACTTAACAATCCGAATATAAAAGATCTATATTCTTATTTTGGCAATACAGACGACCTCGATAGGCTAAGAGCTATCGCAGAATCGGATACGATACTTTATACGGTATTTGTAAAAAATAATCTTTCCGCATTCTATCGGCAAAATGATGCCTATGCTAATTTACGCGCATTCAAAAAAGATATTTTCATCCGAAGATCAGATAAAGATCAGTTGCTTATTAGTGTTGAACTACCCAATGCCCAAATAGCTGCAAGCGTTGCCAATGATATTGCTCTACAAACCAATATCCATTTACAATCATTAATAGCCAAAGAAGAAGATAAAATTATACAGGTGATCGCTACTTCGATTCAAAAAAATAAAGAAGCACTCACCAATAATACAATGAGCGAAACGGAGAAAATGCAATTACAAAATACGATCAGCGATCAGGAAAAAAGTGTAGAGGAGTGGAAACAGCAGAAAACGATTTCCCCTAATTTTTTAATGATTGTAGAATATGCTAATCCGAATCGAGTAGGCATATTTCCTAATATGGCTTTACTAATTACACTCATCACCATAAGTGGCTTTATGTTAGCCTGTGTAATTGTAGCTTTTAAAAATAGATTAGCCTGATGCTATGAGGCTTATCTTCTATATATTATTTGCCCTACTTCCACTATCCACCGAATTACCTATTGGTGATTCTTTGTCGCTAGATTTTCCTTTTGAACCTATACTCATTATACTAAGTTTTATTACCATTCTATTTATATGCTATTCACCTAAATACTTTTCTGCAGTTTTACGATCTCCATTGATACTAATTATTAGTATCCAAATGGTATGGTGGCTCATCAATATTATTTTTTCTACCACCCCTCTCTTATCTTGTAAATTCTTTCTCGCTAAGTGCTGGTATATCTTACCATTCTGTTTACTGCTACCACTTGTTATACAGGAAAAAAAACACTGGACAATACTGGCCACTTGTTTATGCATTAGTATGAGTATAATGATCATACTGGCAATGATCCGACATGCCGGGTTTCAATTTTCATTTGTTGGCATCAATAAAAGTCTTTTCCCTTTCTTTAGAAACCATGTAAATTATAGTGCACTCTTGGTATGCTTATTCCCCATAGGTTATATTTTTTTAAAAGCTTCAACGCCAAAAAGTAAATTACACGTACTAATATCAACTTTACTTGTAATTGCTTTTGCAGGATTAATTGTAGCTTACTCAAGAGGTGCCTGGTTAGCATTACCGGTAGGCATACTGGCATATTGGTTGATCAAAAAAGGGATACTAAGAATAGCAATAGCCTTTGGTGCAATAGCTCTATTCATTGCCATTTTTTTGATAGTTTATAACCAAGGCTTTTTAAATTTCCGACCTAAGCACGATCAAACTTATTTCCATGAAAAATTAAATGAGCATTTAGCGGCCACTGTAACATTAGAAGATGTTTCGAATGGAGAACGTATCTATCGTTGGATTGCCGGAGCTTATATGGTTGCTAATAAACCCTTAACCGGATTCGGAACCAATAGTTTCTACCCCACTTACAAGGGATATACGCTACCTGCTTATAAAACATGGGTGAGTAATAATCCTGATCATTCAACTGTACATAATTATTTTTTATTGACAGCTATTGAGCAGGGGCTTCCAGGTTTATGTATTTTTTTAGTGCTAATAATATACATGCTTATATACTGTCAGAAAGTATATATACATTCTTCAAACCCGCTTCATAAACAATTAGCCATTGTTTCGGGTACCACATTGGTTATGATCCTTTTCCTTAATTTTTTTAGTGATCTTTTGGAGACGGATAAAATTGGAGGAATATTTTGGCTCATTTGTTCTGTAGTTATTTCACTACAAATACGAGCTAAATTCTCGGAAAGCAGCAATACAATTACTAATGATATATAACACGAAATATAACGCTAAATAACTGTTAAATAAATTTTACTAATTTTTTAAAACTTGTTTAAACTTTTTGTACGTTCAGCTATCCAAGTAAAAACATCCATTATGAAATCCTTTTTTACTTTTTTAGCCGCTTTGCTTGCCCTTGTTTCCCTATTACTGTATGTATGGTTACCTGAGGATAAAAAGAAAATTAACGGAGCCTAATTTACTTTTCGTTGCTTCCATTCATAACTGCCAAACTTACCCAGCCAACCGGCGATAACAGTATAAATAATATGTATAGGTTGTAATAATGGAAATAACCAAAGTTTTTGGCTAACAGAGAAAAAATTGGCTACAGGAATCATAAAGCTTAACTCTATGGCAGTCTTAAAAAGCAGTAACAAACCTGCCTGAGAAAGTACCCTTTCATTCCAGCATCCCATTATAAAAGTAACTAGGATAGATGCATTTAACAGGTATACAATAAGTAAAACATAAAATATAGTTTTATCTGCATAGCTATCGGCTTTACTTGCCCAACGGATTCGCTGTTGAAAAAAAGCACGCCAACTATTTACCGGGGCCGTGTATACAATAGCATCCCGATGAAATAAGAAACCCATTTTACCGGGGAATTTTTTCTTCATTTTATACATTAAAAGCATATCATCACCGCTCGCTATTTGGTCGATTCCCTTAAATTGATCTACATCATAAAAAGCTTGTTTGGCATAGGCTAAATTTGCGCCATTGCACATACTATGATATCCGGCAGCTACAGCTGCAGCTGTAATACCTTGTAAGCTTGCAAAATCTAGCAGTTGGAAATTGCCTAATAAACTGTTCTTTTTTTCAAATACTACAGGTGCAGCCACCAATACGGGTTGATACTGCTGTATATAAGCAGCTAAAAGGTTCAACCAATTACTTCCCATCGTACAATCTGCATCCGTAGTTACTATCCAATTCCCTTTTGCCTCCGCAATAGCAATTTCGATTGCTTTCTTTTTATAGGCATTAATACTGTTCCCTTTCAAATGATCTTTTAAATATATCAATGCTAAAGAGGGTAATGTAGATTGATATTGTAGCACTATCTGGGCCGTATTATCTTCCGAATGATCATCTACCACTATCACTTCCATTAAATGTGCCGGATATTGTTGCTTGGCAATAGAGGCTAAACAAGCGCCTATATTATTTTCTTCATTACGCGCCGGAATAATGATTGAAAAAAAAATTTGAGGTATAACATTGCTATCAGGCGTAAATACTTGTAGCCGATTAAACCAGTAACGATATACCCATATTAATACGGCATATAAAAAAGCTAAAAACCATATGAAAGCAATGAAAATAAGCATGTTCACAAAGAAAAGCTATTCCTGCATAAATGGTTCGGCTATTTGTGTAGCATATTTTTGATGTAGCAACTGATGTCCGGCTTCTATTTCGGCGATATAAACCGAAGGCAATTTTTTAGCAAATGTGTACCCCCTTTTGGCAACGATTACGCGATCATATTTTCCAAAGAAAATATGTAGTGGTATCTGTTGTTTCATAAAAATTTGCTGAAGCTTGGAAATGGATGGACGAAACTTTCGCATGGTTGTCCACCTTTTGTATAACATCAATCGCTGCTGCTCTTCATCTAAATAATACCGGATAAATTTTTCAATACTAGGGTTTAACAAACGCAGCGCAAAAGCCATTTTCATCAACCCAAATAACCAATCTGGATTCTCCATGGTAAACTTAAATAAACGATTACCAACATAAGTTTCAGTAGAAAACCGTTGCCATGGATTTTTATGCAGCCCGTCGGGAGCTACTAAAACCAACTTTTTAACCCGCTCGGGAATAGCTTCTAATAAGCGAAATGCAACCCTTCCACCCATACTATACCCCATCAGGTTAAATTTTTTATCTGCGGAATCGAGTAATTCATTTATTATATCAATAAGTGCGTTTAGGGCAAAGAGCAAAGGCCCTCTCCAGTCTGTTTTACCATGAAATGGCATATCAATAGCTATCAGGGTATATGCATCCCCTAATAATTCTTCGAATATGCTATAGGTACTCGCTTCTTCCCCATACCCATGAAAACAAAAAATAATATCCTCCCCTTTGCCATACTTTACGGCGTGGAAGCTCGAACCATGGTAGGGTATAAAAAACGACTCCATTTTAAAAATTTAGTGATTTATTCTTGGTAGTATCAAAGAAACGAACTTATTTTGAAATTAGTTGCATAACTAACTATATGTCAAACAACCATTTTAGAAGAGGGGAACTATACAGTGTTATCAATGGTATGGCTTCAATAGCTGTTGCTCGGCGCTTACAAAAGAATTTCAGGGCTGCCGGTCTTGAAATAACCATCGAACAATGGAGTGTTTTATATCATTTATGGAAAGAAGACGGATTGAGTCAACAAGAACTTTGCAACCGTACATTCCGTGATAAACCCAGTATTACCAGACTCATAGATAATTTAGAAAAACAAAAACTGGTGAAGCGAGTAGCTTCCCCCACCGATAGAAGAATAAACCTGGTACAATTAACAGATGCTGCTTTGGAGCTGCAGCATATTACCATTGACTTAGCCAACCAAACCATGAATGAGGCCTTGGAAGGCGTTGAAAAACATGAGATTGAAACAGTAAAATCAGTTTTTCAGAGAGTATATGATAATTTAATGGGAATAGCGGAGACGACGGTAGACGATAGACGATAGACGACACTTGGAACAGATTGAAGATTATAGATTTCAGATTAATTAAAATATAAAATAATGGAAACCACTAAAACAGCAAATGCCCTACAAGGCGGTGAGTGGATTATAAAAGAAAGTAATCCATTTGAAACTTTTATTCCGGAAGACTTCAATGAGGAACAATCGATGGTAATGGATATGTGCGAACAGTTTTTACAAACTGAGGTACTCCCCATTGTTGACCGAATTGATAAAATGGAGCCGGGCCTCATGCCTTCTTTAATGCAGAAAGCCGGCGAACAAGGATTATTGTCAACTTCTTTCCCCGAAGCTTATGGCGGATTAGGTAAAGATTTTATCACTTCTACTATCGTAAATGAAGGGCTTGGCGGTGGCCATTCTTTTTCTGTAGCTGTTGCGGCACATACAGGAATTGGATCGCTTCCTATTTTATATTTCGGTACCGAAGCGCAAAAACAAAAATACATTCCTAAACTGGCTAGCGGAGAATGGAAAGGTGCTTATGGTTTAACAGAACCCAATAGCGGAAGTGATGCATTAGGTGCAAAAACAACGGCCAAGCTAAGCGATGATGGAAAATATTATATTCTTAACGGACAAAAATGCTGGATTACCAACGGTGGTTTTGCTGATGTGTATACAGTATTTGCTAAAATTGATGGCGATAAATTCACCGGTTTTATTATAGAAAGAGGAACCGAAGGATTTACACAAGGTCCGGAAGAACATAAAATGGGTATCAAGGGCTCATCTACAGTTCAACTGTATTTTCAGGATTGCAAAGTACCGGTAGAAAATGTTTTAGGGGAAATAGGCAAAGGTCATGTTATCGCTTTCAATATTCTAAATATTGGCAGACTAAAACTTTGCGCAGCAACCCTTGGTGGATCTAAAAAAGCTGCTGATGTTTCTATTCAATATGCTAAAACCCGTGAGCAATTTAAAATTTCGATTTCAAAATTCGGCGCTATTAAGCATAAGCTTGCAGAAATGGCTATCCGCATGTGGGTATGCGAATCGGCACTATACCGCTCAGCAAAATGGATTGATGATAAAGAGCATGAATTACTAGCCGGTGGTAAAGCATTTGCAGAAGCCCTACTGGGTGCGGCAGAAGAATATGCCATTGAATGTGCCATTTTAAAAGTGTATGGTAGCGAAGTGCTCGATTTTGTTGTAGATGAAGGAGTTCAAATACATGGTGGTAACGGTTTTAGCGATGAGTACATGATTTCAAAAGCTTATCGCGATAGCAGAATCAACCGCATATATGAAGGCACAAACGAAATCAATCGCTTATTAACAGTTGATATGGTGTTAAAACGTGCTATGAAGGGAAAACTTGATTTAATGGGACCAGCCATGGCTGTACAAAAAGAATTAATGAGTATCCCTGATTTTGGTGCTGAAGAGGAAGGTGAATTTGCAAAAGAAAAAAAGGCGATTGCCAATTTCAAAAAAGCCATTTTAATGGTGGCCGGTGCTGCCGTTCAAAAACTGATGATGCAGTTAGATAAAGAGCAGGAAATTCTGATGAATATTGCTGATATGGCTATCGAAGTATTTCATGCCGAAAGTGCTTTGCTACGTGTAATAAAATTAGCAAACACAAGAGGTGCCTCTGCAGTAAGTTTACAAACAGATATCATGCGTACTTATTTATATGACGCTGCAGATCGTATCAATAAAGCCGGTAAAGATGCATTGAACAGTTTTGCAGATGGTGATGAGTTACGTATGATGCACATAGGTTTAAAGCGTTTTACCAAAGTGGAACCATTTAATACCAAAGATGCTCGCAGAAGAATCGCCGATCAGCTGATAGCTGATAACGGATATAAATTTTGATCCGCTTGCCATTATAAAACCCTCCCCGCCTACGCAGGGAGGGTTTTTTGTATCTTCATATCATGAAGATTATAATTTTCGTATTTAGCATATGCTGTTTTTTGAATGTAAAAGGACAATCAGGTAATATCAATTATCTGCGCAGCAGCGGTAAGTTACCGGCCCTGGCATTTAGTTTAGGAGAAGATCGGCTAGGTGCCACAAAAATGGGTTATATAGATACGAATGTTTTATTGCGTATCGTAGATTCCACTAAAGATCAATATACCATTCAATTATCCAAATACCGCACTGCCTATTTAGATAAATCTTTTACCAAGCCCGACTCTTCAAAAAATATCAAAAAAAATATTTACTTAAGTAGCTCTTTTATAGCGAAAGGTGATTCTTTGTTCGACTATGTAAATATCAATCTGGAAGAAAAACTACCCTATCGTACTTGGATGGAACTAAACCCATCTCGCATTATGCTTGAAATTTTTGGTGTACAAAGCAATACCAATTGGGTTACGCAACTACGCTCTTTAAAGGAAGTTAAAAATGTGTATTATAATCAAACCGAAGCCGATGTAATGCAGGTTACCATTGAACTGGCACATCCTCAATTTTGGGGTTATAGTGTAGGCTATAAGGGGAAGGCTTTGAGCGTAAAGGTAAAAAGGCAACCACCCTCTCTTGATATCCGAAAATTAAAAATTGCGATTGACGCCGGACATGGAGGAACAAATGGCGGTGCAACAGGTGTAAAATTGCAATTAGCTGAAAAAGAATACACTTTATTATTTGCTAAAGCTTTACAAAAGACGTTGAAGAAAATTGGTGTGAAGCAAATTATCATGACGCGTACTAATGATACTAGCTTTGATAATAAAGACCGTATTCTCTGGTTGCAGGAACAGAACCCTGATTTTTTAATCAGTTTACATTTAAACTCAAGTGCAAAAGAAGAAATAAACGGTGTAAGCACCTACTATAAACACATTGGCTATCGCCCACTTACCCAAGCTATTCTCAATAGAATGCTCGAGCTCAAGCTCACTGAATTCGGCAATATTGGTCATTTTAATTTTGCACTCAATGCCCCAACAGATTTCCCGAATTGCCTTGTTGAAATTGCTTTTTTGAGTAATGAAGAAGATGAGAAAAAAATAGTAAAACCTGCTTTCCATATACAGGTAGCTCAAAAAATTCAATTGGGTATTACAGATTGGTTAAAATCATTATCGCCTAACCTCAACGCGCGTACCAACAGGAAGTAGATCAAACAGCTCCTTAATGTAAGTGTTTTTAGTGCTCACACAACCTTCGGTCCAATTACGGTATTGATCGATCGCAAAGTCTTCATTCGGCCAAGTACCATGAATGCCGATCTCTCCACCTATTTTAGCACCATATGGGATCTTCCCTTCTGCTTTTCTTTGATTGAATTTGGCAATACTTTCCTCATTAGGATAATCAATACTTATAAAATACCCCCATTTGGGGTGCTTTCTTTTTGCTGTTATATGAAAAGTGCCTTCGGGTGTTTTACGATCTCCCTGCATCATTTTATCTCCTAAATCATTACTCCCAAAAACAACCGGATAAGTGGCCATCCATTCCCCTTCAGCGTCATAAATTTTTAATGCATATTCGCTTTTGATAATATACACAGAATAACTGTCTTTATCTGCATGAGTAACTAATCGCTTCGGTTTTCGAAAAGAAGTAAATAAGGCAGTGATAGCCAGCAAAAATAGAGAATAACGAAGGGTATTCATATATCTTAAGCGTCTACTAAATTAAAACGAAACCGGCTAATAAAGATTGTAGCAGCTTGTTAATTTTTAAATCGTTAACAAAAAAGCCCTGCCTAAAAAAGCGGGGCTATTATGAACATGAGAAAAAATATTTTACCAGTTACTGAAACGTATACCGATTGCATAAGGGAACTGTTCAAGCCTGGTTACGTCTTTCTGTAATTTATTCAAGCTATAGGATCCGTATAAACGAACGGGCCCAATTCCTAATTCACCGATAGCAGCTAAACGCCAAGGTTCCATTTCAAAATTTCCATTAATTTTTTGCTTACCGCGCTCACCGCTAATTTGTTTGTTTCTGCTACCCACTAAATAGCCTGCACTTACACCCGCACTAAAACTAAACCCTTTTCTTTTATCAGGTGTAGTATTGATATTCACCATTAATGGAACGGTAAGATAAGATGCAAATAATTTGTTCTTACTAAATCCGATCGAATCGTTATATACAAACGGTACCGGATCTTTTCTATAACTCAATCTGGTATCGTACCTGAAATTGTACATTTCCAAACCAAGTCCGTATTTCAAATTCAATACATGCTTACTAACATTTAGTTTTTGCATGAAAAACCAAATATTTACATTACTTGTTTTACCCGTATTTAACCGATAACTATTTTGATTAACCGGGCCATCGGCAGGGCGAAACGTTTTGAAGTAAGAACCGGCCTGTGCATAATTATAGTCGGTATTATCTCTCAAATTAGCAAATCCTAAATCGAAGATCCACCAGTTCGTACTAATATTTTTTTTCTTAGCCGGTCTTCTAATAATACTATGCACACTTGCATTGATATCATAGTTTCTTCGACGGGATGATTCGATATCAGACCCACTCTCACTCGTCTTATTTTTCTTTATGATAAGAAAATTACCAACCCTAACTGTATCGGTTGTTGTTGCTGTGCTGTCTGTTTGAGCAAATCCCTGCTGGGCAATAATCAATATTGCCATCGTACTTAGTAACCTTTTCATGCTATCTTTTTATTTTAATCGCTGTGGAGAAGTATCCGTTTTATCTTCTTCCTGTTTAGCTTTCGATTTGAAAATACTTCCGGCTTTTCTAAGAAAACCGCGAAGCTTGTCTTTATTTATTTCAATGGCGCCAACATATAAACTCTTATTATTATCGTCAGTATCTATTTCTTTATAAGAAACCTTCTCTACTTGTTGATGTATTTCGGTTTCCTGAGGTTCTATTTCCGTCTTTGCTATCACTGTTTCATGGGTATTACCAACCGCCTCCATACTTGTAGCAGGTGTATGTAACCCTTCTGAAACAATTTGTTCTACCTTATTTTGTGGAACAGATACTTGTACTAATTCTTGTTCATTATTATTAATACTGCTTCTTTTTGCATCTTGCTTTTCTTCTTTATTAATACTGTTATTTACTGAACGTACTAGGTTATTTTCTGTTACACTTACTTCCTTATTTTTTTTACCGGCAGTTGTAAAAGCCGATTGCTCAGTAATAGCAGATTTAGTAGCGTTATTACCCGAACCGGTATTACCGGCAACTATTGTATCTGCATTTGTATTCGTATTTCTGGTAACAAACCAAACAGAAAATAAAGCGGTAATAAAAATAGCTGTAATGGCAATTCGGCGTATATAAGGTACAAGTACAACACGTTTTGATTCTTTTCGATATAGTAGTTCTTTATTTTCAAAAACAATATTTTCGATTGGTAATACCGACTGTTGCAGTAACAAAAATTCTTCTTGCAAAGAAGGGTGCTGGAGTACAAATAATTCAACTGCCGCTGCATCTTCTTGGGTAAGTTCTTTATCTACATAAGCACAGAACCAAGACTCATAATTCTCTAAAGAAATAGCATTTCCAACCTCTTTGATTAAACCTTGTTTGTTAGGGTATAATAAAATATCATCGGCAGGAAGTTTGGTAGCATATAGAGCTTCAAGTTCCACAGCCAAATCGGGATTTGCATCAACAAACAACATCACTTCTTCCTGCTCATGGGCATTCAACTCCCCATCTACCAATAGCAGAAAATAAGATTCGTAATTATGTTTGTTAATACTCATGTTAGCGAACATTTTCCGGACTCACCAAATAGTTTTTTAAAATAATTCTAGCCCTATGCAGGTATACTTTAACCTGACTCTCATTTAAATCCATAATTTGCCCGATTTCTTGATAACTATACCCTTCATAATCTTTCAGCATCACTAAACTTCTTTGGGTTTCATTGAGTGTATTTAAGGCATCCATCAATGTTTTTTTCAAATTGCCATGCTGTTGATGCGTAATACCCGTATTTTCATGAAAGCCATCTGTTAACTGTATTCTTTTATGCTTTCGAATGTGGTCAATCATTTGATTATATGCCACCGTAAATAGATAAGATTTGGATTTAGCAGTTTCCACCTGATCTCTATTTCGCCATAGCTTTTCAAATGCAGTTTGCACAATATCTCGTGCATCTTCCTCATACTTCAAGTTCTTTACAATGAACCTAAATAGGCCATCTGCATGATTATTTACACAACTATTGTAATCCCGTTCGTTCATAAGCTAATCCCCTATTATACGATTCAACGGAGGTTTTGTTACAGTAAAACTAAAAATTCTTTAGATGTGTTGGTATCCACCGAGCTTAACAAAATAAAATAAGATACCTGCTACAACAGCAAATACTAATAAAGAGCCATAGAAATACCGGCCGCCTTTTCGGGCAACTGCAATTTGAGCTTCTTGGTCTAATTCCATAAACTCATGAATAATACGAAAAAAAGTAGCTTTTCCGCCATAGGCTGCAAATGCAATAAGGTATATGATAGAGAGTAAAACGATAATACCAACTCTGCCCGCTAGTTCCCAATAATGGATTTCGAAAAGCAAATCATATACGTCGTTCTTCCTTTTGGCAAGTAAAAAATATAATATACCAATACCTACCAAACTAAGGGTATTAGCGATCCAGCATACACCAATCATGTGCACACCATTGGTTTTGAATTGCGGCTGCCTTTGTGCACGGATAACCGTGTAATCGTGACAAATAACTGACTTAAAAATGTTCATATTCAACAGAAAAACGAATTTTTTGGCTGAATATTGGATTTTTGAGATTTAGTAGTTAATCACTTGCTCTTCAATACCTGCCGGAACCTCTCTCCATTCATATTGCTGATTCCTTAGTTGAGGCTCAAAACCGGCTTCTTTTATAGCATCTTGCATGGTTTTATATGTAAATCTGTGCGGAGCCCCTGCTGCACTAACTACATTTTCCTCGATCATGATACTTCCAAAATCATTCGCACCGGCCTGTAAACATATTTGAGCGGTTTGTTTTCCCACAGTAAGCCAGCTGGCCTGTATATTTTTAATATTAGGTAGCATGATTCTACTTATAGCAATCATTCTGATATACTCCTCAGGGGTGGTAAGGTTATGTACCCCCCTAATTCTGGTAAGAAGCGTATCCACATCTTGGAAAGTCCAGGGTATAAAAGCCAAAAATCCTTTTGCATGCTCAGGTTTTTTAGCTTGTATTTCACGAATACGTACGAGGTGGATGAAGCGTTCTTCAATGGTTTCTACATGTCCAAACATCATAGTAGCGCTGGTAGTAATATTGAGTTTATGTGCCTCGTGCATGATAGTGAGCCACTCATCTGCCCCACACTTACCTTTAGAAATCAGTCTACGAACCCGATCTACTAATATCTCCGCACCCGCTCCAGGCAAGGAATCCAAGCCTGCCTCTTGTAAGGCTTTTAATACTTCGTGGTGAGATAGCTTACTCAATTTTGCAATATGAGCCACTTCGGGGGGGCCCAAAGCATGGAGTTTTAAGCTGGGGTATTCTTGCTTTAATTGCCGGAACAAATTAGTATAAAAATCCAGACCCAAATCGGGGTGATGCCCACCTTGCAATAACAATTGATCACCTCCAAAGCGAAGTGTTTCCTCAATCTTTTTTCTGTATACGGGCATTTCTGTGATATATGCTTCCGCATGCCCCGGAATTCTGTAAAAATTACAAAACTTACAGTTAGCAATACACACATTGGTTGTATTTACATTTCTGTCGATCTGCCAGGTAACCTTTCCATGAGGTACTTGTATTTTACGAAGCTCATGAGCTATTTGCATCAATTCCGTCAGTGGTGCATGCTCAAAAAGATAGATTCCCTCTTCTACCGATAAAAACTCAAAATCTAAGGCTTTTCTATAAAGTGCTGATATATCCATTTTCACTACTTATTGTACTATTTAACAAAGGTACTAAGGGAATAGTTTGTAATGCAACCTAATTAGGGATTATGTTGTCATGGAATGGGGTTATCTTGTTATTACTAAACGATTGCTATGAAAAGGGGGTTACTCTTATTCTTTTTATTTTCTTTTTCCTTTGCTTTGGCACAGGAAGAATTCGTGCTTCCTGAATCGAAAAAAATTGCCAGTTTCCCCTTTACTCAGCTTAGCGGAGGTATTATTGTAATTAAAGCGCAGCTCGATCAATTTCCGGATTCTCTATTTTTTATATTAGACACGGGTAGTGGAGGAATTTCATTAGACTCTGCCACGGTAAAAAGACTGAATCTATCGATTGTTAAAAGCGAAAAAACGATTCGTGGAATAGGGGGTATAAGAAATGTTGATTTTACAAATAACCATGATTTGGGGTTACCCGGAATGAAGGCACAAAACTTGGATTTTCATATCAATGATTATGAGTTATTAACCAGCGTATACGGACAAAAAATTGATGGCATTATCGGATATAGTTTTTTTAGAAGACATATTGTAAGGATCGACTACGATGAAAAAATTATTGAAGTATATACACCCGGAAATTACCGATATCACAGAGGGGGGCATCTTATGAAACCAAATTTCACAACCCTACCTATGCAAGCTGCAAATATTGAGGATGCAAGATCTATTGCCAGTAGATTTATTTTTGATACAGGTGCCGGTCTTTGTTTTCTTTTATCAAAAGACTTTACGGAAGACAGTTCGGTATTTAAATTATCCAGAAAATTTTATCCTACCCAAGCAGAAGGTTTAGGCGGAAAAAGGAAAATGGAAATAACTGTTATTAAATCTATTAAAATCGGCCCTTACAAATTCAGGAAAGTACCGGTACATATTTTTGATGACATATATAATGTTACGCAATACCCAATGCTGGGAGGTATCATGGGAAATGATTTACTAAGAAGATTTAATGTTGTACTCAATTATCCGGAACAGAGTATTCACATCAAACCGAATACCCATTTTAAAGAACCATTTGATTATAGTTATACCGGCTTAGGTATTTATTTAATTAATGGGGAAATCAGAGTAATAGATGTGATAAAAGATTCACCCGGGGAAAAAGCAGGTTTTTTACCCGATGATATTATTTTTTCTGTAGAAACTAATTTTTCGAAAAATATTCAGGCATATAAAAATATTTTCCAAAATGCCATCGGAAAAGTAAAAGTTGTTGTTTTTAGACAGCAAACCCCTATTGTATTAACGCTTGATGTAAAAGATATTCGTAGATAATGGTTTTTCGGTAGTTCTATTGAAATCAATTATTTTGCATGTCGAGATAATATATCATGATTCAGTATAATCGTTTTCAGCTACATAATGGATTAACCGTTTTGGTACATGAAGATACCGCTACACCTATGGCGGTAGTAAATGTTTTGTACGATGTGGGTGCCAGAGATGAGGATCCTGCTAAAACGGGGTTTGCTCATTTATTTGAACATTTAATGTTTGGGGGCAGTATCAATATACCTGATTATGATGAACCTTTACAAAGAGCCGGCGGGGATAATAACGCCTATACCACAAATGATCTAACCAACTATTACTGTCAACTACCGGCTGCTAATATTGAAACGGCTTTTTGGCTCGAGAGTGATAGAATGCTAAGCTTAGCATTTAGTGAGCGGAGCTTAGCGGTTCAACGCAAAGTAGTTTGCGAAGAATTCAAAGAGCATTATATCAACAAACCTTATGGCGATGTGTGGCATAAAATGCGTGCTTTAGCGTATCAAGTTCACCCCTATAGATGGATGACAATCGGGAAAGAGTTAAGTCATGTTGAGAATGCTACTATACATGACGTAAAAGCTTTTTTTAAAAAACACTATACCCCTTCGAATGCTATTTTAGTAGTAGCGGGGAATATCACTACAGATGCAGTAGTGCATTTGGCCGAAAAATGGTTTGGCCCCATCCCATCAGGAGAAAAATATATAAGGTGTATACCACAAGAACCCAAACAAACAGAAGCACGTAAAGAATTGATTGAAGCGGAAGTACCATTAGACGCTTTTATCAAAACTTGGCATATGGATGGGCGTTTAGATAAAGGATATTATGCTGCTGATTTAATCAGTGAAATATTGGGAGGCGGGGGTTCTTCACGGCTTTATCAGTCGTTGGTAAAAGAACAAAAATTATTTTCCAATTTAGATTGCTATCATTTCGGGAGCATGGATGCGGGGCTATTAGCGGTTGAGGGTAAATTAGTAAAAGGGGTAAGCTTTGAGCGGGTTGAAAAAGCGCTGGGAGAAGAAATTGAAAAAATTTGTACAACTGCAATATCCAATAATGAACTTTTAAAAGTACAACACAAAACAGAAAGTGTAATTGCCTTTGAAGATATGAGTGTAATGAGTAGGGCTAATAGTTTGGCCATGTATGAATTATTAGGCGATGCATCACTTATGAATACAGAATTAGAAAAATATCGTGCCGTTACTGCAGTAGATATGCTTCATTACAGTCAAGATATTTTCAGGGAATCGAATAGCAATACTATTTATTATAAAGCGAAATAAGGAGTCTTCATGCTCAACAGAAAAGTACAACCTTCTATTACCGATGCCGTAGATTTTGAGTTGAAGCTAAAAAATTGCGAGCACTTCACACTAAGTAATCAGGTGCCCGTGTATAGTTTAGATGCAGGGATACAGGAAGTAGTGATGATTGAATGGGTTTTTTATGCAGGCAATTGGTATGAACAACAGAATATAGTGGCCGCCACTACCAATTTTTTATTGAAAAATGGTACCAAACAAAAAACGGCATATCAAATCAATGAGCATTTCGAATTCTATGGTGCGTATTTGAATAGAAGTTGTTATAATGAAACAGCTACCATCACCTTGCATTGTTTAAGCAAGCATATATCGGTTCTGTTACCGGTAGTAACGGAACTTATTACCGAATCTATTTTCCCGGAATCCGAATTAAGCATTTATAAACAAAATCAAAAACAACGACTTGAAGTAAATTTGAAGAAATGTGATTTCATTGCCAATCGTTTGATAGACGAATATATCTATGGCATATATCACCCTTATGGTAAGTATACCAGTACCCTTGATTATGATGCTATTGAAAGATCTGCTCTTGAGCAATTCTTTCAGAAATTTTATAAAGAAGGGAAGTGCATCATTTTTGCAGCAGGTAAATTACCTGTTGATCTTGATAAACAACTTGAAAATAATTTTGGTAGTCTTCCGCTTCAACAACGAAGCATACCCAATATTCAGTATAATATACAATCCGCTGAAAATAAAAAGTATAGAATCATCAATGATCCCGATGGTGTACAAGGTGCCATCCGTTTAGCGCGCCCATTCCCTAACAGGCATCATCCCGATTTTCAGAAAGCACATATACTCAACAATATTTTTGGTGGTTTTTTTGGATCTCGCCTCATGAGTAATATCCGGGAAGATAAAGGCTATACTTATGGTATTCATAGTTTTATACAAAATCATATAAGAGAAACTTCATGGATGATCAGTACCGAGGCAGGTAGAGATGTTTGTGAAGCAACGATTGAAGAAGTATATAAAGAAATGAAAAAACTTTGTGTTGAACCTATTGATGAGGAAGAATTACATTTAGTTCGTAATCATATGATCGGAGGTATATTGGGTGATTTAGATGGGCCCTTTCAACTCATTGCTCGTTGGAAAAATTATATCCTCAACGGTATCGATGAAAACTATTTTTATAATAGCATTTACAATATCAGAACTACTAACGCAGAAGAATTACAAGCGTTAGCAAAGAAATATTTACAGCCTGAGGCGTTTTATGAATTGGTGGTAGTGTAAAGTCGGAGAGTCCGAAGGAAAGTCAGAGAGTCCGATGAAAAGTCGGTAAGTCTGTGAGCCATATACTTGTACCCTTATAATACATAGTTTACTTATCCTACTTAGTTACCTAGTTTACTTACTCTACCTATTTCCCTTATCGCTTTTAGCTCAAACCTTCCATCCCTTTATAAAACCGTTCATCATATTTACTTTTTTTCAAAAAATCATAACGGATTGTTATTCAGTTACTTATGTAATACATGCATCTTATTCCTGCCTATTACTGAAAAAAAACAGGTACTGTGTGTTGCATAGTACTAAAATATTCCCCATCTTTGTGTTGTCAATGTGATTCTAAAACAATTAAAACATAAAACAATGAACAACACAGTAAACACCCACAAACCAGTTTTCGGTTTAGTAGATTTCTGGAATTTGGAGCGCATGCGCCGGGTAAGAATGCCAAGAAGAAATTTGATCTAATCAATCTCTATTCACTAAACAAACAAATGTTATGGATATTCAGAATACACAAAGCCAAATGCGCAAAGGGGTGCTGGAGTTTTGTATTCTCTCCATCATTCGCCAGGGAGAAGTTTACCCGAGTGATTTGGTGGAAAGAATGAAAGCCGCTAACCTTCACATTTTGGAAGGCACACTCTATCCATTATTAACACGTTTAAAAAACGCAGAGTTACTAACTTACCGATGGGTAGAAAGCAATAGCGGCCCCCCCCGAAAATATTTTGTGATGACGGATAAAGGGTTAACCTTTTACCAGGAATTAGAAAGAACCTGGCAAGAATTAGCAGATGCCGTACATGTGCTTACCCAGCCCCAAACATCCACAGAAACAGAAAACAACCAAACCAACCTAAACCAAGAAAACTAATCAACTCATGAAAAAGGTAATAAACATAAACTTCCAGGGCAGGGTGATTCCCATAGAGGAATCTGCCTACGACGTACTGAAGCAGTATGTAGAAAGCCTCCGTCGTTTCTTCGCCAATGAAGAAGGAAGAGATGAAATCATCAATGATATTGAGGGCCGTATTGCTGAGCTTTTTGGTGAAACACTTAAGAAAGGCAGCACCTGCATTACCGATGAAGACGTCAATAAAATAATAGCCAGTATGGGGCGCCCTGAAGATTTTGAGGGTGAAGAAAGTAAAGTAAAGTCTCAGCTCGGTAGTAACGACCAACAACAAAACAGCAATCAACGTACGCAGTATGAAGAAGCTCCTCGCGGTCGCTTATACAGAGATCAAAACGATAAAATACTGGGTGGGGTTTGTAGTGGCTTAGCGAGTTACTTGCGTGTAGACCCTACTATTGTACGTTTAGTGTTTGCGCTTATTACTTTCGGTGCCGGCACAGGTATCTTATTATATATTTTGTTATGGATTATTCTCCCTTCAAAATCACTGGAACATATCACTTCTTCAAAAAGGTTATATAGAAACCCCGAAGAAAAAGTGATAGCCGGTGTAGCCAGCGGTATTGCCACTTATTTTGATATCGCTATCTGGATACCCCGACTCATATTTGCCATGCCACTGGTAATAGGTATCATAACCAATATTTTCCGCTCCGCTTTTTGGTTCGACTTCGATCCATTTCCCAGCTTCCTCTTTGGCTCTTTCGGCGGTACTTTATTTGTAACCTATGCCATACTTTGGGCTGTGATTCCGGAAGCTAAAAGTGCTTCCGAAAAACTAGAAATGCGTGGGGAGAAAGTAGACTTAAATACAATTAAAAATACCATTCAAGAAGATCTGGAAGGTTTTAAAACCAGAGCCGAAAAATGGGGTACCGAATTCTCCGAAAAAGCCAAAGAATTTGGTAATGAGTTCGGCAGCACGGTAAGCCAAAAAAGTAAACAATTTGGTAAAGAGGCAGCAAACGCAAGCAGAACCAGTGCTAATAGAATTGGGAATATTATCGCTACGCTGTTCAAAGCATTCTTCCTCTTTGTAGCCGGAGTTATCGCTTTCGCACTTTTTGTTGCATTGATGGCTATGATGACGGCTGGGGTTGCGGCATTCCCTTTAAAAGATTTTTTCCTTGACGGCTTTTGGCAAAACTTCCTGGCATGGTCAACAATACTTCTTTTCTTATTAGTACCTGTAATTGGCATACTCGTGTGGCTGATCCGCAGAATCATCGGTGCAAAAGCAGGTAGCAGGTATTTAGGTCTCGCTTTTGGGGGATTATGGACCTTAGGAATCATAAGCGCGGTTTTCTTAGCTGCCCTTATTACACAGGATTTCGATGCCCGTGCAAAAGAGAAAAAAGATATCGCTATTCAACAACCCAAGAGTAAAAAACTAATTATCAAAGTAGAAGATTCAAGAGTACGTGTAATTGGTAAATGGCTTCATCTCGATGGATTCCTCGGTTATGATGGAGATAGTATCATCCTCAATAATGTAAGCCTACGTATCGCGAAAAGTCAGGATTCTCTGTACCATGTATATTATACCAAAATGAGTAATGGCAGAGACGAAAATGTAGCACTTGCCAATATCAATGAAATACATTATGGCTTAACACAAATGGATAGTGTGTTGATATTGAATCGTGGCTTCAACCTAAAAAAAGGAACCAAGTTTCGCAATCAAAGTGTTATTGTAACTGTACAAGTACCGGTAGGCAAGAAAATTGAGATTGATGAAGAAGTATCTCGCCGCTTAAAATGGATGCACTTCAAAAAAGGTAATGATAGTTTTGATTGGGATAATGAGTGGGATAATGGAGATGGTAACTGGAGCTCTAACACAGAGTATATTATGACGCCTTCCGGCAGAGAAAGAATTGATAAACGTTCAGATGATAACAATAGTGATGATGCCATTGAAAATTATAAACGTAGTAAAGAAGAGTTGAAGAAAGAATTAGAACGTAAACAAAAAGAAACAGAAGAGTTGAAGAAAGAATTGGAAAAAGCTCCCGATACTGTGAAATATAAATATCAAAAAGCTATTTCTCAAAATCAACAAGAAGTGAAGCCTGTTCTAAAAGTAAAAGAAGTAGAACCAAAAAATGAATTGATGGGAGAGTTAGGCATGTTTTCTTTATTGCAATTAGGAGCATAAACTCGGTTCAGGTTGGAAAATGGAGCCCTGCGCGCCCCGGCGTGTGGGGCTCTACTTATTGAACCCTTAATTCCTGTATTTTTGCGACTCAATTGCCAAATATGAAAAATACCCCGTTTACACAGAAACATATTGCTTTAGGAGCAAAAATGGCTGAATTCGCCGGTTATAATATGCCTATTAGTTATACGGGTATCAATGATGAGCATGCGGCCGTTCGCAAAAATGCAGGTGTCTTTGATGTGAGCCATATGGGTGAGTTTATCCTTAAAGGTGAACATGCCTTAGATCTTATTCAACGCGTTACTTCTAATGATGCGGCCAAGCTTGTAAACGGACAAGCACAGTACAGTTGTTTGCCCAATGAAACGGGTGGCATAGTAGACGATCTGATCGTATACTGTGTTGAGCAAAATAAAGTATATATGCTGGTTGTGAACGCTTCTAATATTGAAAAAGATTGGAACTGGATTAGCGCAAGAAATACCAACCATGTAGAAATGCATAATATCAGCGATAAAACCTGTTTACTCGCTATTCAAGGGCCCAATGCTACCAAAATATTACAGCCGCTCACTGATATGGATATCATGAACCTCAAATACTACACTTTTGTAAAAGGTGTTTTTGCAGGGGTTGAAAATGTTTTAGTAAGTGCTACCGGTTATACCGGATCCGGTGGAATAGAGATATATTTTGAGGATAACGATGGTGCCGCCGATAAAATATGGGATGCAATTTTTGAAGCCGGCAAAGAAGCCGGCATTAAACCAATAGGTTTGGGTGCTCGCGATACACTTCGTTTAGAAATGGGATATTGCTTATATGGCAATGATATTGATGATACCACTTCGCCACTGGAAGCAGGATTAGGCTGGATTACTAAATTCAGTAAAGATTTTACTGCCAAAGAAATTATTGCTGCACAAAAAGTAGCAGGTATTACCAGAAAACTGGTAGGTTTTGAAATGATAGACCGTGGTATTCCGAGGCACGATTATATCATTAAAGACGCTACGGGTAATGCTATCGGCAAAGTAACAAGCGGTACCCAATCGCCTTCCTTATCAAAAGCTATTGGCTTGGGCTATGTTGCAACATCACACGCTGCTATCGACAGCGAAATTTATATAGATATCCGCAATTCCCTAGTGAAAGCTAAAGTGGTTAAGTTGCCGTTTGGACAATAGACCGGAGACCGAAGACGGTATACTATAGATTACAGTTTACTAACTTTAGTATATGAATGAAGTCTACAAAGGCATCCCTACCTTTTACGCAAAAAATCAACAAGCCTGGCGGAAATGGCTTAATAAAAATCATGCCAAAGAAAAAGCAGTATGGCTAATCATTTATAAAAAAGAGTCGGGGATACCCAGTGTATATTATCCCGAAGCAGTAGATGAAGCTCTTTGTTTTGGCTGGATAGATAGTAAACCCAATAAGCGGGATGAAGAAAGCTATTATCAATTTTTCTCCCAAAGAAAGCCTGCTAGCAATTGGAGTACCGTTAACAAAAAAAAGATAGAAAAATTATTAGCTGCTAATAAAATAGCACCTGCCGGTTTGGCTATGATTGAACTCGCAAAGAAAACAGGAACCTGGACTGCACTCGACAAAATATCGGCTTTAGAAATGCCCAAAGATCTTTCAAAAGCCTTAGAGAAAAATAAAATGGCCAAGCAGTTTTTTAATGCATTTCCCCCCTCTACAAAAAAGAGTATTTATGAATGGATCAACAATGCTAAAACACCCGGTACACGTGAAAAAAGGATTTTAGAAACGGTTGAAAAAGCAGCAGAAAATATACGCGCTAATCAATATAGGCAGCCGAAAAAGTAAAATATTAAATAGCCTACGGTCGTTATTAGTACATGTTAAAGAACTTCGCTGTATTATTTTTACTCTTCCTAATACTATTTTCTTCTTGTCATCGTAAATCTACCCCAGCCGGTTCTCATTACGAAACCGAAACAGGTTATGCATCTTTCTATGCAGATAAATTTGAAGGAAGAAAAACAGCCAATGGAGAGATCTTCAATCAATCCAAACTAACCGCGGCGCATAAAAAACTTCCTTTCGGTACCCAAGTAATGGTAACAAATTTAGCCAATGGCCGGTCAGTTCAAGTGCGTATCAATGATCGTGGTCCTTTTGTTAGCGGCCGTATCATCGATCTTACCAAAGCAGCCGCTAAAGAAATTGATATGCTCGGTGCAGGCGTAGCGAGGGTGAAGATAAGGTTTAAGAAATAGTGAGTAGTGGGTAGTGCATAGTTTTTAATGAGTAACTCCAATTAGTCTTAATCTTTTACTAACCACTATACACCAATCACTACACACTAACCATCATTCCTCCTGTACAATCGCTACTTTATTATTATCTACAATCCTATATCCATAATCATAGCAATACAAATACGTTTCTCTATTCTCTTTCTCTTGCTGATGGGTATAGTAAGCAAAACTAAAACCCTGCACAAACAGTTCTTTAAAAGATACCTGTTTTGTTTGCTTACACGATAAAAAAGCTGCCGCCAATATTTTCCTATTTTTTTGCAAGTGGTAATTTATTCGCCTAACATAATTTATATCTGGCGTTACCATATTATTGTGATAACTGCTTCTGCAATAGCTATTACAGAATTTCTTGTCGGTACGACCATAAATCCCTTTTTTACAATACATACATTGCTTTACTGGTTCCATATATTTTGCATAACGGGTTACAAGAGCAAAATAATTATTCAGTAAAAAAAATTAGCCGTAGAAATACCTAATCGAAGAAATAAAATCACGGTATTATGGAAGCTATCTGTAAACAAACATTTACAAACGAAAGTAAATGTCTAAAACTCGCCTTATTTATACCAAGTATCGCATATTTACATTTATAAAAACAAAAACTATGAAAAACAAGGTACAGTTAATCGGTAATCTTGGGCAAAATCCCGACATTAAAAATATCGGAGAAGAAAAACGCGTTGCGCATCTTAGTGTTGCTACCAACGAAACCTATCGTAATTCAAAAGGAGAAAAAGTTACCGATACCCAATGGCACAGTGTAGTTGCCTGGGGCAAACTAGCAGATATTGCAGAAAAATTAATGGTAAAAGGAACTGAAGTTGTAGTTGAAGGGAAATTAATTAATCGTTCTTATGTAGACAAACAAGGGGTAAAAAGATTTATCACAGAAGTGCAAGCTAATGAACTGCTGGTACTTACCAAAAAGGCTTAATTAATTGTAATCTGGAATCTTCAATCTAAGTTATATACAGGAAAACCCTTTAATCTATAACCTATTGCCTATGTATAGTAGGGATGTATGAGCCAGTATACAACCGGACCAGTGATAGCTACATAGAGCCATAAAGGCCATGTGATCTTTGCTAATTTTTTATGCACTGTAAATTCAGCAGTTAGTCCACGATATGCAGTAAACAGGATAAATGGAAGGATTACGGCAGCTAAGAAAATATGCGTAACCAAGATGAAATAATATAGATACCGGAGTTTACCAACAGCAAGTTTTTCTTCTTCAACAACCAATCCATCATGATCTATATCACCAAACTTAGCTTCTCCCGCAAGCAAATGATGCGCTATATACGATACCAAAAAAAGAATCGAAAGTATAAGCGCCGTCATCATCAACCGCTTGTGCAACAAATAATTATTTTGCTTTACTGCTACCAATGCAGCTATTAGCAAAACAGCAATAACAGAATTAATAATGGCATTAGCAGCAGCGAAAATATGAACGTTAAAGCCCACGTTTACGTTTAGCTTGATTCTGCCTAAGGATACTACCACTGCAAAAACAACTACCGAAAAAATACCAATCAACCAAGCCGCTTGCTTATCATTCTTTTTTAGTACCGGTGCTAACATATTCTTTTTTTTAGCCGTTAATTTTTCTTCTCTGATTCAAGTAGATCATAAAAAATGAAACTGAAAGTGCTACTATCAGCCATAACCAACTTAAATCAATGATATTTTGGAAGATCCCACTCTTCTTTTTCTTATCTTTTTCCAGCATTAGCAGTCCAATATCTCTTGCTAATTTTTTTATATCTGCTGAATCTAACCCATTATAATAACCTCTAACTCTATAATCTTTATCGAGCACCACAAAGCGGCTGGTATGTACAAAATCAGGACTAATAGGCTCCTCACTGAATTTATCAACCTTCAATTCCTCAAATGCAAAATCATAGATTTTCTTCTTATCTCCCGTTAGCATCCACCAATTATCATGATTCACTCCAAACCTATCTGCATAATATTTTAACACCTGAGCCGAATCTCTTTCCGGATCTACAGTGAATGAAATAAATTGAACAATAGAAGTATCGATTTTGTTGCGAACATCTCCTCCTTTTTTAAAAGACTGTTGCAGCGTGCGCATGTTTTGAGTCATACGCGGACAAATACTTCTACAACTTGTAAAAAAGAAATCGATAACAATAATTTTTCCTTGCTTATCATATAGGCTTACGGTATCTCCTAACTGATTCACTAAACTAATATTCGCTGTTTTATGCCAAATACTATCTATAACTTCCTTCCCTTTCTCAACGCGTGTAACAACAGTATCTAAAAGATATTTCCTTGGCATATTTACCGCATTATCGCTGGCATATTTCAAAATCCAATAGCATCCAAGCGGTACCCCCAACGCTAGCAAAACTCCTAAAATGGCTTTTCTATTCATGGCATCTAAATAAAAACCACCCCTTTATAATTGGGATGGTTTACTAAAAAGTGAAATACAATTATAAACTCTTAATGAGTTGCTTTCTTTTCTTCTTGTTTACCATCCTTCGCATCATTTGGCTTTGCCCCCTCTTGCTTTGTTTCACTACTATGCTCCTTTTTCTCAATTTTAATGGTACTTTGTTCTTTATAGTGCGGATCATAGGTATTCCGAAGGTGACGGAATGAGTTACCATCATATAAGAAAGCGATAATAAACCAAACAAATAATGCTAAAGGCACTACGATGGTCATGATCATATTCTTGATCTCATGCTTCAAATGCATAAAATAAGCAACAATATAAAATGCTTTAGCCAACATCAAAATCACAATTGTTCCTTTTACTGCTAAACGAAAGCTTGCTCTTTCCAAGGGTATACTTATCATCCAAAATCCTAGAATCAATTCAACAATGGTAAGTACAGTAAGTATGATTGTTACTTTTACTATTTCTTTGGTACCGCCACCACTATGCTCCTGATGTTCTGCTGTGTGTTCCATATTCAGTTAAGAATTATGAATTTAAAATTATAAATTATGAATTAGATCAAATAAAAACAGGTGAATACAAATACCCATACTAAATCTACAAAGTGCCAGTACAAACCTGCTTTCTCAATCATTAAATAATGACCTCTTTTCTCAAACTGGTCAGTAAGCGTCATGATCAACATCACGATATTGATAATCACACCTGAGAACACATGGAAGCCGTGGAAACCGGTAATTGTAAAGAAATAATTGGTAAAGTTCGTAGACGATGCCGTACCATCATGATTGAGGAAGGGATTAGCACCCCACCAAGCACCTTCGTGGTGTAAGTGAGTCCACTCCCAAGCCTGACAACTTAAGAAAGCCAAGCCTCCGATAATTGTCAATATCAAATTTTTCACTACTCCTTTCTTATCCATATTATGTCCTGCATGTACGGCCAACACCATCGTAACAGAACTAATAATGAGAATGAAGGTCATGATACTCACAAAAACCAAAGGAGCATGCACACCTTCCGGTGCAAATGGAAAGCTTCTAAACACTTCATTAGGGTCGGGCCATCCATTTGTTGAAAAACGGATAGTACCATAAGAAATCAAAAATGCACCAAAAGTAAACGCATCACTCATGAGAAAATACCACATCATAAGTTTGCCATACTCTACGTTAAAGGGGCTTTTACCACCTCCCCATAATTTAGTACCCGGTGCTGTTGCAGTTGTTGCCATAACGCTCGTTCGTTTCGTTTACAAAAGTATTGGCTAGACGTCAAAAAAGCTGCATAAAAGTCAACTTTTTTATGTTTATCCGATCCAATTATAGAATATGAATAAATAAATCCAAAGTATATCTACAAAATGCCAATAAGTACTCACTAAATCTATCGGCATACTACTGTATTGTTTTACGCTTCCGGCATAGGCTTTAACAAAAATCACCAGGATGGCTATTACACCACCCAATACATGGAGCATATGCAAACCCGTAATCACGAGTAAGAAAGAAGCTGCCGAATTACTCTTTGCCCCTGTTAGGGCAATATTTCTCCCTTCTAAATTTAGAAAGCCAAATACCTGAAATATGATAAAAAGTACGCCTAATGCTGCAGTAATGGTTATCAAATTTCTATACCTACCCATTTCGCGAGCCTTGAATGATTTGCCCGCTAAATGAATGGTTACACTGCTGAGTAGTATTACCAATGTGGAGTACCAGAAAATTTTCGGTAACTCAAATTCCAACCAACTACTCTGGTTCTTTTTCACGATATATGCACTTGTTAAACCTGCAAACATCATCACGATACTACCCATGGCAACCCATAAGGTAAATTTGTGCGGATGAATTCTTTTTTCCTCTGTCATATTATTGCTTAATAACATAATTTCAAATGCTTGAGACAAATAACCTATACCCTTTCCCTATCCCCTATAACCTATAACCTATTATCTTTTACCTATTACCTTATATCATCCCTTATCTGCCAACAATGCCAAAAGCACAATCGGTAAATAGATATAACTGCTAAACATAACTCTTCTGGCAGATTTCACATCCATATTCATATATAAACGCATACTCTGAATAACCATAACAATATTACAAGCCATCACTATCCATAAACTAAGTATGCCTGTTAGTCCGAAATAATAAGGCAAAACACCTACCGGAATCATGAGTACAGAATACATTACCGATTGAACAGCAGTAAATTTAGTAGGTCCGCTTTTAGCAGGTAATAATTTAAAACCGGCTTTGGTGTAATCATTATGGGCCACCCAAGCTATTGCCCAAAAATGAGGGAACTGCCATAAAAACTGGATGCCAAATAATACCCAACCTCCGGCAGAAAAATCGTCGTTACCTGCCACCCACCCAATTAAACAGGGTAAAGCACCCGGTAATGCTCCTATTAAAACAGCAATTGAATTTATTTTCTTTAATGGGGTATAAATGAAAGCATAAAGTACTAGGCTGAAAGCGGAAAGAAGGGCAGATGATAGATTGAAAAAATACCACATCGTTAACACACCGGCAATACCCGCAATGGTTGCAAAAGTTAATGCTTCCGAAACAGACATAGCCCCACTTGCTACAGGGCGCTTCGCTGTTCTCTTCATCATGGCATCGGTATCTTTTTCAACTGCTTGATTAATGGCGTTTGCACTACCCGTAACCAACATACCGGCTATAAAAAGCACAATAATCATTACCCAATCGTACGCCACAACTTTGGGCGCGAGTAAATAACAAATAACACAAGAGAATACCACCGTAAAACTCAAAGTGAATTTGATCAACGCAAAATAGTCTTTCACTTTTGTGGCAAGCGAAAAAGAAGTTGAATGTACCGGTGTATCCGAAGTTTTTATCATGAATTGCAGTAAAGGCTATTAAAACAATGCTCCCGATTTTGCCGGGAGCATTGAGAATCTTATGCTAATTAATGGTGACTCTCATCGTCGCCAATTGGTTTTGTTTGAGGGATAAATTCTTTTCCATCCTTACCATAATCATATGCCCAACGATACACTTCAGGAATTTCACCCACCCAGTTACCATGACCGGGATGGATAGGTGTAGTCCACTCTAAGGTATTCGCACCCCAAGGATTTTGGGTAGTTACTTTTCGTCCTTTAAAGATGGAGTAAAAGAAGTTAACCAAGAATAAAATTTGAACAGAAAATACGATCATAGCAACAGTGCTGATAAAGCGGTTCAAGTCTGCGAATTGCTTAAAGCTTTCCCATACACTGTAATCGTAATATCTACGTGGCATACCAGCTAAGCCCTCATAGTGCATAGGCCAGAATATCATATAAGCCCCTGCTATTGTGATCCAGAAATGGATATATCCTAAGTTGTTATTGAGATAACGACCATACATTTTAGGGAACCAATGGTAGATACCTGCAAACATACCGAACATACTAGCCACACCCATTACAATATGGAAGTGTGCGATTACAAAATACGTATCATGTAAGTGAATATCTAAAGCTGAGTTTCCTAACCAGATACCGGTTAAACCACCGGAGATAAATAAACTCACAAAACCGATAGCAAAAAGCATCGCCGGTGTAAAACGAATATTACCTCTCCATAAAGTGGTGATCCAGTTAAACACTTTGATAGCAGAAGGAACAGCTATCAGCAAAGTAAGCAACACGAAGATTGAACCCAAGAAAGGATTTAATCCGGTTACGAACATATGGTGTGCCCATACCAAGAATGCAAGTATCGCGATCGCAAACAAAGACCCGATCATTGCCATATAACCAAAGATGGGTTTGCGTGAGTTTACAGATAATATTTCTGATACCATACCCATGGCAGGTAAAAGAATAATATATACTTCAGGGTGACCTAAGAACCAGAATAAGTGTTGGTATAAAATAGCACTTCCACCTTCATTTGGTAAAGCCCCTACTCCATTTACAAAAATGTCTGATAAGTAGAAGCTGGTTCCGAAGTTTCTATCGAATATCAATAAAATAAAACCTGAGAATAATACAGGGAAAGAAAGTACCCCTAAAACTGCGGTAAAGAATAAGGCCCAAATGGTAAGTGGTAAGCGCGTCATGCTCATACCCTTAGTACGCATATTCAATACAGTTGCGATATAATTCAACCCACCTAATAAAGAGGATACTACGAATAATGCCATAGATATTAGCCATAGATCCATACCTGTTTTAGAACCCGGTGAGGCATCACCCAAGGCACTTAAAGGGGGGTAGGCAGTCCAACCACCACTGAATGGTCCATTCTCCACAAAAATAGAAGATAACATTACCACACTGGCAGTGAAAAAGAACCAATAACTCAACATGTTCATAAATGGTGAAGCCATATCACGCGCTCCAACTTGCAATGGGATAAGGAAGTTGGCGAAAGTTCCGCTTAAACCTGCTGTTAATACAAAGAATACCAATACGGTACCATGTGTAGTTACCAAGGCATAGTAAGCCTGTGGGGTGATTTTACCACCTTCGGCCCACCACTTACCTAATAAATCTTGTAACCAAGGGAAATTAGCATCAGGATAACCAATTTGCAAACGGAAAAGTACGCTCATCAAACCACCCAATACTGCCCATACCATACCTGTGATCAGGAACTGTTTGGCAATCATTTTGTGATCCTGGCTGAAAACATACTTCGTGATGAAGGTTTCATGATGATGGTGCTCACCATGATGATCTCCATGCGCATCGTGGTGTGTACCTGCTGCCGCAGGAGCTTGGAAAACGGCTTCGTTACTCATACACTGTTCTTTGTTTATATAAACAACCCCTACTATAAGTGGTTGTTGTTTGTTCTACATTTTTGCAACAACTTTTGCTGCAGGTTCAACGGCCTTAGCTACTACTTTTACCGTATCAGCCGGTTTAGTAGCATTAGGATCTTTCTCAGGGAATAGGGTTACATAGGCTGGTTTCAATCCGGCCATTTTTGCGTCGAATTCTTCCTGATCTAATACCTCAATAATACCTTTCATCGAATAGTGACCATTACCACACATTTGATCGCAACTTATCTCATACTGGAAATTCGGATTACCCGTAATTTCTTTCATTTCTTTAGTAGTATACTTTGGTGTAAACCACATTGTGGTGGGTATACCGGGTACGGCATCCATTTTCATTCTAAAATGAGGTAAACCCACATCATGAATTACATCTCTAGAACCAATTACCAATTTAACCGGCTTGCCTTTCACCAGGTACATTGTTTGTTCCATTACAATATCATCATGCACCATCTTATCATCCCATATTAACCCCAACGGATTGGTGGCATTATCTATATTCTTGAAATATTTTTTACCTAATACACCATCTTTACCGGGATATCTGTAGATCCATCCGAATTGCTTACCGGTAACTTCTACAACCATTGCATTTTGAGGAGCATCACCGGTAAATAAGAACCAGTTACGCAATCCGATAACTACTAGCACAGTAAGCGCAATAGCAGGCACTACCGTCCAGATAACTTCTAACTTATTATCGTGTGGGAAATAATATACTTTGCGTGTATCGCTTTCTTGATATTTATAGGCGAACCAGAACAGTACAATTTGTGTTGCAATAAATACCACCCCTGTTACAGCTAATGTTACCCATAGCATCGAATCTACCCTGGCACCTTCTACACTGGCTGCATCATGTATGAGTAAAGTTTTCTTATAGTAAAGTTCATTACAATACCATACGCCTACTAAACCGAGTACCAAAAAGGTAACCATCATAAATCCATTGATCTTATTATCCTGCTTGCGGGTTTTTTCCTCTCCTTTGAGAACTGCTACATATTCACTTGCTTTTGCAATCTGAAAAATGACTACAAAAACAAGAACCGTTACCGCGATGATTAAAAACATTGTCATAGTATGATAAATATTATCTTATTCTACAATTAATTCGTCGAAACGTTTATTACACTTGGTGAATTACGCTTTCTTTAAGGAATGGATGATATTTCGCAATCAAAGGTTTGCTTGCCAATGATCTTCCCACAAATAGTATCAATGTTCCTACAAAAAAGGCGAGTATTCCGAAATCTAACCAACCTAGTGTTACATGATCTTTACTTAAAGAGCCCATTACCATTTGGTAAAAATCGATCCAATGCCCAAAGATGATCAATACAGCCATAAAAGTTACTAATGTATAATTTCTCTTGGCCGAACGCTTCATCAAGATCAACAAAGGACATAAGAAATTAATGATTAGGTTGAAGAAGAATATTCCTTTATATGGCCCCTGAACACGATGTTTGAAGTATACTGTTTCTTCAGGAATATTAGCATACCAAATAAGCATGTACTGGGAGAACCAGAGATAAGTCCAGAAGATAGAGAACGCAAACATAAACTTACCTATATCATGTAAATGTTCTTGCCCTGTTAACTCTAGGTACCCTTTATTCTTCAAATAAATAATCCATAATGCAATGAGCGACATACCGGAAACAAATGAGCTTGCAAAAGTATACCAGCTGTACATGGTAGAATACCAATGCGCATCGATACTCATCATCCATAACCAAGGAATAGTAGAACCCACCGTTAAAGCAAACCATACCGTGAACATGGCTGCACGAATCGTTCCTCTCCATATATAATTAGCCCCTTGTTCTATACTCATGGGTGCTTCATCAGCTTCGCGACTATATTGACGTACCCGCCATCCTAAGAAACTCCAAAGCGCAATGGTGAGGGTTGTCCAGATAACAAAAAATGTAGGATTCAAAAAACCTTTTTTACCGTTTAGTATAGGATCTGCAGCAACAGCTTCTGAATCTAACCAATGATAGATATGATGTTTGTGACCAAAAACGATATACATTAACACGGCAAAAGTGATGGCGCCAAAAATGGGTACTAAAGTTGAGATGGCTTCCGGTATGCGACGGAAACTTTGTGTAAAACCTGCCTGACCTAAGGTTGTTACGCAAATAAAGAACATACTTGCATTACAAATAAGGGTGAAGAAGATGGTATTGTACATTAAGGTTCCCCAAAAATGCACTTGCTCATGCTCATCGGCACTGAATCCTTTGGTGATCATACCGAATAATAGGGCTACTAATCCTATGCCTATGAGTGCATACGACCAGGTCTTCATTTTTCCGGGTACTTCAAACTGTGTTCTTAAAGATGCCATCGTATTATTTTTTTATCAGCCTTCTATAAAATTTATTTCGCAGCAGTAGCAGTTGTAGCGGCAGGGGCAGCTGCAGCTTTTGCTTCCTGTTGTTTCAACTTAATATATTTAATTACCATCCAACGTTGCTTTCTGCTTAACTGTGAAGCATAAGAACCCATGAGGTTTTTACCGTATGCTACAGAGTAGAACATTTGTCCTTCAGGCATTACAGAAACAATCGGGTCTTCTAACAAATTTTTGGGTTGTGCCGGATATGGGCCTTCACCACCTTTGTATAGAGGACCATTACCTTTTAAGTTAGCACCATGACAAATACCGCAGTTGATCACATATAAACGCTCGGCTTCTGCGAGGTCTTTTGTACCTAAAGAATCGAAAGGGTTTTTCACCAATTTAGATGCCGTATAATTAGTGGTATCACCTGGAACATCTTTGGGAATGTGAAAAGGCATTTCTTCTTCCCGAGAAATGGTACCTACTACAGGTCTGTTATTATAGTTGATTCCCTTCTCTGCCAAATTACTATGATCTGCATAAGATTCATAGGCACGACTATACGCCATATCGGGCATATAAATAGATCCCGGTTTGCGCTTTACGTCGCTGCAAGCAACTAAAGCAACAATGCTGGAAAGAGAAATGATAATAGCTGTTTTCTTCATGATCTTTTTATTTCTTCAATTAGGCAGCAACAATTTGTTTGTGTTCAAATGGCATTTCGTCTCTATCATATCGGCCAAGCCACCAGCCATCTTCCGCAATTTGGAAATCTGTTTCTACAGCGCCATTATTAGCGAGGAAAGAACGCAGATCATCCACATTGGTTTTATCGGTACACTCAATTACCATTACAAATAGATCGTCTGTTGCACGTGGGTGGAAATGATGTTTTTTAACGAATGGTGCTAACTGACAGAGATAGCAAAATGTTAGTACCATACCCACTGCCGCAAATAATACCGTAAGCTCAAACATAATGGGTATCCATGCCGGAAGCGCAAAATGTGGTTTACCACCAATATTCAAAGGCCAGTCTTTTGTAAAAATCCAACTGATACAACTTAACGCAGTAGTAGTACCTGTGATACCGTAGATAAAGCCGGCAGTATGTAAGCTGGTTTCACGTAAGCCCATTGCATGATCTAAACCATGTACTGCAAATGGGGTATATACATCGTGAATTTTATAACCTGCGGTACGTACTTTTTTTACCGCGGGAAATAAAACCGCTTCATCATCAAAACAGCCTACTACAAATTTCTTTTTTGCCATAGCAATTGTTTGTTTTTCTAGTGATGCGCATATTCGTGCACAAACTCTTCGAGTTTTTGCTCTTCAATTACACCCATTTTATTTTTATATCCTTCTCCTGTTGTTTTCAATACATACTTAATTTCTGCAATGGCAATAACAGGGAAATATTTTGCGAATAAGAAGAAGCAGGTAAAGAACAATCCGAATGTTCCTGCATAGAAACCCATTTCCCAAATAGTGGGGCTATAATAAACGCTCCAGCTAGATGGTAAATAATCTCTGTATAATGAAGTAACGATAATCACAAAACGTTCGAACCACATACCGATATTAACGATAATGCTCATGAAGAAGGTTACGAATAAATTTCTGCGCATTTTACGGAACCAGAATATCTGCGGGCTCAATACGTTACAAGCCATCATACCCCAATAGCTCCAGCCATACGGACTAAACAAATAAGCACGGCTATACCAGAATGTATATCCTTCATATTTATTTTGGCTATACCAACCCATGAATAATTCGGTTAAGTAAGCAATACCTACAATAGAACCGGTAAGCACAATTACTTTATTCATCGCTTCGATATGGCCCATGGTAATATAATCTTGCATGCCGAATACCTTACGTACTATTACCATTAAGGTTTGTACCATGGCAAAGCCCGAGAAAATCGCACCGGCCACGAAATAAGGAGGGAAGATAGTAGTATGCCAACCCGGTATTACCGAAGTAGCGAAGTCGAATGATACGATCGTGTGTACGGAAAGTACTAACGGTGTACTCAAACCTGCTAACACCAATGATAAACTTTCATGGCGCTGCCAGTGTTTTGTAGAGCCCGTCCATCCGAAAGAGGCGATACCATATAAGTGCTTACGTAATTTGGTAAATGCTCTATCACGTACCGTGGCAAAATCAGGTATTAAACCGGAGTACCAAAACAATAATGATACGGTGAAATAAGTAGAGATTGCGAATACATCCCATAATAGTGGTGAATTAAAGTTCACCCAAAGAGGACCGCGAGAGTTAGGATAAGGCAATACAAAGAAAGCCATCCACACACGACCCATGTGGAAGATAGGGAACTGACCTGCGCACATTACCGCGAAAATCGTCATCGCTTCCGCAGCACGGTTTACGCCCGTTCTCCATCCTTGGCGGAAGAGTAATAAGATCGCAGAGATCAGCGTACCGGCGTGACCAATACCTACCCACCATACGAAGTTGGTGATATCCCATCCCCAACCCACAGTTTTATTCAGGTTCCACTGGCCGATACCATAGGTAACCTCACGGTAAACGCTATACACTCCAAACATTAATAATGCTGCAGCAATATAGAAACCGACATACCATAAGCGCGTTGGCTTGGCTTCGATAGGGCGAACGATATCTTCTGTAACCTGCTTATAGGTTTTATCGCCATACACCAACGGTTCCCTGAGCTGTGATTCGTACTTTAAATGCATCTCTTCTTTATTTAATTATGCGTGCTCTTTTTCAGCGTGTTCTTTTTTCTCACCATGTGCTTCTTTACCTTCATGTTCTTCATCGGCATTACGCACTTTAGCTAAATAAGTAACCCCCGGTAAAACGTGTAATTGTTCGAGTACATAGAATTGGCGGTTAGGATTTTCTTTTCTAACCATCGTAATCGCACTCTCTTTACTGTTAGCATTACCGAAAGTGATAGCATTCGTTGGGCAGGCTTGCTGACAAGCAACTTTTATATCGCTATCGCTTAATGGGCGGCTATCTTTTTTCGCTTTTAATTTTCCTTCTTGTAAACGTTGTACGCAGAAAGAACATTTTTCAATCACACCACGAGCACGAACCGTTACATCGGGGTTTAACACCATACGAGTAAGGTCGTCGTTCATATTCAATACCACATCGTTCACAATACCTGTTTGATTATCCGGGAAGCTATCGGCTCCGGTATAATCGGCCCAGTTAAAGCGACGTACTTTAAACGGACAGTTATTAGCGCAATATCTTGTACCGATACAACGGTTATAAGTCATTTGGTTTAAGCCTTCACTGCTATGGTTTGTAGCAGCCACCGGACAAACGTTTTCACAAGGGGCATTATCGCAATGCTGACACATCAATGGCTGGAAAACCACATTCGGATTTTCCAAATCACCGCTATAATAACGGTCGATACGTAACCAATGCATTTCATGTCCGCGTAACACTTCCGGCTTACCTACAACAGATACGTTGTTTTCTGCATTACATGCTACAACGCAAGCACCACAACCATTACAAGTATTTAGATCAACACTCATTCCCCATTTGATACCCGGACGATCATATACCGGATAAATGGTTCCCTGAGATTCAAACTTTTCTAATCCACCCCATGGCTTTAATTCTTCCTCCCGTTCATCTCTGATTTCAGTTGGGTGGTGTTTAAAGGCAGCGAGTGTAAGTTCTTTTACCACCTCGGTACGATTACCTTGGGTAGTATCGTAGCGGCTATGTGTTTGTGTTAATGCAACAGGATATTTTTCGCCGGTTACAGTAATCGTTACATTTTCGTTAGTGAAACTAACTGTACCATTATTTAAGCCAGCTAATGCAAAAGCATTTTTACCAACTCCGGCAGCAGCTTTACCTATATTTTCGCTTCTTCCATAACCTACTGCGATACCGATGGTGTTGGCTTCTGTTCCCGGAATAATTAAGGCAGGGAGTTCTATAGATTTGTTACCAACCGTAACTTTTACAACTTTTTTTGGAGGGTTTACTTCGTAAGCATCTGCTTGTCCGCTTTTGCTCAAATCTATACCCAGCAAGGTTTTGGCCAAGGCAGGAGAAACGATTACATAGTTATCCCAAGTAGCCCGTGTAACAGGATCAGGTAATTCTTGTAACCAAGGGTTAGATGCGCCTTGTCCGGCACCGATACCTACTTTCTCATATAATACCAATTCAACAGCACCGCCTTTTTTACCGGTAGCAGCTAATGCTCCGGCCACCGCTGCGCTATTAAAGTTTGCGGCTTTAACAACAGGTGCAGTAGGATTTAATACCCCATCTTGCAGCGCTTTATCCCATCCGGTAACACCGCCTAATTTGGCAGCCCAGAAATTTTTTAAGAAGGATAGATAATCTTCTGTTGCACCGCTCCATTTCAACAAGCTATCTTGCCATTGACGAGTTTTGAACAAGGGGTAGATAGTAGGTTGAAGAAAAGAATAGTATCCAGATTTTGCTTCCGCATCGCCCCAGCTTTCGAGGAAGTGATTATCAGGTAATGCATATTTACACAGTTCCGTAGTTTCATCTACTTTACCGTTAAAGGAAATTGTTGTTTTTACTTTTTTAAGCGCCGCTTTAAATTTATCGGCATCGAACCAGCTATATGCAGGGTTTGCGCCATACACGATCAATGTATTTACGGCACCGGCATTCATTTCATCTATTAACTTAGCGAAGTCGGCATCTACACCCTGACGAGTATTGATGGTTTCACCAAAATTGATGGTGGTACCGTTGGCACCGATAGCATTATTAATAGCGTTTACAATAATTTGAACATTTACATCATTGCTACCTGCTACCACTAAAGCCGCGCCTTTATTGGCATTGAGGGCTTTAGCTGCTTTTTCAATACCCGTTTTCAATTTAGCATCCGTAATATTTCCGGTGCCTTGTCCATTTACTGCACTTAACAAAGCAGCAGCAATGGCAGCAGTTTCGGAAGGGCGGTGTAAATATTTTTCATCGGCATTAGCACCGGTAAGAGAAGCCACTGTTTCGAAATGAATATGTTTACTCATTTCGGGTTTTTTCTCATCCAATTTTTTACCGGCAGCATATTGTTTAGCAAATTCTACCGGGCTCAACCAGGTACCTAAGAAATCGGCACCGATGCTCACGATTGCTTTTGCAGCATCAAATTTATAAGAAGGGATAGCGCGAACACCGTAAGTAGCTTCATTAGCCAACAATATACCGCTATAAGAAACGGCATCGTAGGTAACATGTTTACTTCCGGGATATTTAGCCAAAAACTGCGCTACCACTGCTTTTGAAGAAGGAGAAGTGATAGTGCTAGTAAGGATTACAATGGGTCCGCTTATAGCTGCAGCGATAGATTTATCGGCAGCTTCGAAAGTTACTTCCTTACCATCAATGGTTGGGTAACGCAAGCGGGCGGTATCATACAGATCAAGAACTGAAGCCTGTACACGGGCAGAAGTACCTCCTTTGGTGATTGGACTTAAATCATTTCCTTCAATTTTAATGGGCCTACCATCACGCACTTTTGCAAGGATAGAAATGGTATCACCATCCTGAACATAAGTGGTAGCATAATATTTGGCAATACCGGGAACAACATCTTCCGGCTTATTGGCAAATGGAATGGCCTTTTTAACGGGCATTTCACAGCTTGCGGCAGCGGCTGCGGCGGCGGTGCTAAATCCTAAATATTTAAGGAAATCGCGACGGGGTGCTTTAGCTTCTAAGAAACTTTTGCTTTCATCGGCAACAAAAGGTAACTCCTCTTTGAATTCGTCTTTAACATCTTTGTTATAGGCTTCCGACTGATTCAGCTCTCCGAAACTTTGCCAGTGCTTTTTTTGCTCCATAATTATTGATTAACAGTTGAAAGCCTCCCGGCCTTCGTCGTTCGAATATTTTAAGATTTAAAACAACCTCACCCCTATACCCTATCAGCTTTCACCTTACTTCTAGTAATGGCATTTCTGACACTCTGTACCACCTATTTTTTCTACCGTAATACCTTTGGTACTGTCTATTTTACCGGATTTAAGGTCGTTATGATATTTTTCGTAGATGCTATAGAAACCATTTTCTTTAAATTGAACTTTTGTTTCGCGGTGACAATTGATACACCAGCCCATGCTGAGGTCGGTAAATTGTTTTACTTCACCCATTTTCTGAATTTCTCCGTGGCAGGTTTGGCAGGCAACTTGTCCGGCTTTTACGTGCTGTGCGTGGTTAAAATACACATGATCAGGTAGGTTATGGATACGAACCCACTCAATAGGCTTGGCCTTAGAGGCGTCCCAAGGTTTACCTTCTTCAAATCCGGCATATTTATAGAGTTTCTTGATTTCTGCGGTACCGTTCACTTCTTCGCCGGCTTCATTATAGATTTTCGCGCCTTTGTATTCGTTGATAGCCATATGGCAGTTCATACAAACATTTACGGAAGGGATGGTAGCTTGTTTACCTTGGTAAACACCGGTATGACAATACTGGCAGTTAATTTGGTTAGTACCTGCGTGCACGGCGTGAGAATAGTAAATAGGTTGTTCGGGTTGATAGTCTTTACTTCTACCTAAACCTATAGCTCCTTTTGAAGTAAGATAGCCTCCAATTAGGAATAGTACAACGGTAGCCATTGTAATATAGCTCTTATTTCTCCAGAAAGGAACAGGCTCTAGTGCGGCCAGACCTGCTCTTTCATCCGCTAATTTTTTAAGGTTAGCATTTACTTGTAACATTACAAATGTTACAACAGCTAATATAAGCGTAAGGATACCGAATAATAAAGAACTATCGCTATCGGCATTTTTAGCATCGTTAGGGTCAACGGCACCCGCTCCGGCTGCAGCACCCCCTGCACCAGGTGCAGGAACAGATTTGATATAAGCAAGAATAGCGTCAATTTCCTTATCGGTAAAATTCGGGAAAGCGTTCATGGCCGTTTTATTGTACTCATTGTACAAATTATTGGCGTAGGCATCTCCGGTTTTTAGGAAAGCGGCACTGTTATGGATCCAGGCGTGAAGTTTCTTCTTATCCGGCCAGCGATCTTCAACACCGGCAAGTGCAGGACCGGTTAATTTTTTATGTACTTGGTGACAAGAGGCACAATTAGCACTAAAAAGCGCTTTACCATCTTGTGCGCTAACGGCAGCGCTAAAACCTATACTAATCAGAAAAAATAAGGCCCTGAGGCTTGTTTTGGCTATAGATCTAAACAATATCATATGCACAAGAATGGATCTGGTGTGGAAAAATATCCTAATTCGGATGCAAAAATATGACAGGATGCTGACAAAAACTCATTCATTAATAAATTTTTCTATCAACTTTTTATTTCATTTTTGCGACGTGTTTAACAAATTGAGGAAAAAATGGGGTGTTAACTGGTTTCAGTTCACTTTGATCTTCTGCACTTTTGCGCTGGGAGGTAGTTTGTGTGGATATCTAGGTCGTAAACTTTTAGGGGTTACCGATTTAGAAAAAGGTGTTTTGTATTTTGTGGTTTATATTGTTGTTATAACATGCTTATGGCCTTTGTGTGTAATTATTATCAGCATCCCTTTCGGACAGTTTAATTTCTTCAGGGCTTACCTTGAAAGGATTTGGGGAAGAATTGCTAAAAAATAGTCAGATGAAACGGATAGCCATTTTTGCTTCGGGTGCAGGTACCAATGCAGCAAAAATTATGGAACGCTTTACTAATCATCCCGGTATTGCTGTTGCGCTTATTGTTTCCAATAAGAAGGATGCGGGTGTGTTGAATATTGCAGGAAAAAATGATATAGAAACATTAATCATTGATAAAAACAGCTTCAATGATCCCAAATATTGTTTGTCTACTTTAAAGCATAGGGGTATTGATTGGATCATATTAGCCGGTTTTTTATGGAAGATCCCTTCATTTTTTGTGGAAGCCTATCCATTACACATAATAAATATACATCCCGCATTACTTCCGAAGTATGGGGGTAAGGGTATGTATGGAATGCATGTACATGAGGCGGTGGTGGCCGCCAAAGAAAAAGAAACGGGTATTACGATTCATTATGTAAATGAACATTATGATGAGGGGGCGATAATTTTTCAGGCGAAGTGTGAAGTGCTTTCCACAGATTCACCTGCGCAAGTGGCGGATAAAGTTCACCAGCTTGAGCATCGGTATTTCCCGGAGGTTATTGAACGTTTACTCAGCGTCTGACCATGGTCTGACGCTAACGAATTTTCTATTAATTTCATTGATTTTATACCCTTTTTTAGATAATTCGATATGCTTTTTAGAATATTTGTAGTAAACACCCGTCTGACCCTTATTTTATGAAATATGTACTAACAGGAATTACATTGGTAATTCATTTTGGAGTAATTGCACAACTTAATCAACCCGACTATACTATTTTGCAAAATTGGGCAGCTCACCCTTTAAAAAAAGACATGGCTGATAGTGTCCCGAAGTCGCTGAGAAAAGATTATATACCTATAGAAAATGTAGATATATTTTTTATACATCCAACAACCTATACACAAAGCGATAAAACATTTGGGCAAAATGCTCCTGTTGATGATCCTTTTCTCATCAAAAAAACCAATGAAGGAACTATTTTATTCCAGGCCAGTATATTTAATGCGGCTGGAAGAGTTTTTGCTCCTTACTACAGGCAAGCACATATTAGTTCTTACTACCCTATATCACAACTTGATACTGTAGAAGCAAAAGCATCATTTGAATTGGCATACAGTGATATTAAAAAAGCTTTCGAAACCTTTCTTCAACTATGGAATGAAGGAAGGCCTATTATTATAGCCTCGCATAGTCAGGGTACAACGCATGCAAAGCGACTGATAAAAGAATTTTTTGATGGAAAACCATTACAGCAAAAATTAGTTGCTGCCTATTTAGTTGGTATGCCCGTAGAACCAAACTGGTTTACTAATATTGATCCCTGTAATAAACCAGATCAAACCGGTTGCTACTGTAGTTGGAGAACCTATAGAAAAGAGTATAAACCCGATTACATTAAAAGAGAAAAATATGTGGCAACAGTTACTAATCCATTATCATGGGATATAGATAAGCCAACTATAAGTAGAACTGAAAATAAAGGATCCGTGCTAAAAAACTTTAATAAGATTATTACGCAGGTAGCCGGTGCCGAGATTAGTGATGGGGTATTATGGACCGAAAGACCAAGGTTTTTTGGAAGCATTTTTTATACCACCAAAAACTATCATATTGCAGATTTAAATTTTTATTATCTAAGTGTCAGAAAAAATGCATTACTCAGGGTAGAAAGTTTTTTAAAGAAATAATTTAGTTTAAAGTATTTTGATTCCATAAATCTCGATAATATTCACTTGTACTTAATAAATCATTATGCTTACCTTCAGTTTTAACTGTCCCTTTTTCTAACACGATAATATTATTTGCTGTTTTTATTGTAGACAATCTGTGCGCAATGATTATAACGGTTTTCCCTTTACTTATAAACCAAGTAAGTGCTTTTTGTATTTCTGCTTCGCTTAACGCATCTAAGTGGCTCGTTGCTTCATCGAGTACTAGTATATCGGGGTCTCGATACAAGGCTCTAACAATAGCAAGTCTTTGACGTTGACCACCCGACAAATTATTCCCTTGTTCAGATAGAATTGTGTGATAGTTATCAGGAAGTTCCTCAATAAAAGAGGCTATGCCTGTTAACCTTGACAAGAAAATAATTTTCTCAAAATCTGGCTGTTCATCCCCAATCGCAATATTACTAATCACGGAATCAGCAAATAGGTCAACTTTTTGAGGTACGACAGCAATTTTTGATCTTAAAAAATGGGTATCCCAATGATTAATATCAATATCATTGACAGTGATTATACCTCGTTCTATCGGATAAAGCTTATGTAATAAAGAAGCAATGGTTGTTTTTCCACTTCCGCTTTTACCTATGATGGCTGTAATTGTACCTTCTATTATTCCAAATGACAAATCATTCAAAATAGTTGCTCGCATCCCGTATTGAAAATAAATATTTTTAAAACTTATGTTACATATCTTTTCTTGCTTAACAGCAAGATGTTTTTTTGTAACTAACTCATTATCCAAATCAAGTATCTCAAATAGCCGATCGGCTGCTATTAATGCCTCTTGAATTCCTTTATTGGCTGAAATTATCGAAAGCATAGGTGGAGTTAGATATCCGAATAATGCATAAAAAGATAATAATTCTCCAATAGTAAGTTCACGTTGCATTACTAAATAAGCACCACCCCAAAGCAATAATATGTTGAATAATTTAGAAAAGAAATCTGCTGCAAAACTTAGCCCTAATCCCGATTTACTATTGATATAAATAGTATGCATGAGTTTAGTTAATTTACTATTGATTTTGTTCACAAACTTTGTTTCAAGAGAGAATTGCTTGATGGTAATAGACGCATCAATACTTTCAATTAAGTCGGCTTCTAGAGAAGCCGACTGTTCCATTAATTTACGTTGGTATTTTTTATTAAATTGATTACTAATAATATACAAAGAAATAAAAACAGGGAATAGAAAGGCAATAACACCAATCAGCTTCCAAGAATAAAAAAACATGATTACTATACTAAGAACTACTATAGAAAAGTTCACAATCATTGAAACAGTTATATCATTAATTAAGGCCCTGATTTTAAAGGCGTCATTGATTCTACTTATGAGTTCACCAGTTCGCATACTTGTGAAAAAACGCTGGGGCATATATACCAAATGCTTATAATAGGTGCCAATCAAACTACTATCAATCAATTGCGCAGTTTGTGTTCCTAGAATTGATTTATAAAACCCAAAAAAAGTTTGCATTAATAAAATAACAATCATTGCACAGCTTGCCACATGCAAGAGCTTACTATTTCCGGTAACAATTATCTGATCTACTAATTTTTGAATATAGATTGCACTAGAAAATCCCAGAATAGTATATATTACTGAGCCTATAAAAGCAATAGTAATTTGGCTTTTATAAGGTTGCATTAAACGAAAAAATCTGGTGAATTTTGATTGCTTATTTGATTTGAAATAAATGTTGCTATCCGGAATTAATAGAACTAAAACACCCGACCAAATATTTTGAAAATCTGCATACTTAATTTTATGCATAAGCCCGTCTTGGGGGTCCATATACTCTACCCAATGCTTACTTATCTTATATATAACAATATAATGATGAAAACCATTTTCAAGTACTACATGCGCAATAGATGGTAATGGTATAAGAGATAATTGTTCTAAAGTACCTTTTGCCCCTTTTGCTTGAAATCCTATATGGGTAGCTGCCGTTAATAACCCTTTTATATTTGTACCCAACTTATCAGTACCCGCAAAACCCCTTACTTCACTTACGGAAGCAGTTATATTATAATAGGCAGCAATAGATACCAAACAAGCTGCACCACAATCAGTAAAGTCTCGTTGTTTAACTTTAATCTTTTTTGAATACATATTATACCTAATTGGGCTTTAACCAATCATTAATAGAATCAAATAATAGCTGCCATAAAGTTCTTTTAGCAACAACAAATTTTGCTTGAATAGATTGTCCACGCATAATATTAGCCTTGTAGCCATTCTTAAGACTCAATGATTCTACAGGCAAATCACAATATACTTTGAATCCTTGCTTATTATCAGTAACGCTAATATCCGGTTCAATGAAATTGATATTTGTTCTTATAAAACCGAAATATCGGTAGTCATATGCATCGATATAAATAATAGCAGGCTGCTTTTGCTTAAGCATGCCTAAGTCTTTAGGCATCACATAGCATTCAGCAATTAAAGAGGTAGCAGGAGAAATTGTACAGATTGATTCACCTGCCAGTAGCATGCTACCTACGTATCTGATAGTACTTGTTTGTACATACCCGGTAATGGGTGCATACACTTTACTTCTTTCAACTTGAGTTCCAAGAGAAATATCTTCTGCATTAATATTATTCAAGCTAATGACCAATCGCTGTAATTCACTATTCCAATGAGATAGTTGATCTCTTTCTTTAATTTGTTTATCCTGAACTGCCTGTTGCCATTCTGCATACTTATCTTCGAATTCTTTTTTTGCAATCACCTTATCTACCCATAATAAGCTATCTCTTTTAACCTCTTTGTATAACTTTTCAATAATTCGAGTTTTTAACAATAGTTCCTCTTTGGCTCGTTGAAATTGTTCAACGTATGTGGTTGTTTTTAATTGAGACGGAAGAATTATCTCTAATCGATATTTACATAATAATTCTAAGTCGGAAATTTGATCATTGAAAATGGACTTGTTTTTATTGGAATACCCTCTACGGTTGAGCAAGGGATTTGAGTTTAGTTCTAACAAAAGTTCTCCCTTTTTTACTAGTCTTCCGTTCTGCAAATTCATCTTAACAATGAGACCTTCCTGTAGTGATTTTACTTCTGTTCTTTCTTTCGTTGGCCTTATTACACCAAAGGAATTTACAGTAATATCTACTTTTATTATTGGTAATACTACGCCAATAACCAAACATACTAAAAAGAGTAGCCAAAAAATAATTTTCATTACATGGTTAGTCTCAAAGTAAAGTTGATCGGTTTCCGATATATGCGTAAAATGCTCCACAGAATAAGTTAACTGAAGTAGGCAATAATATTATAGACTGCATGAACCAAAGTGGTAAACCAAAACGATTTTAACTGATTGGGTTTAAATGATAAATATAAATAGCTAAAAAAGAAACCATCAATAAAGGTTTTAGCCATATATGCCCAATGTTTATAATGCAAGAGTCCGAAAATAATAACAGCTATAAATATAGCCAAGTGCTTATTTATCTTAAGGAACTTCATCGACTCGTCAAGAATAAGAACCTGAATAAGGTAGGTTTCCACAATGGGACCTGCAATAAATAGGAGTAAGATTTTTTCGTAAATATTCGTTATTGCATTCCCATTACCTTCAACATTTGGTGCGATTAATAGCCAAATCCATGCATTTAATATCAGCAATCCAAGAACAAGAAAACATTTTAAAAACTCTTTTAAAGCGGTATTTTTCATAGATAAAAATGTAAAACAAGGGTTATTACTAACCCTTGTTAATTGATCAAAATCTTATTTTTTTAAATTCGCTGGTAATGAATGTTGAAATTCTGCTGCTCCTTTTGCAAACTCCCAAATACAGCGAACTGTTCTACCGGCTACAAACGCTACATCTTCCCAAAATCCGCTTCCACCGTTGATCATGAGCAACTCCTCATTACTAAGTTGCTGAAATTGATTAAAATTTTGATTATTGTTATTTGCTTTCATTTTAAAAAGTTTTGTTGTTTAATAATTAATGATGATGTTCAACATCCCAACCCTCTTTCAATCCTTTTTTTATTACTTCCCAGTTTGTAATAATTTCCTCGGCCACATATGCCCAAGAGAGCTTCTTAAGCCATTTTGGCCATCCTCCTCCATTAATTTCTAAGTCGTTTGGATGGAGTTCCACCAAACCGTATGCACTTAATTCTAGTTTTTTCATATTATTTGTTTTGATTAATTTTCCTCACCTGTCTATCGCCCTGGTGCGGATGTTCAGCGGATGGTTTTACTTGCTTATCTGCAACATGCACGTCTTTCTACCACCATTATCAACCGTGTACAGCAGTAAGATAATGGTCATTGATTTGATACAACGATATTATAATAAATGAGGTAAGTTTATCAGGTAGAAATACCTAACTAAAAATGTTTTTTCACGGTAAATAAAAAACCCCGTTAAAAACGGGGTTTACTCACTTTTTAGAAAGATTTTATAGTTTCCAGTAAATTGAAAAATTAGCTACCCTACCATCTAAAGGTGCCCATATTTCGGGGAACGTAGGATTATTCAGCGGCGGGAATACCACCACATTATTTTTATTCTGCCTATAGTCCAATAAATTCTCACAATTTAATACCAGAGAAACTTTACCAATATTATAGCGCATCATTGCTGCTCCAAATAAATAGGGTTCTGTAGTTTGTCCATTATCTAAAAATTGTTTTCCTGTGTAACTTGCTTCAATACCCGCTCTAAAATGGTGGCTGAATTCATACGCTACAATTGTGGCTAATTTATTTCTGGCAATAAGTGGCAGATTGGTATTGGTTATATCATACTTTCTTTTGGCATTGGTATACACATACCCCAAGTATAACTCCAGTGCGTCTTTGGTTGCCTGAACATAGGTTTCAAAACCAACCGTTTGTAAGGGTGCTTGTTGATTGGTAAATGCATAATAAGTGGGTGGCGTTATTGTAGGGAGCGATACTAATAATAAGGGCTTATCGATTCTATTAAAAAAGAAAGTTTGATTAACTGTAAGCTTCCACTTGCCCAGTTTTGTTTTGTAATTAACATCATAGTTGGCACCAACAGATTTTTCTGCTTCTAAATTATTACTGAGTGGCGTGATATAACGATAGTTTCTTTCATCTATTTCCCCATTTAACTGAACAGGTGTTTTATATCCTAAGCCACCTCCAATTCTCATGGTTACCTCCCTGTTCACTTTATACATCAGTGAAAGGCGGGGCAACAAAAAATTACCATATTTACTATGCACATCATACCGAATACCTGCTTGCAAAGTAAAATGCTCATTAAACTTCCAATCGTCCTGACCAAAAAAACCTATTGTATTGGTAGTTACATTTTGCAGTTGGGTACTATCAGGTTCAACTTTATTGAATTTATCTCCATTAAAATTTATCCCAACAACCCAATTATGGTGTTCTGTTTTTTTGGAATACGCAGCTTCTGTATACCAAATTTGTTGATTGGCTTTCATACCAAAAACATTGGTAGAAATATCGCGTCTCGAAAAATTAGTACTCCCTTTCAGCGTAAACTGAGCATTATTGGCTAGTTTTTCTTCCCAAATAATATCGGCTGTATGCCTTGTTGTTTGATTCCGGATAAAAAACCTACTGGTATTCGGATTTTTAGAAATAGCAAGCATATCACCTCCATTCCGATCTTCACTATTGAATGTATATCCGATCGCAACGGTTGATTTATCAGACCCGTAAATAAAAAAGCGAGGATGAATAAAAATATTTTTGACTGAAGGCACATCCGAGAACCCGTCTTTATTAACATCAACAGCATCCTGATTGGTTCCGCCTGCAAAAATAGTGTAGCCTACCTGCTTATTTCTTCCCGAAAAAAATGTATTAATATTCGACTCTTGTAATGTAGAGCGATTAATTGTAAAACTAGCTTCGGGCTTACCAAGTTTTGGTTTTTTTGAGATCAAATTTAACATCCCTGCAATAGCACCACCCCCATATAAAGTGGAAGCTGATCCTTTTACTAATTCTATTTGTTGCAGATCGAGAGGTGGAATTTGTAAAATTCCAAAACTACCTGAGAAGCCCCCAAACAAAGGCATTCCATCTCGTAGAATTTGCGTGTATTTACCCTGCAAGCCCTGTATACGCATATCCGCATTACCTGTAGCGGCATTGGTTTGTTGAATTTGAATACCGGCAATATCACCCAATAAACTTGCTATATTACCCGGTTTAATTCCGTTTTCTTCATGTACTTCTTCTGCACCTAATACTTCTACCTTAGTAGGTAAGTCTTCTATGCGGGAGTTGGTGCGGGAAGAGGAAACAATAACTACTTCATCTAACTCTTCTTGTTGCTCATGCATAATAATAGAGATATTATTGCCCCCGGTATATAGGGTATCTATTTTCCCATATCCGGTAATTACAAAACTAAGCTTCGTATTGGGCTGTATATCTAAGCTGAATTTACCAAGCGAATCGGTTTGCGTTCCTTTCTTCGTTTTTAAATTTGTAATAGAAACACTTTGTAATGGTTTCCCTGATTTATCATCTGTAACAGTACCGCTTATTTTTTGTGCACGTGCTTGTACATACAAAACGAAAGTGCATAGCAGTATGAAACAAATTTTTATATTAGCGATTTTCATAAAATTATTTTTTAGAGTGCATTATCATATTGTAATTTCTCCTCTGCTTTTTTAATTGTTTTCCCAAACCTATAGTTAAATCCGATATAAAAAACTTGTGCATCACGATAGTTCAATGCGGTTTGATACAAAAAAGGTGCTTGTAAATAACTACGTTGCCTTAAAGATCCAAATACATCACTTACAGTTAGGATAGCCGACATTTTACCCTGCCATAAATCTTGCCGCAAACCGAGGTTAGAAACAAAAGTAGGATAAAAATATCCTTGTATAGTTTGTCGAGCCGACCTAAATATACTGGTATTCTGCACCATCGTTGTTTTTGTAATATTGAAACTAAAGTTTAGATTGGTACTCATTGCAAAAATTGATTTTTGCTGAGGCATATCTACCGTTCCAAAGTTGATCAGATTATAAAAAACATTATTGCTAAGATTTGTCGTAAACCAAGTACCAGCTTTATAGGAAGCAATCAACTCAAATCCCGCCGACTGATCGTTTGATAAATTTCTTTGCGTTGTCAGGAAAACGGAATCATTTAATTTTTGCGTGATAGTAGTAAAGCCATTGGTTTTATATCTGTAATAGATACTTGGAACAAGGCTCCAGGATTTTGATTTCCATTGATACCCAAACTCTATTGAATGAACGATTTCCGGCTTTAGCAAAGGGTTTCCTGCTCTTAAATTCAGGTTGTCCATGTACTCCGGAAAAGGATTCAAATTATCACCATTGGGCCTGTTAACCCGTTTACTGTAATTTAATTGTAACTGGCCATTTTTTAATTTATACGTGATATGTATTGTGGGAAATAACATAAAGTAATTATTATCTACAACAGAATCTTTCGTAACTAAATTGGAATGAACCAAAGACTGCTCGGCGCGAAGGCCCCCCATAATACCCCAATTATCAGCAGATTTACTCCAGGTAGCATAGGCTGCATGTACCTGCTGATTTAGGCGAAAAGTATTGGTGGTGAGGGGGTTCGTAATAACAGTGCCGCTTGCAGCATCATAATTTTGCGTAATAAAGGTGATTTCTTGTTGAATAAATGAACCGGCATACCCGTAATCAAAAGAAACAGATGATGATATGGGGTTAATCCAATCTGCTGTTACCTGCTGATTATTTTCATGCTGTATTACGAAGTTATTATCCGGTATTACGGTATTAGTAGGGAATGAGTACACATTTCTATAGTAGTTAGATTCATTTTCAGATTGAGTAGAAGCTGTAAACTCAGCACGAAACTCTTTTCCTTCCTTGTCGAAATTATGTTGCCAAAAAGCTGTTATATCGTTTTCATGCTCAATAGCAGGAGCATAGCGCTCTCTGTTTACGCGCGTTGTAAGCTGTTGATTGGGGTCATAGAAATATCGCTGCGTAGTATCGCATCTGGTTAAACGGGTAGTTAGCAAATTACCCGATATACCAACAGTATTTTTTTTGTTTATAGTATATTCCATACCCATTCTTAAAAAAGGAGCTAATGGTCTGGCTTTAGATCGATAATAATCTTGATAAGTACCTGTCAATTTTCCTGAATTAGAATCGTAAAATGTTCGCTCGGTATGGCTAAATCGATTTCTCTCATCCTGGCGTAAACTATAGCTTCCAAATAGATTCCAATTACCGCTTTTATAATTTAAATTTAAGGATCCATTTGCACGTTCCTTATTACCGACATTACCGGTAATATTTCCATTAATACCTGCTTTTGTATTTTTCTTCAAAACGATATTAATCATACCTGCTGTTCCATCAGGTCTATACTTCGCAGAGGGGTTTGTAATAACCTCAATTCGTTCAATAGTGTTCGCGGGTATTTGTTGTAAAGCTTGTGCTCTGTTGGTTCCCATTAAGGGAGATGGTCTTCCGTTAATGAGGATCTGCATATCACCCGAGCCTCTTAAACTTACATTACCATCGATATCTACTTCAACAGAAGGAACATTCCGAAGAATATCACTGGCTGAGCCCGACTGCGCCATAATATCCTGAGCCGTAGTGTATACCTTACGATCGATACTACTGGCAATCATGTTCTTTTTAGCTACTACTTTCACTTCTTGTAATACTGCACTCCCAAATTTTGTAGTATCGATTTTCTTCTTAGATAGGGTATCTATTTTTGGCTTCTGTGCCAGTAAAATTACTTGCCCCCCCAAAAGGAGGCAAGTAATGATCATTTTTTTTCTACTCATTTCAGTATTTTTCCGTTAGTATCGATTTTTACTTCTGCTATTTTGTTTTTTAGTTTATACTCGATTTCAAAATAGTGAGCATTATCTTTTGCTTCGATTGAATATACTTTTACAATATTCGATCCTGGGAAACTTGTAGTAAAGCCATTCTTTACGTTATCCGGCAAAGCACTGAGCGGGATTTCTAATTCCGTTTCTAACCATTCCCCTGTGCCGCTAAAATTCGCAGATCCCTTTTTGTTATTTAGCGTGAACTCAACTTCATATTCATTCTTTTTTTCCTTAGCCCATTTAGTAGCTACTGCAGTCGGGAATTTTTTTGTGAAAGCTTTTTCTGCTTCGGGCGTTGTATTTTTTGATTGCGCAAATAATGATGATGCACTTACCAATAGTAAGGCTATCATCGAAATGATATATTTCATGATTGAAAATTAATTTGAGAAAATAAAATAAAGTAGGTGAAAAGTAACAACTACACTAATGGAGGGCGAAAAACCATATTCCTGTAACCATACATTTGATCATTATGGTTATGCGTAAAAAAAGTTTGGTTTTGTACAATAGTAGTTCCTATTACAAACTGTTGAACAGGTACCTGTATTAAAACACCTTGTTGAATTTGAACAGTAAGTGGCATGGTAGCCGGCTTTTGCTGTGAGGGAACATCTTCCTCTTGCTCGGGTATAGAAATAAATAATTTCTCTACGAGGAATTCCGCAAAATCCATATCAGGATCTTCCGATAAACAGTTATGGTAAACCTTTGCGAGTGATTGTGTATCATTATAATTTGCATAGGGCATCAAGAGCGTTGAAGCCATAAACAGCATTAATATCAATGAAACAACAATTTTCTTCACCCGCTAAAGGTACGTACTTTATTGAATGAGCACCCCACTTAGGGAATTTTAAGAAAAAAGCAACTTTTCCATATATACTACCCCCGGTAGTGGGTTGGGGTAATAAGCGGTAGTAACCACAAATCCTTTCCTCAAATAAAGTTGTATCGCAGGTTGTAGCCGATCGAGTGTATCCAACTTCATCTTTGTATAACCTAATTTTTGTGCGTCTGCCAAAAGGGCGTCTACCAATTGCTCACCGATATGGGCTTTCCTGAAATCGGGCGATACGTATAATCGTTTCATTTCACAAACACCTTCTTCTGCTAATGCTTGCAGTGCGATTGTTCCGGCTGGTTCACCATCGTAGTATGCCAGCAGTAAACTACCTTTTGGTGCGCCATATTTTTTTAAAGGCATTTTTAATTCTTCGTCAAAACCCTGAAAACATAGATCTACATTAAGCTCCTTTGCATAAGCTGTAAACAAATGCCGAACTATATTCAGCTCGGCACCATCTGTTGTAATATGTTTTAGCTGTATCATTAGCCGGGCATTCTGGAAATATACTTCTCCACTTCTTTAATTTGATCCACCACTTGTTTGGTTGTTGGTTTTAATGCTTTGGCCTTCCGAAAGAAGTCTTTTGCAGCTCTAAACTCTCGTTTATTCATAAAGATCTGGCACATGCTGATATAGGCCACCGCTTCGCTCTCTTTATCGGGAATACCGGCTCGTATAGCTGCTCGTATATAGCTTTCTCCTTGCTTTAAATCGCCTCTTTGCATAGCCATCATACCTAATTGAAGCTTATTGGCTCCCTCTGCTTCCGGCATGGGGGCACCCAGATCCGAGCTTTTTTTCAGGTGCTTCTCTGCGGTATCAAAATCTTGATTCATCATAGCCAAATTACCCTTGATCGTATAGTAGGTAGAGCGGATAGGTTTGTATAAGAGGTTGGGATACCAAACGCTATTTAAAATTTTTTCTACTTCCTCGATATTACCCTTTTCCATAGGCTCTTGAATAAGCCTCAACGGACCGATAAAAAAATGACTCAATAAACCGATAAGCGCTACAAAATAAATAGGGAAAGTTGGCCAAAAGCCGGTACCGGTAAGATTCAAAATTACACCGACACCAACCAAAACCAAGCTTAGCCAAAAACGGTACTTAATGATTAAATTATAAAACTTCATTGTTTCAATATTGGGCGGCAAAGATAGGGAATAGACAGGGAAAGGTTAAAAGGTGAAAGGTTATAGGGAGTAGACCATAGATAAATAATATCACGACGCTCTGACGACCCGACGTTCCGACGTTTGTTTCCACTTTTAGCCTTATTTTCGCGGCGTTGGTCCCGTAGTTCAATGGATAGAATAGAAGTTTCCTAAACTTTTGATACAGGTTCGATTCCTGTCGGGACTACCTATTATTTCTAAAATAATCTCCGGAATAAATCTATTTATCGTTCCAATTTAAAATTAGGATCAAGTTTCGGTCTCTCTGTTTGGTTTGCCACTTTCCATCCAGTTCTGTACATCCATTCAGTCATCCGGGTTAATTTCTTTATATCAATTCTATTGGCCTCATCCATCGGTGTGTGATAATCGGGATGAAGTAAAGTGGTATAAAAGATAGCCGGATAACCCGCTCGTGCATAAGGCAAATGATCGCTTCGGAAATACCATCCCTCTACATGATTCACTTTATCCCATAAACTATCTAATTTAAACCGAGGACCTTCCTCGTTGGCAGCCATTGCCATATTCACCAAATCAATTGAATTGCGATGCGGAGGCTGCGATCCCAACAAAGCAGCACTATCCGGATTATTTCTACCTATCATATCGCCGTTTAAAACTGCAACTATAGATTCTTTGGGAACTGTAGGATGAGCGGAATACCATTTAGAACCCAATAAGCCTCTTTCTTCTGCACCGTGCCACACAAATAGTGCCGAGCGTTTGCCTGGCTCTTGGCGAAAAGCACGGGCAATTGCTAACAGCGCTACACTTACAGAAGCATTATCATCCGCACCATTATAAATAGAATCTGTTCCATAAGGAAAGCGAATACCGTCGTGATCTTGGTGACCGCTGAACAGAACATATTCTTTTGACAGTAAAGGATCTGTTCCCGCAATCCTGCCTACAATATTCACGGAGGGATATTCAAAATGCTCTACTATAATATTAGCAGTGAGTGTAGATGAGGCTTGTATGAAGTTAGCCTCTTGATTGTGTACCCAAATAATCGGTGCTCTGCTCATTACTTTTTCTGAAGGGCCTCCTGGAATATCATACAAACCCCTACTGATTGCCGGTACATTTTGTAACCAACTTTCTTCAGCCATCTCATCAGCAATAAAAATAATGGCGGCAGCTCCTTTATTAATTAAATCGGCAGCATATTTTCTGGTAACATAGCCTAAGTATCTTCTCTCCGGTAATGACACATTGAGGTTAATACCTTCTTTTGAAACCCTTACCGCTACTGCTTTTCCTTTAATATCAATATTTTCTTTTGCAATGTTTTCAAATAATACAATAGGTACAGTAACATTTGCCGGAGCCGTTTGTGCTACCAATACATCTTTCCACAAAGTATAGGTATGATCATTGATTTTAATATTACTGCTTGCAGAAATTCTGTTACGCCACATGGAAAAAAACTGAAAGTAGGTTCCGTCATCACCCATCGGTTCTAAGCCTGCGGCTTTCATTTTATCGGCCCACCAAACAGAAACTTTTAATTCATCCAGCGTACCGGCTTCTCTTCCTGCAAAATGATCATCTGCCATTTCAAAAAGATCTTTTTTAATATCAGTCTCTCGAATAGCCTCTAAGCCCTTACTTTTTTTCTTTTGTGCCGAAATAAAAACGGGCATACATAATAGTGCCGCTACAAGGGCGGTAATAAATTTTTTATGCAACATAATACTGAATTTGAAATAAATGTTATTGACTAAAGTAACACTAAAATTTTATTAATATCATCCTGTAAAAAATTCGAACTTAGAATTGTTTGGACTACCAATTTTTATTTGTTATTACTGATTGTAAAAATTCTAATGAATCGCCATCCTCTATTTTTCCTGACTTGGTATCATCATCAAATATTATTATATGTTTCCCTTCTTTTGTATAGGGTTGCCATAGTGGCAATTGACCCCCGTTAGGATTACCTGTTTTGATAAAATTGATCCAGTATTTCGACATGATTTTTGCTAACGCATGATCTGTATTTGTGAAAGGGCGATTTACAAATTTCAGGTTATTATACGCATAAGGCACTTCGCCTGTATGAAATGCACTGTACTTGCTTCCTTCCTTATTTTCCGGAACTAACTTCTTGAATCTATACACAAAAACTTTTGCCCCATTTTGAACCGCAATATTTCCCCATGTAAAATTTTGTATGCCGAAAGTTATATCTCTGGAAAGGCTTCTTTGAGATAGAGCAGCCTCTTGATCGTTCTTCGCCGGATAAAAATTGAGCAGCTTCTCTGCGTTTGCTTTGTATTGAATACGCATATCATTGATATAGGAAGCCGCATCTTTGGGCTTTCCTATGAAACCACCTTCGTCCTGATTCCATCCTGTTAACAATATCACTTTATTTTCCTTTTTCTTGAGGAAGATATCTAGTATCTGTTCCGGCAAAACAATACCATCAATATAAACCCCTCTTAAGGCCAAGTTTTTTTTCAATAAATCTTCAGCAGGAATGCTTCTCATTTCTGCTAAAGTAGATTTTCCAAAGAGGGCAGCATATTTATCGCCTGCTTTTACTGCCTGTTCTTTACTTGTATTTTCTCTCGTGAAATTTGCTCCGCTTTCAGCGATCGCTTTATTGAATAACCCTTTTGCCAAGGGTGTTGCTACTAAAATATTAACACTCCAGGAACCTGCCGATTGTCCGGCAATTGTTACATTATCAGGATCACCACCGAATTCAGCTATATTGTTTTTTACCCATTGCAATGCCGCGATCTGATCGAGTATCCCAAAATTTCCCGATCCCAATCCATCATTGTTTTTATCGATTTCATGGTGTGCGTAAAATCCAAACACTCCTACTCTATAGTTAATACTTACAAATACAATATCTTCTCTTGCGAATGCCTCACCATCATATATGGGGCAAGCGCTTCCTCCGCTTGTTAGTCCACCTCCATAAATCCATACCAACACAGGTTTCTTTTTTTTAGTTTGCTTGTTGCTTGTCCAAACATTTAAATACAAACAATCCTCACTAATGGGTGCTGTTGGAATCAAATATTCCTCGCTCCATACAAAGAAAGGTACAGGTTTGGGTTGCATGGGGCTCGCACTGAATGTAGTACATACTTTCACTTCTTTCCATGGCGTAGGTGGCATGGGTTTTTTCCAGCGCAGATCTCCGATTGGAGGTGCCGCAAAAGGGATGCCTTTAAAAATATTTATTTTACCATCTGCAGTTTGTGATCCTAATATTTTACCATAAGTTGTTTGAATGATAGGAGCCTGAGCATGGGAGCTTGAAACAAAAAAGAATAACCCGGATAGTATTGTACTTATTTTCTTCATATGCATATTAGTTTCCAACTTCTTTACCAATAAAATAGCCTTAGTAAAGCTACCAAAGTTTGAGTGTGTAGTATTCATTACTTAAAGAAAATCTGTACCTTAACGATCCACTATTCATTATTACCATGACTGCTTTTCAAAAGATTCAAAAATTAGGCTTCCTACTAATTGCATTTGCAATAACCGTATTAACACAAGCTCAGCAAAAAAATAATCCTGATAGCGGCAACCCTTTCACAGGAATGAGTTGGCGCAATATTGGACCTAACAGAGGCGGTAGATCATTAGGTATCGCAGGAAGTTCTAAAAGAAAACTGGAGTATTATTTCGGAGCTGTAGGAGGTGGATTATGGAAAACGGTAGATGGAGGATTAAACTGGAAACCTGTTACCGATGGACAGATCACATGCTCTTCTGTTGGGGCAGTAGCGGTTGCTGAATCTAACCCTGATATCGTTTATATAGGTACGGGCGAAACTGAGTTTCGTGGAAATATTATGCAGGGCGATGGTGTATACAAATCTACCGATGCCGGTAAAACCTGGAAACATATTGGTTTGGCAAATTCTCAATCTATTTCGCGTGTGCGTATTCATCCTACCAATCCCGATATTGTGTATGTATCTGTATTAGGTCATGCTTTTGGCCCTAATGAAGAAAGAGGTGTTTTTAAAACGATAGACGGTGGTAAAACTTGGAATAAAATTTTATATAAAGGTGATAAAGCAGGTGCTGCTGATCTGGTAATTGATCCAAAAAATCCTGAGACTATCTATGCCTCTATTTGGGAAGTTTACAGAACGCCTTATAAAATGTGGGCCGATGTGGGCACTTCAGGTTTATTTAAATCTACCGACGGAGGTGCTACGTGGAAAGAGCTTACAAAAAATAATGGAATGCCAAAAGGGGCTGTGGGTAAAATTGGGGTCGCTGTTTCGCCTGTTGACGGTAATAGAGTATGGGCCATCATTGAAGCCAATGATGGTGGTTTATATCGTTCAGATGATGGCGGTAATAATTGGAAATTGGTAAACAACGAAAGAAAACTTCGTCAGCGTGCTTTTTATTATTCTCGTATCGTTGCCGACCCGTTGAACAAAGATGTAGTATATGGTTTAAATGTAGATTTTTATAAGTCGGTTGATGGTGGGATTAGTTTTAAACAATCGATAAATGTGCCTCATGGAGATAATCATGACCTATGGATCGATCCTACCGATTCATCACGCTTAGCAGCCGCCAATGATGGGGGAGGAACTATTTCTGTAAATGGGGGATTAAGTTGGACGGATGAAGATTTTCCTACAGCGCAACTATATCATATTACCACTACTTCAGATTTTCCCTATCATGTTGCCGGTGCACAACAAGATAATAGCACGATCGCTGTGCCCAGTGAAGGATGGGGTCATATGACCACCCGCACAAATTCTACTAAACCCGGTATCGGTTATGCTTATGCCGTTGGTGGTGGCGAAAGCGGATATATTGCACAGGATCCTAAGAACCCGGATATTTTTTATGCGGGTAGTCAAGGAGCTTTATTGACAAGGTTCAACAGAGCTACCGGGCAATACAGAGATGTACAAGTATATCCAAGATTTTTTTCTGGAGAAGAAGCAAAGGTTTTACCGGAGCGTTGGCAGTGGACATTCCCTATTGTATTCTCGCCTGTAGATCCGAGAAGATTATATGTATGCTCACAACATGTTTGGATGACGATGAATGAAGGACAAAGCTGGCAAAAAATTAGTGGTGATCTCACCTATGCAGATACAGCAACACTTGGTGTTAGTGGTGGGGTTATTACACGCGATATGAATGGCCCTGAAATTTATGCGACTGTATTTGCATTAGCTCCTTCAAAACAGTATGTAAATATTATATGGGCCGGCTCTGATGATGGATTGATACATATCACGCGCAATGGAGGAAAAACCTGGGAGAATATCACGCCTCCTGATCTTCCTAAAAATTCAAGGGTAAGTATTATAGAGGCTTCCAAATACAATGCAGCTACTGCATACATTGCGGTGAAGCGATATCAAATGGATGATCGCAAACCATATATTTGGAAAACAAATGATTACGGCAAGCATTGGACAAAAATCATTTCAGGAATTCGGGGAGATGATTATGTACATAGTATCAGAGAAGATATTACGCGTAAAGGATTATTATATGCCGGTACTGAGCATGGTATTTGGGTTTCATTTGATGATGGGGGAAAATGGCAATCACTTCAATTAAATTTACCCGATGTACAAGTATCTGATTTGGCTGTTACGGAGAAAGACATAGTAATAGGTACACATGGAAGATCAATTTATGTATTGGATGATATTGCACCGATAAGAGAATATGCCGATACAGTAATGCGTAAGAGCGTTCATTTATTTCAACCTTATTATGCGGTAAGAAATGTGCAGAACGCTGTTTTTCAATATATATTAAAAGATACAACGGATATAAAAATTGAAATATTAAATGCAAACAATAAAGTAATTCAAACTTTTATTGGCTCGAAAAATAAACCCAAAACAGAAACTGCTGATGAAGATGATGAAGACGCCAGAAAACCAAATCCACCGAGTGTAAAGTTAGGATTGAACAGGTTTGAGTGGAACCTTCGATACCCCGATGCCAGCTCTTTTAAAGGCATGATATTATGGGGTGGTAGTGTTCGAGGACCCATCGCAACACGGGGAAAATACCAGGTACGATTAACGGCTGCCGGTAAGACAATAAGCCGGTATTTTGAAATTAAATTAGATCCAAGAATTAAAGGCGTTACTCCTGCTGATGCAGAGGAACGATTTAAACTCGCTATGATGGCGCATCAGCAAGTTAGTAAAGCCAATGACGCAGTCATTAAAATTCGACTAATAAAAGAAAAAATGGCAAAGGCAGGAGTAATTGAAGCGAATAAAAATATTATCCAGCAACTCAGTACCATTGAAGAGAATTTATATCAAGTAAGAAATCAAAGCTCACAAGATCCACTCAACTTTCCCATCAAATTAAATAATAGGTTGGCTTCTTTAGTAAGAAGTATTGAAACGGGCGAGGGCAAACCTACAGATGGGGCATATAAAGTATATGCGGAACTTTCAGCTGAATTAAAAAAGGAATTAGATACTTTAGATAAATTATTGGTGAATAGGGAGTTGAAGAGGTATGAGTAGTATTCTCGGTGAGTGTACTTATTTGTAGTATAGTGCTAGTCATTTTTTGAAAGTAATGCAAATAATTCCTTATTCAAATAAAAATTATCTCTACCTATTTTATGTTTGGTTAAAATGTTTGCCTTCACAAGTGTATCTAAATACCTTATGGATGTACTTCTACTAATGCTCAAATCTGCTTGCAAAAACTCAATTTTTGTATAAGGATATTTAAATAAATTATTCAATAAATCCTGACTATATAATTTGGGATGATTAGTACGAATTTGCTGTTTATACTTTTGCATTAAGCTTTTGATTACAGCTATAAGTACTATTGTTTCGTTGGCTGTTTTTTCAATACCATCGAGTATAAATAAAATCCACTCTTCCCATTGTTGCGTATCTCTCACTGTTTGTAGTAACCTATAATAATCACTTTTATGCTTGATAATATATCTACTCAAATACAAAACTGGTAAATGTAGAAGTTTTTTTTGCACGAGATACAAAATATTAATGATGCGCCCAGTTCTACCATTACCATCGTAAAAAGGATGGATACTCTCAAATTGATGATGAATAATAGCCATTTTTATCAGCGGGTCAATATCCATCATAGTATCATCGTTAATAAATTCCTCCAGATTTTCCATTAAACGTATGATAGTATCATAGTCTTGTGGGGGTGTATAAACAACCTCGCCTGTATTGTCATTTAACAACTTCGTTCCCGGTAGTTTACGAAAACCAGCTTTATTCTGCTCAACTACTTCTTGAATTTGTAAAATATGATTATTAGTTAATAGATGATGTTTCTTAACAAGTTCAAAACCTTTTTTTAATGCAGCAGCATATTGGTGCACTTCTTTTGCTGCAGGACTAACAAACAGGTTTCCAAGTAAATTACTTTGATACACTTCATCAAAAGTGCTAATAATATTTTCTATAGCGGAACTCTCTCTAGCTTCCCTTAGGGTTAAGGTTTCTAATAATATAGATTGATTAGGTATACTAGTTATGCTACCTTTTAATTCAGCTAATGCTTTATGAGCCAATGTAGTCTTTTTTAAAACTGCCTTAGTTTCCATATCCCCATGCACGGGCAATAACTGTAAAGACATGAGATTTTGAATTATATTTAGCAAATATAAGTCAGAAATAGGCTTTTTTGACTTATATTATATGAATATATATCAAAAACTTACATTTTTAAATGATTTAAACCTATACAAGGGGGTACTTCAATTACTTAACTAAATCCAAAAAACTATCATCCATAGCCAATAGCCCGGCAAAATTTGAGGTATGCTGTGGAGATACTTTACAACTATCCTAAATTGTTACAGAAAAACAAGGATAAAATAAAGGGTACTAAATAGCAACCGCTCACATGTAAATCTTGTAAACTTCAACTTGAAAATTGAAATGATGAAAGATCAAAACTAATTCGTACCTATTTCACAATACTAAAACCATCTATCTTTTTACCATTCGCATCTATTTGCTGAAAAGTTAGTTTTTTATCATTTATATCAACCACGGTAAATGAATGTATGGTTGAAATAAATTTATGTGTGAACTTCTGCCAGCTATCAGGATCATTCTCCTGTTCAGGGTTGTATAGATCCTGTCCGCCCGCACCGGTAACAATATAAATTACCCCATTTGGTTGTTGTATCGTTTGTCCATCGAAATTTTTATCCAATTTCCACTTCCCATTGATAACCTTACCACGTAGCGCTTTACCATCTTTGCCGCCAACCAATTGTGTTCCTTTACCAAATGGTTCAAAATACATAGGGTATGAGCGTTGGTAATTATGTACATGACCGGTAAAAACAATATCTACTTTTCCTTTTTCAAAAATGGGTGATAAAGCCCTCATTTGTTGTTGTTCATAATGTTCAATCGAAGAATTAAAACCAGGGTGATGAAACAATACAAATTTCCAAGTAGCAGTAGAAGCGTTAATATCATCAGCTACCCATTTTCTAAGTAAGCTATCACTCCAGTCAACGTAAGTATCTGCATCAAGAACAGTCCAATGAGCATTTCCGTAATCGTAAGAATAGTTGGTCATTCTAGGATATCGGTTACCTGCTGCGTTTTTAAAAGCATTTATATTTTCCTCTTTCCCTTTTAATGAAGGAACAAAGGCACCACCTTCTTTTCCTACCGGGCCATTTAAGGGCAATCTCCAAAATTGATAAAAGGCCAATGCATCAGGGAATTTATCCAAATCTCTTGTATCAGCATCATGATTACCTACTGCTGCAATAAAAGGCACGGAACGCATGAGTGGAACACCAACAGCAGAGTCTTTAGTTTCTGCATTATAAATAGGCCAGAATTTTGTTTTATACTCAGATACCAATCCATTATCATAAATGATATCTCCACTAATTGCCAATAAATCAGGTTTTTCAGTAAACATCCGTTTAGCAATTTGTATAGATTCTTTTGTACCTGCCCCTAAATCACCTACTGCTATAAAGCGGTAAGGCTGATTGGCAGACTTTGGTGCTATTGCATTAGCATTAAAAGTGATCTGATTATTTTTATATACCCTATAATTAAACCGTTGACCCGGAATGAGTTTATTTAATAGCACATCATATAAATGAATCTTTGTAGCGTTGTTAGAAGCCACGATCGACTTTGTAATAGCTTCTGCATTAATCCATTCCTTACCTGTATTGTATTCAACCTTCCAAATAGTATCCGCTGCATTAGCTTGCCAAAGCAAATGAAGTGCATTAACAGAAGGGTTATCCCCAACCTGAACATAGGGTGGTGCTACAAACTGTGCATTTACTGTTAAACCAATAAGGGAGAAACAGATAAAAAATATTTTTCTCATGTTGTATATTTATATGTTTTATAAAAGAGCTTTTATTTATCGAAACTTTTTAGTGTTGATTACCTCTTCCATTAATTTGATAGCAACCTAAATCTTTTCCGGGAGGAGTAATTTCCGTTGCGCCATATAAGGGATGAACGGGAACATCCGTTCTTGGATTAAAGTTTGTGAATCCAATACCAACACAAGGAGAACCAGGCTTTAATGCAAAATTGTAACTACCTACTGTTGAAATATCAGCTAGTTTTAGCCCCGCGGGTAAAGGTACCGGACCATTAATAAACTGGGGATTATTAGCCCCAATAATAGATGCGGGTGCTGTATAAACAGCTCCTACCGTCCAACCTGCCGGCAGATAGGTAGAAGGTTTTGGAATATCCGTTTCTTGGGGTTGTGAGATGGCCGTGCTTATAGATAAGGAAGGAATAAATTGGCTCGCCACATTTACTGAATCGGCGTAGTTCCAATTGTAGCCATATTTTAAATTAGCAGTATCAGCAATTGGGTTTTGTACAACACGCAAACCGAATTTACAGTTCACCATTATATTATTATATGCCACCCCACCTGCTCCTTCTTCAAAATTTATAGATCCGCCTCTTCCGGCAGCTGCTCTTCTAAATCCGCAGTTAACTATCGTGTTATTATATATAGCTACATTAGAAGCCGGAAAACCCGGAAGTACATTAATATTGGAAATCTTAGGCCCGTTAGTGGCCATTCCTATGCAAAGATTGTAAGCAAAATTTCCGATAGTACCTGCCTTCGCATTCATCGCTTCTCCTCCGGTATAACCACATTTCTCAAAAGTGTTCCGCATTACATTTATCTTACCTCCATTAATTCTGAAAGGATCATCTACACTTCCATAAATCCAAGAATCTTCTAAAATAAAAACACCTGCAGGGTTGGCGTAGTAAAGCGGATAGGGGCTTGAAGAACCGGTAAATGTTTTCATACCGGCACTTATAGCAGCTCCACCGAATTCTACTCTCGTCCACTTAATAACCATTAGCGGACAAGTTGTAGCTCCAATGATACCGGTCCACTTACCTTTCAATGCAGGATCAAGATTAGGATCTGCACCATAAGTATCGGTTTTCGTAACTCCCGGAAAAGTAATTAAGATGGGTTTATCTTTCGTACCAACACAAATCAAGGTTCCTTTTATACCCAAGCCGCAAGGAATATTTCCGTTGGATGTATTTAAACCAAAATTGATCGTAACACCCGGCTGTATAAATAGTGTGTCTGTTTGATTAACAAAAATATCACCACAAACAGTGTATGTTTTACCTGCTAACATGGTACCCTTAATAGCACCCGATAAACAAGTTGTTTCACTAATCGGAGTTACGGGTGGTAACTCAGCTTGCCAAAGATTTTTATAATCAGTCCCCTTTTTACAAGAAGATAAGATCAGACCTGTTGCAAAAAGAAATATTAAAAAACTAAAATTTTTCATAATAAACAGTTGTATTTATTTTAATTTATATCTGAATCCGAATAAGAAATTGGTACCATAGAAATCTTTCTGGATTATTATTTTACTGTCCGGCTCTGTTTGTAAAGCCAATGCCCTAGATCCACTGGTACTTAGATAAGTATTATAGGGCTGTTTTAGAAATAGTACAAAGGGAGCATTCGTTATATTCGTTATTTTACTGTAAAAAGTAAAACGACTAGCAAGTTTTTTCTCAAAAGAAAAATCTAATTGTGTTGTAGGAGCTTGCCAATAATTCAAACCCAAATAAGGACTGATAAAAGAAATTCTTTCTCCGGTATAAACCGTTGCAACCTGTACATCTAATCCTATCCGTGGGTTTTTATAAATTAAAGAAAGATTTCCGATATGGTTAGACTGTCCTTGTAAAGGTCTGGTTTCTGATACCCTCGATGATACAATGATGCCGTTACTATTTCTTGATGAGTAAATAAGGCTATCATTAGTAATAGCTGATTTTGTATATGTATAGTTTGCTGTTATTCCAAACATTCCAAAATATTTGGTTAGCACTGCTTCAAATCCATAGTTAGTAGCTGTGCCAATATTTACCGGTTGTAAATAAAGGCTATTTACATTGAGTGGCTTAACCGCTGATATTTCGATAGGGTCAATAATGTTTTTATAGAAAACACCCAATAAAATCTGTCCCGCATCGGGGGTATAATATTCATAGCGAAGGTCTAAGTTATCGGCAACACTGTGTTTGAGATTTACGGGGTCACCAACTTCTTTAAAGAATTCAGCATTTAGCCCGTCCGGAATCAATTCTGAAAATTGGGGCCTCGCCAGTGCTTTATAATAAGAGAAACGGAGCGTTTGCGATTGTGTAAGTGCATATTTTATTTGTCCACTGGGGAGTAAATCAGTGTACCAAATAGTACCCGATCTTGCTGCTACATCTTTAGTGAGAGAGGTAACATAACTTTGATTGGTATTTTCAAATCTTATCCCTCCTAATACCTCTATCCTATTTGTTGGTATCCATTTACCTTGAACATAACCTGAGGTAATATTTTCCGTAAATGAATAATTATTTCCATCTAAAGTAGGAGTTCCTGCTGATACAGGATTAAATACAACAGTTGCTGAATTTATATCAGTAAAAACTTGATTTAAAATAGGACTCAAAGAATAAGCATGATAGAGGTTGTCTCGCGTTTTATGTCTGATCAATCCTCCAACTTTTAACTCAAAATCTTTTTTTAATAAATGTAAGTCTCTTGTAAGATTGAAGTACCCTGCTACATCATTATCTGAGTTATGTCTCCAACTCCTCGTCATGTTTTGCAGTTTAACCGGAGCCAAACTAGAAGCTACAATTGGGTATTGATAAGTGTACTCCGCCAAATCGGGAATATGATTATTGGCAACAGAATAAACCAGGTTCCAATCTATCTTAGTGGTAGATGATAATTTGTGTAAGCCTTGTAAATTATTACTAATAATAGAGATATACTGCCATTGGCTTCTATAAGAATTATTGATAAGTGAATTGAGTGCTACCGTATCCCATATTACTCTTGTTTGATAATCATCTAACCGAACAAAAGAAGAAGAAAGTGATATTTTATTATTACTGTTTATAGCATAGTCCAATTTGGTATTGATACCAATACGTCTACTTTGTATAGAATACTTTCTCAGTTGAAGATCTGAAAAGAGTGGGATATTATTGAGTCCGGGTTGAGAGTTGGGTAAAAAGAAATTTGAAGTAGTTCCTCTAAATATATTCTGATAACTACCGGAAATGATGAATCCTAATTTTTTATCTTTTCCGAATCTATTTCCATAAGTAATACCAAAAGTAGTGTTAAGGGGGGTTGCTTTATCGGTGTAGTTGAGTTGGGCAACGGGAAAATCGGCAGGCGTTGCAACATACGTTAACCCATTAATTTCTGCGGGCGATTGCTTGTTGATAGTGGATGTACTGAACTTTTGATAGGTATTAGTATTCAAGATATTATTATACCCGGTTGAGAAGTTTACTTGAAAAAGTTTTTTCATCGGTGCATCTTTCATTACCAGATTAATCGTACCGCCAATAGCGTCTGCTTCCATTGAGGGTGTAAGGCTTTTTATAACCTCTAATCTTTCCAGTAATTCAGAAGGAAAAAGATCTAGGGGGATAAAGCGACTACTATTATCCGGACTGGGAATTTTTATACCATTAATTAAGGTATTGATATATCGTTTATCCATACCACGAATTATGGGGTATCTGGCTTCTCCACTTCCACTCCGTTCAATAGTAACCCCGCTTACTCTTTGTAGTACATTGGCAACTGTGATATCGGGGAGTAGTTGGATATTTTTAGCAGATACTATATTAAGCACCTGACTTGCATTTTTCTCCAGTAGCCGAATATTTTTTTCTCCTCCGGCACCCACACTGCTTACTACTACAGATTGTATGTCTTTTACACTGGGCTCCAAGCGTATAGCTACGATGGTAGTTTTATTGGCTTCTACCTTTACTAATTGTTCAAAGGGCTTATAGTTAATGGTTGAAATAAGAAGATGATAATCTCCGCCGCTAAGATTTTTAATACTGAATTTACCATCAAGCTCAACAAGTACCGATTTATTCACCTCTTTCACGGTTACGGTAGCTCCTGCCATGGTTTCACCTGTTACGGCATCGGTAACAGTTCCCTTAATGGATTGTGATTGTACAGAAGTAAAACAAAAACAAGAAATTACTAAAGCAAAAATGTAGATCCGCTTTTTCTGCGATATAGTCATAATGGTAGTTTTGGCATTGCAAAACTGCCATACTTTAACGTTCAGAGGACTACATTTACAAGTTTAATCATTTCATAAGGTTTACGAAACAATTACATAATTAAATGATAATGTTATAGTAACAAATCCAAAAGAGTTTTTTAAAAATTCGTCACTCTATCTCTACTACTTTCTTACCTCTCGCTTGTTGCATGGGTTTAGGGATGATGGTTAGTATCTCATCTTTAAGTGTTTGGATGAGTTTAGTTTTGATATGATCTCTATGTGTAACCAAACTAACTTCTCTTGCGGGTCGGGGTTCTTTCAATTGTTTTACTAATTTCATTTGTGACTTTGAAAATTCAGCGACTGCCAACTCAGGTAAAATAGTAATACCATTTGATTTATCTACCATCCGTTTAAGTGTTTCAATATTGCCGGTGGCATAATTAAAATGAAAATCGGAGGTACGGCGTAATTCACAAAGGTTCAATACCTGACTTCTAAAACAATGTCCTTCTTCTAATAACCACAACTGATCGGGATTAATATCGTCTACCAATACATATTTCTTATTGTACAATGCATTCTTCTTTGAAACATACACATATAATTCCTCATAAAACAAAGGTGACTCATTAATAGCAGTATCTTTTAAAGGTGTTACCACCAGCCCGCAGTCGAGCTTATTTTGTTTGAGCTCTTGTATTATTTCTTCTGTAATCGTTTCTTTAATAACCATATTCAAATGAGGATATTTTTCCCGCACCTGCTTAAATAATCCCGGTAATAAATAAGGTGCTAAAGTGGGTATGATGCCAAGCTTAATTTCTCCGGTTGTAATATTCTTTTCCTCATTAATCAGCATTTGTATTTTTTCTGCCTCCCGCAGAATTTGCCTCGCCTGTGCTATAATACGCATACCAATAGCTGTAGGTATTACAGGTTGCTTGGTTCGATCAAATATCTTCACGCCTAATGCGTCTTCTAATTTTTGTAATTGCATACTCAAAGTGGGCTGGGTTACATAACAATGGGTTGCAGCTAAGGCAAAATGACGATAGGTATCTACCGCTACGATATATTCTAATTGTGTTAAAGTCATAGATTAAATCTATATTATCATAAAGATAATCAATTTGAATTATCCATTGATAAGCCCTAATCTTGTACCATATTTTATCATCTTAATATATACATATGGAAACAAATCCAACAGGAGAGGGTAAATGCCCCTTTCATCATGGCACTAAAAAAACGACTGCCGGCAACGGAACCGGTAATCGCGATTGGTGGCCCAATCAATTAAAATTGAATATTCTTCGTCAGCACTCTTCTTTATCCAACCCCTTGGGTGAGGCTTTTGATTATGCAGCTGCGTTTAATTCACTCGATTTGGCTGCCGTTAAAAAAGATATTTATGCATTAATGACCAACTCCCAAGACTGGTGGCCTGCAGATTATGGCCATTATGGTCCTTTCTTTATCCGTATGGCATGGCATAGTGCAGGTACCTATCGTACCGCCGATGGCCGCGGCGGCGGCGGAAGAGGTATGCAGCGTTTCGCCCCACTCAATAGCTGGCCCGATAATACAAACCTCGATAAAGCAAGATTATTACTTTGGCCTATTAAGAAAAAATATGGCAATAAATTATCTTGGGCCGATTTAATGATACTTACCGGTAACTGTGCATTGGAGTCTATGGGTTTTAAAACTTTTGGATTTGGTGGTGGAAGAGTGGATAGATGGGAACCTGATGAAGATGTGTATTGGGGCTCAGAAAAAGAATGGCTTGGCGATAAAAGATATAGTGGTGATAGAGAATTAGAAAGCCCTTTAGCAGCTGTGCAAATGGGATTAATATATGTAAATCCGGAAGGACCCAATGGTAACCCTGATCCACTCGCTGCCGCTCGTGATATTCGCGAAACATTTGCAAGGATGGCGATGAATGATGAAGAAACCGTTGCATTAATTGCGGGTGGGCATACATTCGGTAAAACCCATGGTGCAGCAGACCCGGGCAAGCATGTTGGTCCTGAGCCGGCTGCAGCCGATATTGCAGAACAAGGATTGGGATGGAAAAATAGTTTTGGAACAGGTAATGCCGGAAGTACCATCACCAGTGGATTAGAAGGTGCATGGACAACCACCCCTACACAGTGGAGCAATAATTATTTTGAAAATCTTTTTGGCTTTGAGTGGGAGCTTACGAAGAGTCCGGCAGGAGCACATCAATGGAAACCAAAAAATAATGGTGGTGCCGGTACTGTTCCGGATGCACATGATGCCTCCATTAAACATGCGCCATTTATGCTCACTACCGATATTGCGCTACGTGTGGATCCGGCATATGAAAAAGTATCAAGAAAATTCTATGAAAACCCCGATCAATTTGCGGATGCTTTTGCGCGTGCCTGGTTTAAACTCACCCATAGAGATATGGGTCCACGAGCCTTGTACCTCGGGCCGGAAGTACCGGAAGAAGAGTTGATCTGGCAAGATCCCATTCCAACTGCTAACTATGCTACTATTGACGAGCAAGATATTAAAACACTGAAACAACAAATATTAGCTACAGGCTTAAGCATTAGTGAATTAGTGACCACTGCGTGGGCTTCAGCATCTACATTCCGCGGCTCCGACAAGCGTGGTGGTGCTAATGGCGCCCGCATTCGCTTAGCTCCACAAAAATATTGGGCAGTAAATAACCCGGCTCAGCTATCAAAAGTATTAGATGCACTAACCACTGTTCAAACGCAATTCAATAATACTGCAAGTGGTGGTAAACAGGTTTCATTGGCCGATTTAATTGTTTTAGGTGGAGCAGCAGCAATTGAAGAGGCAGCCAAAAAAGGCGGATATACCATTACTGTTCCTTTTACACCGGGAAGAACAGATGCAAGCGAAGCACAAACCGATGTTGCATCATTTACGGTTCTTGAGCCACAAGCAGATGGTTTCCGTAATTATGCTAAAGCCAGATATACCCTTTCGGCTGAGGAATTATTAATTGATAAGGCTCAATTACTCACACTCACAGCACCAGAAATGACGGCACTTATCGGAGGCTTACGTGTACTGAATGCAAATTATGATCAATCCAATCATGGTGTATTTACCCAAACACCGGGTGTACTTAGCAATGATTTCTTTGTAAATCTGTTAGACTTTACCGTGAAATGGGAAGCTACTTCTCATACTAACGAAACATTTGTAGCGAAGAACCGTAAAACAGGTGAAGTTAAATGGAGTGGTACAAGAGTTGATCTAATTTTTGGTTCGAACTCAGAGTTAAGGGCGCTGGCAGAAGTATATGCCAGTGATGATAGCAAAGAAAAATTTGTTCATGATTTTGTAGCAGCTTGGAATAAGGTGATGAATCTGGACAGATTTGATCTGAAGTAATTGAAAATTCATTATTTGTAAAGGCGGCTCGAAAGGGTCGCCTTTTTAATTAGTATCTATCCAATAACAGTTCTTTTAATGCGTCAAAACTAGCGGCTACATGTATCGATTTTTTTTGTTTATGAAGTAAGGGAGCTACTGCCGCGGGTATCGGAATTTTTTCTCCAATGATAGTTTCAACTGTTTCAGGGAATTTTATAGGATGCGCTGTTTCAAGTATAAACCCTTTTTCATCGACATGACTAGAAAGATATTGCTCAAGTGCGTGATAAGCCACGGCACCGTGGGGGTCTAATATATATCCATAGTTTTTATAAACCGATGCTACCGTTTTTTTAGTAATATCATCAGTAACAGAATAGCCACTCACAATTTTTTTAAGATCGCCCAGTTGTTGATGAAAAATTTCCATAATGCGAACGAAATTACTAGGGGCTGCCACATCCATTGCATTCGAAATAGTAGCTACAGCGGGCTTTGGCGCATAATGTCCTGTTTGTAAAAAAGCAGGAATGGTATCATTGATATTACAAGCAGCAACAAAATGTTTCACCGGCAAGCCGGAGCGGTAGGCCAGTAATCCTGCACAAAGGTTTCCGAAATTACCGCTTGGTACTGCAATTACAGGAGGCTTATCAAGAGCCCAAACTTGTGCTGCAAAAAAATAATATAATTGCTGGGGTAACCAGCGAGCTATATTAATAGAATTAGCAGATGTGAGGGTTAGTTTTTTTTGCAGATCTATATCCATAAATGCCTGCTTAACCAAAGCCTGACAATCATCGAAGGTTCCATCTATTTCTAAAGCCGTGATATTCTGTCCACAAGTAGTTAGCTGTAACTCTTGTACCGCACTTACTTTACCAGAAGGATATAAAATAACTACATCTACTCCTTCTATTCCTAAAAAACCATTGGCTACTGCCCCACCTGTATCTCCTGAAGTGGCCACCAACACTGTAGTTTTTACATTTTGATCACCGGCAAAATACCCGAGACACCTGCTCATGAAGCGAGCGCCAACATCTTTAAAAGCAAGGGTTGGCCCGTGAAATAATTCAAATGATGATATGGATGAAGAGATAGGTAGTAATGGAAAATCAAAATCGATGGTTTCTTCTATGATCCGATATAATACATCATCGGGTATCGTATCTCCAACATAGTGTTGCATGATAGCGAAACCAATATCTGCTTTACTGAGCTTTGGCAAATCAGTAATCCATTTACTATCAAGAGAAGGTATGGTTACAGGGAAATACAATCCTTTATCCGGAGCTTGTCCGCGTAAAGCTGCTTCTTTAAAGTCAACATAAGGAGAGGAATGATGTAGGCTGTAATATTTCAAATTATTGTTTTTTAACCACGAAGACACTAAGGCACGAGGAAGCGAACGCCGTTAGTGTTTATGGTGGTAATATAAATATGATGATCTACGTGGAGTGATTGATATACGGCTTCCATTTCTGAGGCTACGCTATTTGCTATTTCTTTTTCTTTACTCAACATAAAAATAGAAGGACCGGAGCCTGAAATTCCTCCACCCAAAGCGCCAACAGTTTTTGATCTTTGTTTTACTTCATCGAAACCCGGAATCAAAATACTTCGAACTGGCTCAATCAAAACATCTTCCAAAGACCTGCCGATCAGATCATAGTCTTGTTGTTGAAGCCCTGCAACTAATCCTGCAATATTACCCCACTGCCTTATTGCGTCCTTTAATAAAACCTGTTGTTTTAAAATACTTCGTGCATCGGATGTACGTACTTCAATTTGAGGATGAACGATTGTAACAAACAATTCGGGAGCAGTTAAAGAAATAATATCTAAAGGAAAAATAGATCGTATTAAAGTAACACCACCAAAAATACAAGGTGCGATATTATCTGCATGTTTTACACCGGAAGCTAGTTTTTCTCCATTCATGGCGAATCGAACCAAATCTTCTTGCGAAAAGATATTACCCAATAAATAATTCGCTGCAGCAACAGCTCCCGCTGAACTGGCAGCACTCGAACCAACACCGCTACCCGGCTTTATTTGTTTGGTAATGGTAAGATCGAAACCAACCGGTATCGTAAGTTCTTCCATCAAAGCTTGAAGTGCAGCTCCTGCCACATTCTTATCAGGATCTGTAGGTAAATTATAGTTATCCTTATTATGAATAGTAATACCCGGTTCATTTACAAGGGTTAATTGCATGATATCGTAAGGTTCATTTACAGCAAAACCTAATACATCAAATCCGCACACCATATTTGCTACGGTTGCGGGAGCATGTACCGTTATCGTTGAAAGTTTACTCATGAACCACTTACTCTTATAATATCCGCAAATACACCTGATGCAGTTACATCGGCGCCTGCTCCTGCACCTTTAATTACCAAAGGTTGTTCGGGGTAACGGTCTGTGTAAAATAAAACCAAGTTATCTTTCCCGTATAAATGATAAAAATCTGAATCGGCGGGTATATGTTCTAAGCCAACTTTGGCTTTTCCATTTTTATAAGCTGCAACAAATTTTAGTTTACAATCTTTAGCTTTAGCGGCTTCATACAAGGCTTTAAAATGCGCCTCTTGTTTAGCCATTTCTGCATAAAAATCTTCTACCGATCCCTCAAAACATGATGCAGGTAAGAAATATTGATTCTCAATGTGTTCCATTTCAATACGTTCGCCAGCCTCTCTCGCCAATATCATAATTTTACGCATTACATCTGTACCGCCCAGATCTAGTCGTGGATCGGGCTCTGTATACCCTTCTGCCTGAGCGCGTTTAACAATATCAGCAAAAGGAATAGTGCCGTCATAATTATTAAAAACAAAATTCAACGTACCGGAAAGTACGGCTTGTATGCTATTTACTTTATCGCCACTTCTTACCAAATCATTTAATGTACCAATAACCGGTAACCCTGCACCCACATTGGTTTCGAAAAGAAAGGGCGCATTGAATTCGCGAGATAAGGATTTTAATTTTTGGTATTTTGTATAAGCAGATGAGCAAGCAATTTTATTACATGCTACTACGGCAATACTTTTAGCTAATAGTTTATCATATACAGCAGCTACTTCTGCATTAGCTGTAACATCCACAAAAACACTATTGCGCAAATTTTTATTGATAATCGCTTCTACAAAATCCTGTACATTTCCCGGATTTGCATTTTGTAATAATGACTTCCACTCTTGTAAATCTATTCCTGTATCGTTTAATAATATTTTTTTACTGTTAACAATACCTACTACTTGAATTTGGAGTTTTAATTGTTCTTTTAAATAGGAAAATTGTTGCCGGATTTGTTGAATTAATTTACCACCTACATTTCCCGCTCCTGCAATAAATATATTGAGTTGCTTATAGGTTGTTTCAAAAAATACTTCATGCAATACATTGATTGCCTTTTTCACATCATTGGCCGATAAAACAGCAGAAATATTTTTCTCAGAAGAGCCTTGTGCAATAGCGCGCACATTGATACCGTTCCTTCCTAAGGCGCCAAACATTTTACCGCTGATACCGGGGTGACTTTTCATCTGCTCCCCAACAAGTGCAACAATACTCAATCCGCTTTCAATCTTAACGGGTTCTACTTTACCGGTTTGAATTTCATAATCAAATACGATATCTACTGTTTGTTTTGCAAGGGCTGCATCTTGCTCGTTAATGCCTACACAAATTGAATGTTCCGATGAACTTTGTGTAATTAAGATCACATTGATTTGTTGCGTAGCTAAGGCTTCAAATAATCTTTTTGAAAAGCCGGGTATACCGATCATACCACTTCCTTCTAAGCTCAGCAAACTGATAGCGCTGATACTGGATATACCTCTTATAATATCCTCGTTATGTGTAACTTTTCCTTCTATGATGGTACCAAAAGCTTCGGGCTCGAAGGTATTTTTGATCCAAACCGGAATATTTTTTTTCATTACCGGCTGAATGGTTGGCGGATAAATAATTTTTGCACCGAAATGAGAAAGCTCCATGGCTTCTTGATAAGAGATACGTTCAATATGTTTGGGGTGCTGTACCTGGCGCGGATCAGCCGTCATCATACCACTTACATCGGTCCATATTTCCAAATCAGTTGCATGGGTAGCTGCTGCATAGATAGCTCCTGTATAATCCGAGCCACCTCTTCCCAGCGTTGTGGTATACCCTTTTTCATCAGCAGCAATAAAACCGGGAGCTAAATATATTGATGCGTTATTTTCTTTTAGATAAGATTGAATAGCATGATTGGTTTTATCAAAATGAACAGCCGCATTCCCATATTGCGCATTTGTTATAATCAGTTTTCGAGAATCGACCCATTTAATGGATAATTGATGGGCATTGGCTGTTGCTGCAATAATGTATGAAGATAATAATTCACCATAACTGGCTACTCTATCTTTAATACGGGGCGATAATTCTCCTAATAAAAAAATACCATCGCATAAATTTTCTAATTCATTCAACTGCTGTTTTACCCAACTGAGGGTAGCACTTTGTGCTTGTATAGGAAGTAGTGTACGAACCGTATCAAGATGTTTTTGCTCCAGTAGCTTGATACCTTCTTTAAATGCTTCATTACCTGCTGCAGCCAAAGCACCAATTTGTAAAAGCTGATCTGTTACGCCACCAAGGGCAGATACTACAACGATAGTTTGATCTTTACTACTGGCCTTTCTTACTATTGCTAATACTTTTTGAATATTCTCCGCATTAGCTACTGAACTCCCCCCAAATTTTAATACCTGCATATTTTATTATTATACCAAATACCCAAATAAATTATCGTGATCATTTAAAGCTGTATAATTAATATGAAATCGGTTCATATTTTCAAGTAATATATCATAATCAGCTCTTTGCTGTACTTCAATGCCAACCAAAGCAGGCCCGGTTTCCTTATTATGCTTTTGCATATATTCAAATCGGATAATATCATCTGTTGGTCCTAGTACATGATTTACAAACTCTTTTAAAGCCCCCGGCCGTTGAGCAAATCGTATCAGAAAATAATGTTTAAGCCCTTCGTACTGCAAAGAGCGTTCTTTGATCTCCTGCATCCGATCAATATCATTGTTACTACCACTAACAATACATACTACAGTTTTATCTTTAATGGCTTCAGCAAATTCATCGAGCACAGCAATAGATAAGGCACCGGCGGGTTCTACCACAATCGCATCTTCATTGTAGAGTTGCAAAATAGTAGAGCAAACTTTTCCTTCATTTACCAAGCACATTTGATCAAGCACTTGTTTACAGATATGATAGGTTGTTGTGCCAACACGTTTAACAGCTGCACCATCTACGAATCTTTCAATATTATCCAATGTTACAGGTTCGCCTGCTTCCAAAGCTGCCATCATAGAGGGGGCACCTTCGGGCTCTACACCAATTATTTTGGTAGCGGGAGATACCGTTTTAAAATAGGCACCTACGCCGGCAGTTAATCCTCCTCCACCCACGGGCGCAAAAACAAAATCGATCGAATCTAAATCATCCACTATTTCAACGCCAACCGTTGCTTGTCCGGCTATTATTCTTTCATCATCAAAAGGCGGAATAAAATACATATTATGAGCTTCGGTATATGCTTTTGCAGCCGTAGCACAATCATCAAATGTATCCCCTACTAATTTTACTTCGATATTTCCGTCTCCAAACATTTTAGTTTGAGAAACTTTTTGATTAGGTGTAATAATCGGCATGAATACTACCCCTTTTATATTCAATTTTTTACAGCTATACGCAAACCCCTGTGCATGATTACCTGCGCTTGCACATACCACCCCTCGCTGCAATTGATCGGCCGAAAGGCTACTCATCATATTGTAAGCCCCTCTTAACTTATAAGACCTAACAATTTGCAGGTCCTCCCTTTTTAAATAGATGCGGCTTTTATACTTTTTAGAGAGTGTGGCACTATAGGTAAGTGGTGTATGCGTTACAACAGATTGTAATCTGGTAACAGCTTCCTCAATACGCAACCCGAAATAAGGCGCCTCTGCCACTGTAGTACTTGATATAGTTAATGATTCGCTCATATTATGCTTGTGTGGCAATTGCTTTCATATTCGTCATGGCTTTTCTCAACACTTTACCTACCTGCTCAACCGGATGATTGGCTATTATTTCGTTTACAGCAATGATGGTTTTATTATCAACACCATTATCTTTATCTGCATTAAAATTCTTTCCGATTACATCGGTATCAATTTTTTTCATGAAATCGGCCAATAAGGGTTTACAGGCATGATCAAACAAATAACAGCCATATTCAGCCGTATCAGAAATTACCCGATTCATTTCAAATAATTTCTTGCGTGCAATAGTATTAGCAATTAATGGTGTTTCGTGAAGCGATTCATAATATGCCGACTCCGCTTTAATACCTGCCTCTACCATCGTTTCAAAAGCTAATTCCACACCTGAACGAACAAATGCTACCATGAGCAATCCATTATCAAAAAATTCTTGTTCGCTGATTTTTTGATCGGTAATCGTTGTTTTTTCAAAAGCAGTTTCACCTGTAGCCGCACGCCAGGTAAGTAAATTTTTATCATCATTCGCCCAGTCTTCCATCATTGTTTTTGAAAAATGACCACTCATAATATCATCCTGATGTTTTTGGAAAAGTGGTCGCATAATTGTTTTCAACTCTTCTGATAATTCATAGGCTTTTATTTTTGCAGGGTTAGAAAGCCTGTTCATCATTGCGGTAATACCCCCCTGTTTTAATGCTTCTGTAATTACTTCCCATCCATACTGAATAAGTTTGGCTGTATACCCTGCATCAATTCCTTTTTCTACCATTTTATCAAAACTCAATATCGATCCTGTTTGTAATAACCCACATAAAATGGTTTGTTCACCCATCAAATCGGATTTCACTTCAGCTACAAAAGAAGATTTTAGTACGCCGGCCCTGTGACCACCCGTACCCGCGCAGTACGCTTTTGCATAGTCCCACCCTTTACCATCAGGATCATTCTCCGGATGTACAGCTATTAAAGTAGGAACCCCAAAGCCGCGTTTATATTCTTCTCTTACTTCCGTACCCGGACATTTAGGTGCCACCATTATTACTGTAATATCTTTTCTGATTTGCATCCCTTCTTCTACAATATTAAATCCGTGTGAATAAGAAAGCGTAGCACCTTTTTTCATCAAGGGCATCACTGCATTAATAACAGATGTATGCTGCTTATCGGGTGTTAGGTTAATAACCACATCGGCAGCAGGAATCAATTCCTCATAGGTTCCAACAGCAAATCCATTATCAGTTGCATTTTTCCAAGATGCTCTTTTTTGTTCGATAGCATCTTTACGTAAGGCATAGGTGACATCGAGACCAGAATCGCGAAGATTCAATCCTTGATTGAGCCCTTGTGCACCGCAACCTACAATAACAAGTTTTTTTCCTTTTAGGGCATTAACACCATCAGCAAAAGCCGACTGATCCATGAATTCGCAAACGCCCAACTGATTTAATTGTTCTCTTAATGGTAATGAGTTGAAATAATTTGACATTTCTTAAGTTGTTGATTTATGAGGCTATTTACATAGTAAATACTTCATCTTGTTTATTTAAAAATTCATTTTCAATCAATTCTTCTGCAGGTTCATAGGCTTCAAACTCTTTTAGTTTTTCATGAAACCCATTACTTGCTTTAATAATGGCTACTCTCGCGCTACGTACAAATTCTATAAGCCCGAACGGAGCCAATACTTCCACTAGTTTATCTGTTTCTTCTCTATGTCCTGTTGTTTCGAAGATGGTATAGTCTTTACGTATCACTACCGCTCGTGCTCCGCACTCGCGTAATAATCTTTCTACTTTTAATTTCTCTGCCACTGCATCAGTACTGATTTTATATAAAGCCATTTCTTGCCAAATGATCTCATCATTGGTATTATAATAAGCCTTTAATACTTCCACTTGTCGCTCAATTTGCCTGCATAATTTTCTTACCACTTCCTCTGTTTCACTAATTACAATCGTAAACCGATGAATACTTTCTGCTTCTGAAGGAGAAACATTCAAACTCTCTATATTAATTTTTCTTCTCGAAAAAATAATCGCTATGCGGTTTAATAAACCTACCTGGTTTTCGGTGTACACCGTTATGGTATATTCTGTTTTCATACAATTATTTTAATCTTATTTCAGCAACGCTACATCCTTGAGGTACCATGGGAAAAACATTATTTTCTTTTCCTACCATCACTTCTAACAAATAAGCGCCTTTACTATTTAACATGGTTGTAACGGCATCTTTCAGGCTCGATCTATTATCCACTGTTGCACCGGCAATACCATAAGCTTTAGCTAATTGCACATAATCGGGGCTTTGTATATCAACAAAAGAGTAGCGCTTATCATGAAATAATTGTTGCCACTGCCTCACCATACCCAGGAAGCGATTATTTAAAATCAGGATTTTTATATCTACTTCTGCTTGCATAATCGTTCCTAGCTCTTGTAACGTCATCTGAAAACCACCATCACCGATGATCGCAACAACAGTTCTATCTTTCACTCCGAATTTGGCTCCAATAGCTGCGGGTAAGGCAAACCCCATGGTACCAAGACCTCCGGAGGTTACATTGCTTTTACTCTTATTGAATTTAGCATACCGAGAAGCTACCATTTGATGCTGACCAACATCCGTTACAACTACAGCCTCACCTCCACTGATCTCATTCATCAAGCGGATCACTTCACCCATAGTTAATTCATCGGTATCAGGGTTCAATTCTTTATGAATAACTACTTCATTTTCTTCTTTTGTATAAGCAGCAAATTTTGCTAACCACTCACTATGATTCCTTTCTTCAATAGCTTTTGTTAGCAGTGGTAATGTTTCTTTGCAATCGCCCCAAACAGGTACTGTTGATTTTACATTTTTATCAATTTCAGCAGGGTCGATATCTAAATGAATAATTTTTGCCTGCTTTGCATATTTATCAAGCCTACCGGTAACACGATCATCAAAGCGCATACCTACAGCGATCAATACATCACATTCATTGGTTAGCACATTAGGGCCATAATTACCATGCATACCCAACATACCTACGTTTAAAGGATGATCTGTTGGTAAAGCACTCAAACCGAGCAGGGTCCAAGCTGCGGGTAAATTTCCTTTCTCAATAAAAGCTCTAAACTCATTTTCTGCTTTACCAAGAATTACACCTTGTCCGAATAAAACAAATGGTTTTTTTGCTTCATTAATGAGTTTTGCTGCTTCAGCTATATATTCTTTTCGAACAATAGGTTTAGGACGATAGGATCGAATATGCTCACATTTTTTATATCCGGCATACTCAATTTTTTGTAACTGTGCATTTTTTGTGATGTCTATCAACACAGGGCCGGGGCGGCCGGTACGCGCGATAAAAAAAGCTTTTGCCAATATATGCGGAATTTCATTGGCGTCTGTTACCTGATAATTCCATTTTGTAACAGGCGTAGTAATATTTATTACATCTGTTTCCTGAAATGCATCTGTACCCAATAAATGCGCAAATACTTGCCCTGTAATACAAACCAATGGCGTACTATCAATTTGAGCATCTGCCAATCCTGTAACTAAATTGGTAGCACCCGGACCGCTGGTAGCAAATACTACCCCCACTCTACCGCTGGTACGCGCGTATCCTTGTCCGGCATGAATACCCCCTTGTTCGTGCCTTACCAGTATATGTTTGAGCCGATCGTGATAATCATACAATGCATCATAAATCGGCATAATGGCACCCCCCGGATAACCAAAAACAGTATCTACTCCTTCAGCTATCAATGCTTCAAGCAATGCCTGGCTACCACTAATCGTAGTGGTAGTTGCTACCGTTGTTGTTATTTCTTTTTCGAGCGTTTGCATATTATAATCTTTGAAAATATAACAAATCAATAGTACTAATACCTGTAAAACCTGTTTGTCGTAACAGCGTTACCAGTTGTCCTCTATGATAAGTTGAGTGATTGAATACGTGCGCCAATAATTGATATAATGGCGTGATATATACCTGCCCATTTAACCTCTTAAATTGCAGCAATGTCTGAAGTTCTTCATCAGTAATTGTTGCGATAAATAATTTTAAGTCTTGAGAAACCGATTTCCACTTTATGATATGCGCCTCTTTTGTTCCTTTAAATGTTGCTTGAAGCCATTCGGGGTTTTCAACATGGTTAAACCGACCTAACCAAATATTTTCTGCGCTTATAATATGTAGCACCGTTTCCTGTACACTATTAAAGCTACTGACCAATGGCATCGTCCACTGTTCCTCACTAATTTGTTCTACCCATCCGGATACCGTTTGATTGGCCCAAATATTATATTCCGCTAATTCCAAAAAATAATTTTTATTCATAGCATTATATTTCATCTGTTACACACCCTTCTGATGCATCTTTTACAGACAGTGCATATTTAAATAATAATCCTTTTGTTGCTTTGGGTTCGGGAGCTGTCCATTTAGCTCTACGTTGAGCGATTTCCTCCTCCGAAACTTTTAAAGTCATTTTTCGCTCTAATACATTCAATTCAATGATATCATCATCTTCTACTAATCCGATCAATCCTCCCTTTACGGCTTCAGGTGTAATATGCCCCACTACGAACCCATGCGTTCCCCCGCTAAATCTTCCATCAGTAATCAATGCTACAGTTTTACCTAAACCTGCGCCAATAATGGCAGAGGTAGGTTTTAGCATTTCAGGCATACCCGGTGCGCCTTTCGGCCCTACATTCCTTATCACTACTACATTACCTGCTTTTATTCTTCCTGAGTTAATACCCTCAATCAATTCTTTTTCACCATCAAATACCCTAGCCGGCCCTTCGAATAATTCTCCTTCTTTACCTGTTATTTTGGCCACACTGCCACCTGTTGCCAGGTTGCCATAAAGTATCTGTAAATGCCCTGTTGCTTTTAAAGGTTGTTCTACCGGTAAAATAATTTTTTGTTGATCGAAGTCTAAATCAGGGGCTAGTGCTACATTCTCAGCAATCGTTTTTCCGGTAACTGTTAAGCAATCGCCGTGTAATAAACCCTTTGCTAATAAGTATTTCATTACGGCAGGTACGCCACCATACTGATGCAAATCTTGCATTAAATATTTACCACTGGGTTTAAAATCTGCAAGCATAGGTACACGGTCACTGATAGATTGAAAATCGTCTTGTGTAAGATTTATATCAACACTTCTTGCCATAGCGATCAAGTGTAATACTGCATTGGTACTTCCTCCCAAAACCATAATTAAGGTGATAGCATTCTCAAAAGCTTTGCGCGTCATAATATCGCGCGGCTTTATATCTTTCTCCATTAATAAACGAATGGCCTTACCCGCCGCTTCACACTCTTCATGTTTTTCTTTACTCAATGCCGGATTAGAAGATGAATAGGGCAGGCTCATACCTAATGCTTCAATAGCCGAAGCCATTGTATTAGCAGTGTACATACCACCGCAAGCTCCGGCACCCGGACAAGCATGCTGAACGATTCCTTTAAAATCTTCTTCGTTTAATGTACCGGCTATTTTTTGTCCTAATGCTTCAAAAGCAGAAATGATATTTAAGTCTTGCCCTTTATAATGCCCGGGGGCAATGGTTCCTCCATACACCATGATGGCAGGGCGATTCAACCTTCCCATAGCAATTAAGGCTCCCGGCATATTCTTATCGCAACCGGGCAATGCAATTATTGAATCATAATATTGCGCTCCACATACTGCTTCAATAGAATCTGCAATTACATCTCTGCTCACTAATGAGTATCGCATACCATCCGTGCCATTACTAATACCATCACTTACTCCTATTGTATTAAAGATCAATCCCACTAAATCATTCTCCCAAACACCCTTCTTTACAATCTTTGCTAAATCATTCAAATGCATATTGCAAGTGTTGCCATCATAGCCCATACTCACGATACCTACTTGTGCCTTAGCTAAATCTGCATCCGTTAGTCCAATACCGTATAGCATGGCTTGAGCAGCCGGTTGCGTTGGGTCTTGTGTAATCGTTTTACTATATTTATTCAATTCCATTAAGCCAGAGATTCTTTTTTTACAACTTGTTTTTCTGTTACACGATGCGTATATAACTGTTGAATAATAGCCCCTTTCGTATCTTTCCAATCAAGCGGAAATACAGTATCATCGATCGATTGCCAACCGATTACTTCGGCCGCAGTTCCGCAATAAAACGCACTATCTGCTTTCCTCAAATCTTCCATTGTGAATTGCCCCTCAATTACGGTAAATCCTTCTGCAGCACATATTTCAAGTACGGTAGCACGTGTAATACCGGCCAAAATATTACCCGCTTGAGGCGTATAGAGTACCCCATTTTTTTCAAAAAACATATTGGCTCCCGGACCTTCCGCTATATGATCATTCATATCTAATAACAAAGCCTCATCATATCCTTTTGCTTTTGCCTCTTGGCTAGCCAAGATAGAATTCACATAATGCCCTGCAGCTTTTGCATGTATTTTAAAAGCTTTAGGATTAGGGCGTTGAAAAGAGGAAGTAACAATTCGTAAAAGCTTATCACCCAAGAAAGGAGCCATTTCCCATGCTTCAATTACAATATGTGAAACCGTATTAGTTGCAAAAGTCATATTGGCCGGGGCATATACTACCGGACGGATATACGCGTTCTGAAAGTTATTTTTTGCCAATACTTCATAGGTTGCCTTAATGAGTTCATCAGCATGCCAAGGATAAGGAAGATTCAATGACTCTGCTGAAATTCGTAAGCGCTCAAAGTGTTCTACGGGCTTAAAAATTTTTGTTTCACCGGTTTCGGTCCGATACGAACGAATACCTTCAAATACAGAATATCCGTAATGAAGTGATTGGCTGTACAAATCCATTGTTGCTTCAGCTGCTTTTACATATTTCCCATCTAAAAAAAGGATGGTGTTGTTATTATAATACATAATTCAAATTTCAAGTCAAAAAAAAACCCCGCGGATGAGGCGGGGCTTGTATTTTAAAGTTTTTTAAGTTACAGTAATCCACCTCTATACGGTATGGGAATAATTGTGGCAATCACAATAATAATCGCTGTGACGATCATTGCAATTGATATTCCTTTAGTACGTATAGAGTTATTCATTACATTTTAAAGATACGTCCGCACATTGAAATAACAAAGAACTATTTTTTTGATCGCTACTAAATAATCGTAGAAGCGTTCAATACGGCATTTCTTGCAGCCCCTGATTTTGCTTTTTTTCCTATATAATCTACAAGCAAATCGCCAATTTCATGGGTACTATAATTATTGATAGCATCAATATCTTTTGAAACGAATCCGTTGGCCAATGTCCATTTAACAGCTTCTCTCACAGCAGCTGCTTCATCGGTCATTTTAAAATGATCCAACATCATGGCGCTGGATAATACTGACCCCAATGGATTGGCAATATTTTTTCCTGCAGCCTTTGGGTAGGATCCATGTATAGGTTCGAATAAAGCAGCACTGGTTCCAACAGAGGCAGATGGCAATAAGCCTAGGGAGCCACTCAATACACTAGCTTCATCGCTAATAATGTCTCCAAACATATTTTCGGTAAGTACAACATCAAACTGAGCAGGATTCAAAATAATTTGCATGGCTGCATTATCAACAAACATATAATCTACATCCACTTCGGTATATTGCACGCTTAGTTGCTGTACCACTTTTCGCCACAAGCGAGATGTTTCTAATACATTCGCTTTATCTATCAGTGTCAATTTCTTTCTTCTGCTCATGGCATATTTAAATGCCTGATCAGCAACTCTTAGGATTTCGGGGATACTGTAAGCACATTCATCACTGGCGTATTGTCCATCTTCGCTTACATATCTTTTACCGAAATAAATACCTCCTGTTAGTTCACGGAAAATAATAAAATCGACCCCTTCCAATTGCTTTTGCTTTAAGGGAGATAGATGTTGTAAAGCAGCGTAGGTACTGATAGGACGAATATTGGCAAATAAGCCGAGCTCCTTACGCAAACGCAATAAACCTTGCTCAGGCCTTACTTTTGCGTTGGGATCATTATCGTATTTAGGATCTCCGATAGCACCAAATAAAATAGCATCACTCATTTTACAAGCTGCTATTGTTTCATCGGGTAAAGGGTTTCCTGTTTGGTCGATAGCAATGGCACCCATTAAAGCATGGGTGTACCGGAAAACATGCCCAAATACCGCAGCAATGGCATCTAATACTTTAATCGATTGTGCTGTTACTTCAGGACCAATACCATCTCCATTAATAACTGTGATCTGTTTTTCCATACTAAGATAATTCCTTTTCAAAATTTTCAATGGCTGTTCTTTTACTCAACAAAAAGTCGATATCATCATAGCCATTTAATAAACAGGTTTTTTTATAGGGATTCAACTCAAACTTTTCAGTTTGTTTTATTTGATCGATAGTGATAGTTTGTTCCTCGATATCAATACTTAACGTACTTGTATTAGACAATATAAAAATCGATTGTAAAAAATTTTCACTAACTGTTACAGGTAACAATCCATTATTAAGTGCATTATTTTTAAAGATATCGGCAAAAAAGCTCGATACTACCGCTTTGAATCCATAATCCACAATAGCCCAGGCAGCATGTTCCCGCGATGAACCACATCCGAAATTTTTACCGGCTACCAATATTTCTCCGCTATACTCAGGCTGGTTTAAAATAAAGTTGAGTTTTGGTTTTGTTTCATCATCCTGCTCATAGCGCCAATCGCGAAACAAGTTTTTTCCAAACCCATCTCTTGTTGTTGCCTTTAAGAAACGTGCAGGAATAATTTGATCCGTATCAACATTTTCTATTGGTAATGGAACTATACTGCTATTTATTTTGCTTAACGCTTTCACTTTTTTTATTTATTCTTTCTTTTTATAACTCGCTTACGGACTTACAGACTCCCCGACTCCCCCGACTTTCTTTTGGACTATATTATCTCCCTCACATCTGTTATAACACCTGTAATAGCAGCAGCTGCAGCAGTTAAAGGACTGGCTAACAATGTTCTTGCACCCGCTCCTTGTCTGCCTTCAAAATTTCTATTACTGGTACTGATACAATATTCGCCTGCCGGAATTTTATCTTCATTCATTCCTAAACAAGCACTACAGCCGGCTTGCCGAATCACAAACCCTGCTTCCGAAAAAATAATATCCAATCCTTCCTCTTTTACTTGCCGTGCTACTTGCTGAGAACCGGGAACTATCATTACTTGTACGCTATCATTTTTCTTCTTCCCTTTTATTAATGCCGCAACAGAACGCAAATCTTCAATACGCGAGTTCGTACAACTGCCGATAAATACATGTTGTACAGGCATACCAATTAATGATTTACCCGATTGTAAACCCATATATTCTAAGGCTTTAATAATATTTTTCCTTTCCCCTTCATCGGGTATTGTATCTGTAACAGGTATACGCGCGTTGATAGCAATACCTAAGCCGGGATTAGTGCCATAAGTAATCATCGGTTGGATAGCAGATGCATCGATAGATAACACTTCGTCAAAAGCAGCATCATCATCGCTGAATAATGTTTCCCATTCTTTTTTCTTTAGCTCCCATTGTTCCCCTGTGGGTGCAAATTTTCTTCCTTTCAAATAATTGAAAGTAGTTTCATCAGGAGCAATCATACCGCCACGCGCCCCCATTTCAATACTCATATTGCAAATCGTCATCCTCGCCTCCATAGATAACCCACGAATAGTACTTCCTGCATATTCTACAAAATAACCCGTAGCACCGCTGGCAGATATTTTAGAGATGATGTATAAAATAATATCTTTTGATACTACTCCTTTTTGCAGATCGCCTTCGATATTGATCCGCATGGTTTTAGGCTTTGTTTGCAAAACACATTGAGAGGCAAAAACCATTTCTACCTCACTGGTACCAATACCAAATGCCACAGTACCAAAAGCCCCATGTGTAGAGGTATGGCTATCACCACATACAATCGTCATACCCGGCTGCGTAATACCTAATTCAGGGCCGATTACATGAACGATACCTTGGTAGGGGTGACCTAATCCGTAGAGTTCAATACTATGATTATTACAATTTTCGATCAACGCTTCTACCTGCATTCGAGAGAGTGCATCTTTGATAGGTAGATGTTGATTCAAAGTAGGAACATTATGATCAGCGGTAGCAATAGTTTGTTTAGGTCGAAAAACTTTCAGCCCTCTTTTCTCTATTCCTTTAAAAGCTTGTGGACTTGTTACTTCATGAATAAAGTGGGTATCGATATATAGTACGGAAGGCCCATTATCAATTTTTTCAACAACATGTTTATCCCAAATTTTATCGAAAAGTGTTTTTCCCATGAATCGTTTTTATTTTAAGCAACTGCTTGTTCCGGAACATGTGCTTCTGCCATTTTGCGGAGATCTTCTTCCATTACTTCTTTTTTACTATCAGCCACTTTTAAAAATTGCTGATAGAGTTGATCTATATCATTCCTATTAAATTCGTATCCCAGTTTTTGGAATCTGTATGCCAAAGCACTTCTTCCACTTCGGGCGGTAAGTACAATTTTACTACCTTCTGCACCCACCTGCTCAGGGTTTATGATCTCATAGGTAAGTGAGTCTTTCAAGAAGCCATCCTGATGTATTCCTGATGAATGCGAGAAAGCATTAGCTCCTACAATAGCTTTATTCGGTTGAACCGGCATACGCATGGTATCAGCTACCTCGCGACTTAGCGGGTTCAACATCTGCGTATTAATATTGGTATATAAACCTAAATATTTATGTTGTTCAATAATCATTACTACTTCTTCTAAAGAAGTATTTCCTGCACGCTCCCCTAAACCATTGATGGTACACTCAATTTGTCGAGCTCCGCTAATTGCACCGCTGATAGAATTAGCCGTTGCCAAGCCCAGATCATTATGGCAGTGGCAAGAAAGGATAGCTTTATCTATGTTAGGTACATGATTGATGAGATAAGCAATTTTTTCTCCGTATTGATGGGGTAAACAATAACCTGTAGTATCCGGAATATTTACCACTGTTGCCCCTGCTGTAATTACCGCTTCTACCACCCGTGCTAAATATTCATTTTCTGTTCTTCCCGCATCTTCTGCAAAAAATTCAACATCATCCGTAAAATTTCTAGCCCATTTCACAGCTTGAACAGCACGTGCTAAAATTTCATCCTGGGTAGCATTGAATTTTGCTTTGATATGATAATCGGAGGTTCCGATACCTGTGTGTATACGCGGACGAACAGCATATTTTAAAGCCTGTGCCGCTACTTCAATATCTCTCTGAACAGCCCTTGTTAATCCACATACAGTGGCATTTTTTATAACTTTTGAGATTTGAGAAACAGATTCAAAATCACCCGGGCTGGAGATGGGGAATCCTGCTTCGATAATATCTACCCCTAATAATTCTAATTGTAAAGCAAGATCTAATTTTTCTTTGGTATTCAATTTACAGCCGGGTACTTGTTCCCCATCGCGGAGTGTAGTATCAAAAATGTGAATCTTATCACCCATAATTTAAGATTTAGAGATAAAAAGACAGGCACGTAAATGCTGCTATCGATTGCCTGAAATAACAGCTGTACGGCCTGTCGAATTCAAATTTAGTTTGCTGTATCTTCGAAAAAGAATCAATATAGTACCGGTTTTACAGCGTATAAGCTTGGTGAAAATGGCTAAAACCCTTTACTGTATTGGTTTTAAACGGTAAATTATTACGATGCCCAACCGCACTACAGACGCCCTTTTTCAGCTGATCCAATCATTAGAAAGAGCTGAAAAACGAAATTTTAAGCTTTATGCCACCAGAAATAGTAATTCGGGGGAACGTAAAGTGGTGGAATTATTTGATGCACTCGATAAAATGAAGCAGTATGATGAAAATCTATTGCTCAAGAAACATAAAAGCATCCAAAAAAAGCAATTATCCAATTTAAAAGCCGCCTTATATCAGGAAATATTAGCCAGCTTGCGTTTGCTTAAACAGTCTGATAATATAGACCTACAGTTACACGAACAACTCGACTTTGCAAGAATTTTATACAATAAAGGGCTTTATCTACAAAGCCTGAAAATGTTAGACCGTATTAAAGAGTTAGCAAAAACTAATAATCAGGTTACTTATATTCAGCAAGTACTTTTTCTTGAAAAGAAAATAGAGGCATTACATATCACCCGTAGTATGCAGGATAGGGCGGATCAATTGTGTACTGAAGTAGATGATACGAATAATCGTTTACACATTATTAGTACCCTTTCCAATATATCCTTATTGCTATATAGCTGGTATATTAAGAATGGCCATGCACGTAATGAAACAGATAAGCAAGCGCTGGCTGCCATTTTCGACAATCCCGTCATTCATAAATATCAACATTGCGAAGGTTTTTACGAGAAACTATATCTCTACCAATGCCATTGTTGGTATGCATTTATTACACAGGAATTTTTATTGTATTATCGCTATTGTCAAAAATGGGTTGATCTTTTCCAAGAAGATCCTAAGATGATTCAGGTAGAAACGGCTCATTATATTAAGGGTATACATAATTTATTAGGCGCCCACTTTGATCTGCGAAATTTTAAAAAATTTCATCATACCATACAAACACTTGAAAAATTTATTCAGCACCCCGTTGTTCAACAAAATCAAAATAATTTAATCCAGTGCTTTACTTATCTATATACGGCAAAGTTGAATAGGCATTTTATGGAGGGCACATTCACAAAGGGTTTAGTACTGGTTCCGGAGATCGAGGGAAAATTAAAAGAGTATGAACTTTATTTAGATAGGCATCGGGTACTGGTGTTTTATTATAAAATTGCTTCTTTATATTTCGGTAGTGGTAATCCTGAAAAAAGCATTGATTATTTAAATCGCATTATTAACTGGAAGGTAGATCTGCGGACAGATTTACAGTGCTATGCCCGCTTACTTCATTTGATTGCGCATTATGAAATGGGCAATTTAAATTTATTGGAATATTTATTAAAGTCGGTTTATCGATTTATGGCTAAGATGCAAAATTTAAGTGCAACGGAAGAAGCCGTTTTCGATTTTTTAAGAATAGCATTTCGTACATCACCCCGTAAAATGAAGCCTGAGTTTGAGCGTTTATTAAAAAAGCTGCAATTACTTGCCAATGATAGATTGGAAACCAGGGCCTTTATGTATTTGGACATCCTCTCTTGGTTGGAAAGTAAAATCCAAGAAAAACCTGTTCAAACCATTATCAGGCAGAAATACTTAGAAAACAAGAAAAGAGTAAGTCTTGACTAGCTTTGATGCCTTACTTTATTTTTTACTCAAATAATTACCGGGGTTTTTCAGAAACTCGTTTTTACATTCCTTTGAGCAAAAACCAAATATTTTTCCCTTGTAATGTACGGTATCACTAACTCCCGCTTTCACGGGCATTCCACATACAAAATCTTTAGTATTATCAAATTTTAAGTTTTCAAAGGCTTTCTCAGGATGTAATACGGATTGCATAGCTCCGTCGTACATTGTTCGAATACTCTCTACAATATTCTTATCTGTACTTTGCTCACTACCGCCCGATACAGGTGGTTTAGGATTGTACTCAATATCTAGCATCACAGCCTGGGTATACTTTTCGCCCATAATTTCATTCACTAACGCAAGACTCATATCCATGCCCGCTGTAACCCCGGCGCTTGTCCAATACTTACCGGTTTTCACAAAACGTTTATCTTGTATGATGGCGCCGAATTCATCGGCTAATATTTTTTTCCCATACCAATGGGTAGTAGCTTCTTTATCTTTTAGTAAACCTGTTGCCCCTAATATCCACGCACCTGTACAAACACTTGTTGTATATATAGATGTGCTATCTATTTGCCTTATCCAATCTAATAACTCCATATCTCTGGTGGCTTTGTAAGTTTCTTTAAATCCGCCGGGAATTAATAATATGTCCAAATGTTTCACCTCTGCAATTGAAGTGTCGCACTGTATTTTCATGCCATTCGTATTGCTAACTACACCTTTATGTCTACCAATAAAGAAAACTTTTACACCCATTAGTTCGCTTAACACTTGATATGGCCCCATTGCATCCATTGTTGTAAATCCATCATACAATAAAATACCCACTGTTTTAATATTAACTTTTGGTTTGAGTAACATATTTGCCGTTACAGAATGATTTGATTGGGTTGAATTTTCAATATCCTTCTTATTATTGCAAGCAATAGTGATTGCAAAAAATATAACCAGCACCGCATATTTATTCATATTATTTATTTTATTTTTTACTAATTATCTTATAAAACTAAATCGCTGCTTTATTTTTCTTACGCACGCGTATCCATAGTACTAATCCAATTATTACCAGCATTATCTGCGAGATGGCAGCAAACATGGTTGAGAAGTCTCTTACATTTTTTCCTGCAAAATCCATAAAATGATGCTTGTGTAAAAATGCAAAACTGAATCCTTCAATTAAATCTTTATCGTTTACTTTAGCGGCTAGTTTACCACTGCCGGTTTCAACGTACCAGCGTTCTTTACTATTAAAAGGGTAGTTTACTTTCCATACCGGCAACCGCTTATTTACAAAGCCATATTCCGCATCAAAGCTTGTAATGAGTACTACCGAAGTTGTATCTTTTTGAGCATTTTTACTAAATAGGCTAGCTAAGTAAGAAGCATATTTTCTTTCTCCATTTACTAAAGGCTGATAAGAGTTAGTATGCAAATAAATAGTTGATGGGGGTGATATCATTTTATCTTTCATGATATCAGTCCTTTGTTTTTCCGGTTGTTTTTGCGAATCAGTAAGTGACTTTTTCGAAAATACTTGCCAATAGGTTTCGTTATTTATTTTCACGAGACTGATATTGGTAAGTTGCCTATTCCCAAGCGCTGAAAGAATTTTAGGATAATTTATTGCCAAGCCGGATGTCTCAAATGTGTTGCTTACAAAAAATTTATCCCTATCGTCTGTTCTTAATTTATCTAAGGCATGAAAAGCGCCACTTATGGTGAACATAAGCGTAAACAAAGAAAATACCAATGACGTCCAACGATGATTATTTCTAGCTTTTATACTTTTATTTCCTGCTACTTTTTTTGTTTTTGTAGTAAAAAAAATATACAAACCCATTAAAGTAGTAGCAATAGCTAATAAACATAGTAGGGCTTCAACAATAATCTTCCCTTTCCCCAAAAAACTTAACCAACTCCATGTATGAAATAAAGTAAATATGGTATCAAAAATCATTCGCTTATTATCCATCGCAAACGCGAAACGGTCTTGCGCTGTTTCTACATATAGCCTTATACCATCTTCTCTATCAAAGCTTATTTTATAGACAGGTAACAACCTATTTATATTTTTATACTCTTCGTCGAATTTTTCAATAAATAGCGTAGACACAACTTTTGCCCCACTGGTGTCGTTCATAATAGTTGAGGTAGTATTTTCACAGCAATCGTGATCGATATTATCACCGTTTATTTGTTGGGGTACTAACTTCTCATTTTTTTTACCGCCTTGCAAAAATTCTTTAGCAAGATATCGAGCATACAATGCATCTCCGTTTCTCAATATTTTGCCGGTTAGGGTACTTATATATTTCAATACATTGTTGTTAGGTAATTGTATTTGATAAAAATAATTACCTGCCATTTGCACTATTCTAAAATTACTGATTACCGTTATATTATTTTGAGTAAGTGCAGTTTGTAAAGGCAATTTTATCTTGTCGGTATCTATGGCTTGTGGAGGTAAATACTGGGTAGCAACTTTAGGGCGAAAGGTGGTCATGATAGGGTGCATAAACCCACTTAGTGCCCATAATAATACAGGTATAGCAATTAATATACTTGTGGTTCGATGCCATTTATATATATTTTTTCTTATCATAAATTTCTTCTTTAAAAAAGCAATTATTTTTTGCCTACAAAATTGTATTGAATGCCCAATACATAGGTTCTTGGTGCACCAGGATTGAATGTTGTTCGATCGGTTGTATTATTTCCTCTTGTTGCAGCATAAGCAAATAGCTCATTTGTAATATTCATAATGTTTGAATACATTTCGAGCCCCTTCCATTTATACCCTACCCTGTAATTAAGCAAGTTAAATCCCTCGTATCGTACTGTATTTATTTGATTTTGATACCAGCAGGAAACATGCTGCCACTCTAAAGATGTGCGGAAGTTTTTAAACCATTTTGGATAATACGAGAGTTCTGTATTCCAGCTCCATTTAGGTGAGCTTGGCATTTCAAAGCCCTGAAGATTTTTGTATTTATCGGCCGGATTTTTACTGATTTCAAAATCTTCGAATTTATGTATTGCTGTTGTACCACCAAACCTAAACCAAAATTGTTCATTGGGTTTTGCTGTTACACCGAACTCTATCCCTGTATGTAAGGTTTTACCTGCCGATTGATAATCAAAGGAATTATCGGGTTGGCGAATATTCAATAATTCATTAAGCCCGGTCATGTAATACCATGTTAGATCAACATAAATTTTATTTTTTAATAGTGAAGCCCATCCTCCAAGCTCATAATTATTAAAATAGGCAGGGTTTAAATTAGTATAAAACTCAACAGGATTTGTATTGGGTTTTGGTCTGAAAATAGCCGTAAGAGATGGTGGCGAAAAGCCTTGTGAAAAATTAACATATATACCCTTATTTTTTCCTAAGTCGAACGTAGCACCAATTTTAGGAGTAAATCTTTCGTAAGTAATATTACCTGATGAGTTGTTTACATTATTGATGTAATCCAAATTCATGATATCATATCTGCTACCAAGAGAAAATCTGAGTTTATGTATAGGTTCAAAATCATATTGTATATAACCTGCATAGTTTTTAATATTCCCATTATAATTAGCAATAGGTAATTCAGGACGTTCTTTATCTATCGTAAATTTTTCTACAAATCTGTTAGTGGGGTCGAGCTTCGCATTTAAATCTACTACATACGACCAGTAATCGTTCTTGGAATAGTCTACAACGCCTCCGATAATTAATTTAGCATTTAGCAATCTAATTTTTTGACTATGCTGTGCTATTACGCCATAGCTCTCAAAGTTATTTGAGTTTATTTCTCCTTTTGCAGTAGTTGCGCCAGGTGCCCATCTTATTCCATAACTTGGATTTTGACCGTGCTTATTATTGCGCTGAAAAAAGGTTATAAAAGATTTTGAGCCGCTATTCCAATCGTGCTCTAAGGTTAAGCGAGAGCGAAAAGCTTCGGACTTTCTATAAGTAAAATCAGAAGAGCTTGTATAGTTTCTACTGTAAAACATGGCACTATCTATGCTTCCTGGCATTTGGGAATAATAGTTACCGTAAATAAAATTTCCAATAAGGCGTGTTTTTTGTGTTACATTATACTCAAGCCTTACATTTACTGAGGTTTTATTATAGTCAGACGCCGCCATCCATGAATTTGTTTGCAGGCTGCTTAACCCTCCTATATAAAAACCAAACTTTTTAATTTTTGCACCGGCTCCAAATTGCACTCTTTTATATCCCCAGTTATCAACCTGTATACCTAGTTTAGCTGTGGGTACTAATGTTGGTCGTTGCATAATAAAATTAATGGCACCACCAACTGCTTCTGGGCCATAAATAGATGAAACCGGGCCTTTTACCACTTCCATACTACTAATAGCAAATTGATTAATTTCCAGTAAAGCATTATGGTTAAAAATACCTAATGGCCTGATCGGGACACCATCTTCCATATACAGATAATAGGCACTAGTGCCCATTGGCTGACGAATAGCCATACCATGTTGCTCATTAGTATAACTGGGCATAATTACACCGGGCGTTTTATTTACTAATTCAAAAGGCATACTGGCTTTTGTTTCGTCTATGAGTGTAGCAGATAGTTTTGAAATAGCAATGGGGCTTTGTGTCCTAAGCCCTGCCTCTCTATTAGCGGTCACTATGATAGATTGTAATGGGGAACTATTGGGAGTAAGGGGAATAATGACCCCGGGCTTACTTTCAACAATTATTGACCTATACCCTACAAACGATACTTGTAATGAATCAGAGGAACCCTTTATAGTAATATTAAATTTTCCTTCTGCATTTGTTGTTACAGATTGTAAACCGGTAACAGTTCTAATAGTTGCCCCTATAATGGGTTCTTTGGTTTCACTATCAAAAATTTTACCACTGATTGTTTGTGCCTCCATCTGTATGCTTAAAACGATGCCAAGCACGATATATATAATATGTTTCATTTTTTTACAATTACTTAAATGTCTATCCGCTTTTCATTCAAAAGCACGATAGGTTAACTCATAAAAATCTTATAGCGCATAAGATTTACTATAACTGAAAACACTGATAATTAAATAGCTAGGATGCTATTTATTATTCATCTTATTTTACTAAGAAAGTAAAATGCTTTAAGCTAAGATGCTTGGTGGACGAAAAACCGACTGAAGAAAATTGGAGCTAATAAAACGTGTGTTCAGCGTTGGATACGTTATAGCTTGAGAAAGATTGGTACCCACTTTGATACATGCAATAGGAAAGGCTTGACAAAAAAGTGTACTATTTTTTACACGTAGATCAGGCAATTTTTGTTGCCGTTGATCATTTTGTACCAATTTATTTTCTAAAAAGCAGGATCCTTTACATATTGGAATCGCATCAAACCTATTAATACAGAGGTTTTCAGCAATATATTGCTGGTTAATTTTGAATACGGCTAAAATAAATAGCTGGCTTGTGCTTTGTACAAGAAAACCGGCGATAAGTAGTATTGCAGCTATTTTTTTCAATAGTGCAAAGGTAAATCTAAAATTGCTCTTTCAAAAGTTTTTTGATATCGGTAATTAGTCGAACCGTTTCTTCGGGCTTAGTACCGTTATAAACCCCCCGTATATGCTTGTTTTTGTCTACTAAAAGTAAACCGCCACTATGTGTAAATCCACCCGGCGAAGTACTATCCGGGTATGCAGTAGCAAAGTAAGAACTTGAAGCAAGATCCATGATACTATCCTGATTTCCTGTTAAGAACTGCCATTTAGGAGCAGATACCCCTAAATTATTGGCAAAAGACTTTAGGCGAGGAACGGAATCGTTTTCGGGGTCAATGGTATGAGAAATAAATGCAACCCGATTATCTGTTCCAAAAGCAATATATGCATCACGCATTTCTTTTGTCATTTTCGGGCAAATAGTGGGGCATGAAAGAAAAACAAAATCAGCAACATAAATTTTATCCTTAAGGTTGTCATTTGATACAACTTGCCCCTCTTGATTTATCAAAGAAAAGTTTTTTATGGTTGGATAAATCGTGTCTTTCCCCTCAATAGTAGGATTACCCAATATTGGTAAAGGCTTTACCTGAGATTTACAGGAAACTAAAAGCAATAAAAAGTACAGATAATATCGACCCATAGAAATAGCGAAATTAGATAAGTTTATCTATTGTTTTAGTCGCTCTAATGGAAAACTGATATGCATGGCACAGCCCGATGTAGGTGCGGTATGTATACTGATAGAACCATTAAAAAGCTCAACCCTGCTGGTAATATTATATAAGCCAATCCCTTTTTTTTGGTGTGTTAGATCAAACCCTACTCCATTATCTGTAATGGATAAATAAATACTATGTAAGTTCCTTCCCAGCTCAATTATCAAAGAATTGGCATGCGCATGTTTTAATACATTACTTAGTTGTTCTTGGATGATACGAAAAATAGAAAGTTTAAAATCATATACTAAGTCTTCATCAAAAAAGGTATCAGATACAAAATGTATGTGCAAATCTTGTACGTGTTTAACATCTTCTAATAAGCTCTCTATCGCTTTGGTTAAACCAAAGTCTTTAATGAGCGGTGTTATTAACCCTTTGGTTAGCCTCCGTATTTCTTCAATGGCATGTAATATAAAATCAGCCGACTGACGGAGTAATTCCGACCCCGACTCATTTTTTTTCTCTGCAGAAGCAATATACATCATAGCAACCGTAAGCTGTTGATTAACGTTATCATGTAATTCTTTACTTATATCATGCCGTTCCTTTTCTTGTGCACTGATTACTGCTTCCGTAATTTCTTTTTGTTTTAGCTTTCTTTCTTCATCCAATTTTTTCTCTAAATATACCCTTTCAGTAATATTGTTAGCTATAGCCATTACAGCATCTCGCTCATTATAACGGATACGCAAAGAGGAGATTTCCATATACAATATTTCCCCTTTTTTGTTGATATGCTCCCAAATTCCACCACTTTTAGGTTCTTTGCTTTCAGTGATTTTTTGAATGAATTTTTTAAGCTTATTAAAAGTAGCCGGAGGTCGCATCTCCCATAATGTAAGCTTTAAAAATTCTTCTCTTGTATATCCATACTCCCTTTCAGCAACGCCATTTACTTCCATTATCTGCTGGGTTTGTAAATCCCAGATATAAAGCGCCATCGGGTTGAAAAAAAATAAATTCCGGTAACGCTCTTCCGATAGTCGTACTATTTCTGCCGCTTCTTTGCGCGCAGTGATATCCCGAGAGTTAGATACGATACCTTGTACAGATTCATCATTTAATAAGTTGGTAAGATTTGTTTCCAACCACCGATATTCGCCATATTTATTTTTAAATCGGAAAGCAGGAAAAGCCGCCTGATCTACATAATGTACTTTTTGAAAAACTTCATGTGCAATAGATAGATCGTCGGGATGAATAAAATCGAAAGTAGACTTACCGATCAGATCCGTGTCTTTATACCCCAGTACATTTTCAACAGTTGGACTAATATAAATAAACACACCTTGGGAATCAAGCACTTTTATCATGTCGGAGCCCGCATTCACTAATGCTTTAAATCTTTTTTCACTCAACAAAAGTTTCTGCAAATTCTTTTTTCGCTCAATACTATATTGTATCGATTTTGCTAATAGCTTTTCATCGAATTCTCCTTTTACTAAATAATCTTGTGCACCCAAACTCATGGTTTCCAGAGCCATATCCATATCAGCCAAGCCTGTGAGTACCAATATGGGAATATCTAGTGCGAGGTGTTGAATACTTTTATAGGAGTCTATACCTGTACTATCGGTGAGTGAAAGGTCCAGCAATATTAAACTTGGCTTATGTTTCTGTAATTGAACTACAGCTTCTGTACCACTACTGGCTTTCCAAATGGTATCGATCGGTAACCAGGTTTTCCAAAGTAATCCCTCCAGTACAAATAGATCTGCCGGATTGTCTTCTACTATTAGAATATTTAATAAAGTAGCGTCATGCATATATTCGCTCAATAGCGTCTTTGAACTTTTCCATTACCACCTTGCGTTTTAAACTCATTTTTGGAGTCATCTCACCTGTTTCAATCGTCCACTCACGAGGCAGCAGCTCAAACTTTTTAATTTGCTCTACATGATTAAAGAAATTATTAAAGCTTTCCACTAACTCACGATACAGTTCGAGAACTTTAGGATGATGAATCACGTCTTCGTGTGTGGTAAATGAAATACCTTTTTCCCGCATCCATTCTTGTAAAGTTGAGAATGACGGTACTATTAAAGCTCCCACAAATTTTCGTTCAGAGCCTACTACCATTACTTGCTCAATAAAGGGGCTCTCTTTTAATTTATTCTCTATTGGCTGAGGGGCTACATATTTACCACCGCTGGTTTTAAATAATTCTTTTTTACGATCAGTGATTTTTAAAAATTTATTTTCATCCCATACCCCTATATCACCGGTTAATAACCAACCGTTTACTACAGTTTCAGCTGTGAGGTCAGGACGTTTATAATACCCTTGCATAACGCAGGGACCACTTACACAAATTTCTCCATCTTCTGCCAGCTTTACTTCGATACCTTTTATTTGAGGGCCTACAGTTCCAAATTTAGTGCCCCCTTTTTCCTGTCGGTTTACACATATCACCGGACTATTCTCAGTTGGCCCATATCCTTCATATACCGGCACCTGAGCAGCATTAAAAATGCGTAATAATTTTACCTGGCAAGCTGCACCACCTGTAATGATATAAGATATATTCCCTCCTAATGCTTCCCGCCATTTTGAGAAAATAAGTTTATTGGCGATCGCTAGTTGGATATTGTACCAGATTCCACCACTTATTCTATTATCATATTTCTCTGCCAAATCAACTGCCCAGAAAAATAGCTTACGCTTTACACCGCTTTGTTCATTACCCTTGGCCATAATTCTTTCAAATACTTTTTCCAGCAATCGGGGAACGGTGGTAAAGCCATTGGGTTTTACTTCTCTTAAATTATCGCCAATCGTTTCTAAACTCTCTGCATAATAAATACTGATACCACTATATAAATAAATATAGGTACAGGTTTTTTCAAAAATATGATTGAGTGGTAAAAAGCTCAATACTTTAGTTTGGGGTGCATCTTCGAATGGAAAACTCTCTTTAGAGAACTGAACATTACTATAAATATTTTTATGCGAAAGCATTACTCCTTTTGGAGTACCGGTTGTACCGGATGTGTAAATGATAGTAGCTAATTGATCTACCGGTATTGATTTCTTAATGTCTTCAACTTGTTTAAGTAATGAATCATCTGCTAATTCGGTTACCTGTGTCCAGTGAGGTGCTCCGGCAATTAGATCAAAAGTATAGGCCGATTTGATAGAAGGTACTTTAGGCAGGATACTATTAATCTTCTCTAGCAATTCTTCGTTCGCGACGAAAATATATTTAACTGCCGCATCATTTAATATAAATTCCAATTCAAGCGGATTCGTAGTAGGATATACCGGTACTAAGATGGCGCCTATCTGCTGACAGGCCAAATCAGTAAAAACCCATTCAGGTCTGTTATTACTGATGATAGCAATTTTATCACTTCCTTCCGGTGTAAAATTATTACCGCTTACCCCTAAATGTAATAACCCGGCACTAAATTTATTAACAATACTCGCAACTTCCTCTGTGGAATAAGCTTTCCACTCGCCTTGCTGTTTGGCAACAAGCATTTCTTTCTTAGGAAAATAGGTAAGTTGATGTTCTACACAATCGAACAGGCGTTTGATAGTCATATGCAATCATTATGGGAAAACAAAATACCAAAAAAAACACAGAAACTAATAAGTACGCACCAATTTAAATACCCGGCTCTTTTGAAAAGCAACAAAAGAATCCCATTCTTTAGGGTGAGAAGCCACCCAATTTGTAAATAATGGCTTATTCAAGGTTTCCCCTAATAACCACTGGCTGTAAGCTTCAAAGATTCCCTGTGCAATCAGGTATTTCCAATGTTCGTATAACTCCCCGGGCAAAGCCGGTTTTTTCTCATTAGCTGTTACCTTATTAAATAGCGTTGTACGATACCCATTTATTTGCTCGATAGTGATAGAAGCGCCCACCTTCAGGTATTGTGTATACGCTTTTACAAGTATATTTTTAATTTCAGTTGTTCTGGTGGAATAACTTTCCAGATTTAAGAATACTTCTGCATAATACATTGTTTTTTCCAGCTCGTCTTTGCCGTCGTAGTAACGAACGGCATTAAAATAATTTCCACTAAAATTAGGTGCTTTTGCTATACCTTCTTCCCATAAAGCAATGGCTGCTTTCGTGTTCCCATCTAACGCTAAATTTTCTGCATACTCATTATAAATAACGCCACTATTAGGAAATTTCTTTAAGCCTAACTGATACATTTTAGACGCTTCCCGATAAGCGGCAATACTTTTATAGGATAAACCCAGTATTTGAAAAGCTTGCTCCTCTGCGCTAGGCATCGCAATAGCCATTTTACCTGTCTCAATAGCTTTGGCAAAATCGCGTTGTAGAAAATATACAAATGATAGGGATTGTACTACTTCAGCCGATCCCGGATCTGATGCTCTTGCCTTTTGCAAAGTATTGATTGCATTTTCAAAATCACCCTGACCGGTAAATACTTTTGCTTTTTCTATTAACTCCTGAGTGCTTTGCGCATGTGCGGTTAGCGCATATAAAACGGTTATAAAAAAAGCAAATAAAAAACGCATATTATTCTGCAGTAATTAAATGGGTTAATAATCCATCTCTTAACTTAGGTTCAAACCAAGTACTTTTAGGGGGCATTACTTGTCCGCTATCTGCTATATTAAATAACTGATCAATAGTAACAGGATATAGGCTAAACGCAGCAACAACATCTCCACTATTAACTCTTTTTTCTAATTCAGTCAATCCGCGAATACCTCCTACAAAATCGATCCGCTTATCTGTTCTAGGGTCGTGAATTTCCAAGATACCGCTTAATACTTTATCCTGCAAAATACTAACATCCAATACGCCTATGGGATCATTGGCATCATAGGTTCCTGCTTTGGCCGTTAATCGATACCAATTATTGGATATATATAATCCAAATTCATGTAAAGTACCGGGTTTTACAGCCTCTTTTTGAGCAGGCCCAATTTCGAAGTAGGGCTCCAGTGCTACTAAAAAATCTTCGGTAGACAATCCATTCAAATCTTTTACCACCCTGTTATAATCCATGATATATAATTGGTTGGCAGGAAATAAAGTGGTTAAAAAATGATTGGCGCCAATTGGTGCCTTATCTCCTAATTGTTTTCGCACTTTTGCCGCAGAGGCGGCACGGTGATGCCCATCGGCAATATAGGTTGCAGGAACTTCTTTTGCAAAAATATCGGTAATAGCTGTAATTGTTTTATCGTCGTTAATGATCCAAATACTATGTTGTATGCCATCCTCGGCTATAAAATCATACCCGGGCGATTTAGTTTTTTTACATTGTTCTATAATTTCATCGATACGACTATTATTTCTGTATGCCAGAAAAACATTACCGGTTTGTGCCCCTGTTATACTGATATGATTAATTCGATCCTGTTCTTTTTCAGGCCGGGTAAATTCATGTTTTTTGATGATACCATTTTCATAATCATCTACACTACTTACACAAACCAGTCCGGTTTGCGCTCTGCCATTCATTATTAGTTGATAAATATAATAACAGTCTTTATTCTCCCTAAATAAAACATCTCTTTGTATAAAGGCGTCTAAATTTTCTTTGGCTTGCAGATATACTTCAGGGGCATGAACATCTATTTTATCGCTTACATCAATTTCACTTTTAGTAATATGGAGAAAGGAATGAGGATTGCCCTGAGCTAGGGCTTTTGCTTCTGCACTATTTAAAACATCATACGGTAAACTGGCAACCTGTTTTGCTAATTGTGGTTGCGGACGTAATGCTTTGAAGGGGTGTATACTTGCCATCCTGCAAATATCGGTTTTTAAAAAGATTAACCATTTTTCTGCGCATAATATTGTAGTAGCTCACAGAAGCTCACTACACTACTTGTAGGTAAAGCATTATACATACTTACCCGAATACCTCCCACTGTACGATATCCTTTTACGCCTATCATTCCTTCTTGTTTACAATATGATAAAAACTGTTCTTCGCGGGAAGTATCTTTCATGAAAAATACAGCATTCATTTCGCTTCTATCTTCTACGGCAACGGGAGCTTCAAAAATAGGTAAGCTATCTATAGTGCTGTATAATAAATTAGCTTTAACCTTATTCCTGTTACCCATTTCCGCTAATCCTCCTTCTGCTAAGATCCATCTCAATGTAAGCATACTTACATATACCGCAAATACCGGCGGTGTATTCATCAACGAAGCAGCTTCAATATGTTTTTGATAATTCATGATGGTAGGAATAGCTCTGGAAACCTTTCCCAGCATATCTTTTCTTACAACTACCAAATTAACACCGGCAGCCCCCATATTTTTTTGTGCACCAGCATATATCAAAGAAAAGCGTTTATAATTTTCAGGCTTACTAAAAATATCACTGCTCATATCCGCTACTAAAGGCACTGTAGTTTCGGGGAATTGATGCCATTGTGTGCCCTCTACGGTATTGTTCGAAGTAAGGTGTAAATAAGCCGCATTCGGGGGAATAAAAAAATCTTTATCGATATAACGATATTGCCGATTGCTGCTATTGGCAACTACCTGCACGTTTCCAAATAAAGCAGCTTCTTTCAGGGCTTTATTGCCCCACACCCCATGATCGCAATAAGCAGCCGTTGCTTTCTCATCTAATAAATTCATGGGTACTTGCATAAACTGCGTAGTAGCCCCACCATGCAAAAACAACACTTCATAGTTATCATCTAAGTCCATTAATGTTTTTACATGTGCAATAGCTTCTTGCAAAACTTCTTGAAACCAAGTAGTTCTATGCCCAATTTCCAATAGCGATAAACCCGTATTATTAAAATTAAGTATGGCTGCAGACGCAGCTTCTAAAACGGGTTGTGGGAGAATAGAAGGACCGGAATTAAAATTGTGCAGCTTCATAATCTTTCTTGAACCACAAAGTAAAGCGTTTATCTTTACAGTATGCAATTACCTTCCACCTTACTTGAAAATGCTGTTGCGCAGTTTTCTAAACTACCCGGTATTGGCAAAAAAACCGCCCTCCGTTTGGTATTGCACTTACTCAAACAAGAAGTGAGTGAGGTTCAATTTTTTGGAGAAACCATTGCCAGAATGCGACGCGATATTAAGTTCTGCTCTCGCTGTCATAATATTAGTGATGGCGATATTTGCGCTATTTGTGCCAACTCCATGCGAAATCAACAGGTGATTTGCGTGGTAGAAAATATCAGAGATGTTATTGCGATAGAAAGTACCCAACAATTTAATGGCGTGTATCATGTGCTAGGGGGTATTATCTCTCCTTTAGATGGTGTAGGTCCCGATCAGTTGAATATTGAAACCCTCGTATCACGTATCGAAAAAGAAGAAACCAGCGAAATCGTTTTTGCGCTTAACCCAAATATCCAAGGCGATACAACTATTTATTATATCCAGAAAAAAATAGCGCATCTGTCCTGCACGATTACCACTATTGCCAGGGGCATTGCTTTTGGAGGTGAGTTAGAATATGCCGATGAAATGACGCTGGCACGAAGCATTGCCAACCGATTACCTGTTCAGCAATACGTTAAATAATCGGTTCGATTTGAACATAAAGAGAATAAAATTGTAATTTGCAGTTATAACATTGATTTCATGAAAAAGTGGATGAAAATTACATTATGGATTGCTTTAATCGGAATCATAACAGCCGGTATTATCATTTACCGTATCTATACTAAGCCGCATCGAGATGTTACCAAAGAGCAGGCACTTGTGATTACTGCTGATTCGCTTTATCAGGCATTTAAAGCCAATGAACAAGCTGCTAATAAACAATATTTAGATAAAGCTGTGGCTGTTTCGGGAGAAGTAGTTTCAGTAACAACTAACCAAGATGGTAAAACAGTTGCCGATTTTAAAACTGCTGATAGTTTTGTAGTTATCAACTGCACATTTAAAGAGAAGCCGGGCGATTTAAAAGTGGGCGATAAGATCACATTCAAAGGAATATGCACGGGTTATATACCTGATGCAAATGTGGTGATTAATGAGGGAGTGAGAGAGAAATAAGGTTATAGGTTATAGGTTATAGTTTAAAAAGTATCCGTTTTCTATCGACCCCGATGGGGTCTGACAATTATAGATAAAAGAGATTTTATGAAAAAAGTTTTCAGTTTATTAGTTCTTTTCACATGTTTTGCAATAGCAACAAGTGCGCAAAAAACATTCGGCACCCGCAATGGGAAAATTAGTTTTTTAGCTACCGATGACGCCGATGTGAAAGCAGTAAATAATGAAGTTACCAGTCGCTTGGCCGATAACGGTACCATTAGTTTCAGTTTGTTACTTAAAAGTTTTCGTTTCCAATTAGCGGAAATGCAGGAACATTTTAATGATAAATATGTAGAGAGTACTAAATTTCCTCGTGCCGATTTTAAAGGTACCATCACCAATATCAAAGACATCAATTTTGCTAAAGATGGTGTGTACAAAGCCACTGCTAAAGGAGATCTGACCCTGCATGGCGTAACAAAAAATATTACTGTAGGGGGTAGCATAACGATCAAAAATGGTAAACCTACGGTAACAGCTAAGTTCCCCATCGTAATGAAAGATTTTAATATTGATGGTACCGGAGTTACTTCAAAAGTAAACGCCGATATTAGCTGTTTGTACCAATAACCATTTGGCTAAATCCCTTTCTCTGCGTATATTTGCATTTTACTCGGGTAGATTTGTTTATTGTTCAACCCGGCAACCCGCCCCTGCGGAGTTAAAGAACTAATAAACGTTACGAATACTTACTTCCCTACGTTTTATTATTTCTAAGCTCTACAGCGGTTCTAAATGGATTATTATGCAATTGAAGAAAGAGCTTGAGAAGAGAATTTTAGTAATTGATGGTGCAATGGGTACCATGATTCAACGCCATAAACTTACCGAAGCCGATTACAGGGGTACCCGTTTTGCCGATTGGCATTGCGATGTAAAAGGCAATAACGATCTTCTCTGTATTACCCAGCCTGAAATTATTAAAGGCATACACCAACAATACCTTGCCGCCGGTGCCGATATTATTGAAACCAACACTTTCAGTAGTACTACTATTGCTATGGCCGATTACGATATGCAGTCGTTGGCTTTTGAACTGAATGTGGCTGCCGCTACATGCGCTAAAGAGGCAGTTGCAGCATTTCTTGCAGAGAACCCGAATAGCACTCCCAAATTTGTAGCAGGGGCTATCGGTCCATTAAATAAAACACTGAGCCTCTCTCCTGATGTAAATAACCCGGGCTTTAGAGCCGTAACATTTGATGAGGTAGCAACCGCCTACTATGAACAAATTGATGGCCTGGTACAGGGCGGGGTAGATATTCTATTGATAGAAACCATCTTCGATACGCTTAATGCCAAAGGCGCGATTTACGCAGCAAAAAAATATTTCAGAGATAAAAAAATACCTGAACTGCCCATCATGATCAGCGGTACAATTACCGATGCATCGGGACGTACCCTAAGCGGACAAACACTGGAAGCATTTTATACTTCGGTAATGCATGCAAACCCAATTAGTGTTGGCCTAAACTGTGCATTAGGCGCAGCAGAAATGAGAAGTCATATTGAAGAACTATCTCAGATTGCTGCCTGTTACACTTCAGCTTATCCTAATGCCGGCTTACCTAATGCTATGGGTGAATATGATGAACAGCCACATGAAACAGCACATTTTATTGAAGAGTGGGCTAAAGAAGGATTTGTAAATATTGTAGGTGGTTGTTGCGGAACTACACCCGATCATATCAAACATATTGCAAATCAAGTAAAACATTTAGCACCCAGACAGTTACCCCTTATCGAAACTGCGTTAATTTAACATGAACACGATCAAACCATATTTACGCTTATCAGGTTTAGAACCTTTGGTGATTCGTCCGGAAACCAATTTTGTAAACGTTGGAGAAAGAACCAATGTAACCGGTTCGAAAAAATTCGCTCGACTTATTAAAGAAAATAAATACGAAGAAGCTCTTTCTGTTGCGCGACAACAAGTTGAAAACGGCGCACAGGTATTGGATGTGAATATGGATGATGCCTTACTCGAAGGTATTAGTGCTATGACTACCTTTCTCAATTTATTACAAAGCGAACCCGATATTGCACGAATACCCATTATGATCGACAGCTCAAAATTTGAGATCATAGAAGCAGGACTGAAATGTGTTCAAGGTAAATGCATTGTAAACTCTATCTCCATGAAAGAGGGAGAAGAGAAATTTATTGAGCAGGCTTTTATTTGTAAAGCTTACGGTGCAGCAGTGATAGTAATGGCTTTTGATGAAATAGGGCAAGCAGATACCAAAGATCGTAAAGTTGAAATTTGTACCAGAGCCTATAAAATTCTTACAGAGCAAGTAGGTTTTGCGCCACAGGATATCATTTTTGATCCTAATATTTTTGCCGTTGCAACAGGTATCGAAGAGCATAATAATTACGCAGTTGATTTTATTGAAGCAACACGCGAAATAAAAAAACGTATGCCGCTTACCAAAGTAAGTGGTGGCGTTTCGAATGTATCATTTTCCTTTCGGGGTAACGATCATGTACGCGAAGCTATTCATTCCGTATTCTTATTTCATGCTATTAAAGCAGGCATGGATATGGGTATTGTAAATGCAGGTCAATTAGTAGTATATGATGAGATAGATCCGTTGTTACGCGAATTATGTGAAGATGTATTGTTGAATAGAAACAACGATAATAATGAAGCTACTGAAAAATTAATTGCACACGCAGAAACAGTAAAGGCAAAGGGTAAAGTTGAAGTAAAAGATGAAGCCTGGCGCAATGAAACGGTAGAAAAAAGATTAGCTCATTCATTAGTGAATGGTATTACAGATTATATAGAAGCGGATACAGAAGAAGCCAGACTGAAATATCCAAAACCCTTAGATGTAATTGAGGGCCCCTTAATGGATGGGATGAATATAGTGGGTGATTTATTTGGTGCCGGAAAAATGTTTTTACCACAAGTAGTAAAAAGCGCAAGGGTAATGAAAAAAAGTGTGGCCGTACTTACCCCATATATTGAAGCCGAAAAAGAAGAAAGAAAAAAAGCCCAGGAGTTAGCGGGAGCAGCCCATACCGAAACTGCGGGTGCCGCAAAAATATTATTAGCCACTGTAAAGGGAGATGTGCATGATATTGGTAAAAATATTGTAGGCGTTGTATTAGGTTGTAATGGGTATGATATTATTGATCTAGGGGTGATGGTACCTGCCGATAAAATCTTAGAAACGGCAGAAAAAGAGAAAGCAGATATTATTGGTTTAAGCGGATTGATCACCCCTTCTCTTGATGAAATGGTACATATTGCCAAAGAGATGAAGCGTAGAAAAATGCATCAGCCCTTATTAATCGGGGGTGCCACTACATCGCGTATGCATACCGCAGTAAAAATTGCTCCTGAATTTGAAGAAGGTGTTGTACATGTATTAGATGCTTCAAGAAGTGTTACAGTAGCAGGATCGCTATTAAACAAAGATCAAAAGGACAGTTTCTTAAGTACCATAAAAAACGAATACCAAGGTTTGAAAGAAAACTTTGAAAATAAAAAATCAGTTAAACAGTATCTTACTTACGCTGAAGCCTTGGAACATAAAGTAGCTATTGATTGGACTCATTACACCCCGGTAAAGCCACAATTTACAGGAACAAAAACATTTGATAATTTTTCACTTACTACACTTCGTTCTTTTATTGACTGGAAGCCATTCTTTATTACTTGGGAAATGCATGGGAGCTTTCCGGAGATCTTAAGCGATGCGGTGGTTGGAACAGAAGCTACCAAATTGTATCATGATGCCAATGCTTTGCTCGATAAAATAATTGCCGAGCAATGGCTTACAGCTAAGGGTGTTATTGGTTTTTGGCCTGCAGCTTCAAATAACGATACGGTTATAGTAGAAGCCGACGGTAAAAAAACAACCTTGGCGTTTTTGCGTCAGCAAATTAAAAAAGCACCGGGGCAGCCTAATTTGTCATTAGCAGATTTTATTCGTCCACTTGATAGTGAAATAGATAATCCAGATTCCAGATTCCAGATTTCAGATTATATCGGTGCCTTTGCCGTAAGTATCCATGGTATTGAACCGCATATAAAAGCTTTTGAAGCGGTGCATGATGATTACAATAAAATTATGCTGCAGGCACTGGCAGATAGACTGGCAGAAGCTTTTGCAGAAGCTTTGCATGCGCAGGTAAGAAAAGAATATTGGGGTTATGATACCAATGAATCGCTGAGTAACGAAGAACTTATTAAAGAGAAGTATATCGGTATTCGTCCCGCACCGGGCTACCCAGCCTGCCCCGATCATACGGAGAAATACAAATTGTTCAGTTTATTGGAGGCAGAAAAAAATACGGGGATCTCTTTAACAGAAAGTTTAGCCATGTATCCTGCCTCTTCTGTGTGCGGTTGGTATTTTTCGCATCCACAGAGTCAATATTTTGGCGTAGGTAAAATTACAGCCGATCAATTAGCTGCCTATGCTGCTGCAAAAGGAGAAACAATTGCCGCTATGGAAAAATGGTTACGTCAAAATTTAGAAGCTTAGCGTAATTTTGCACCATGCAAAAACTAATGTATAGTATTGTGTTGATGTTGATCGTGTTTTCAGTTACAGCACAAGAGAAAAAGAAGAAAGGAGAGTTTTATTTTTCCTGGGGTTATAATAAAGAATGGTATACGCGTTCCAATGTTTCCGTTAATCAACCGGGGTTAGGTAATAACTACACACTTAAGAATGTAATTGGCCATGATCATATTGGCTGGGATGAGGGTATTTTCAGTATACCATTAAGTATACCACAGTATAATTACCGATTAGGATATTTTTTTAATCAGCAGAAAGGATTGGCTTTTGAAATCAATTTTGATCACACAAAGTTTATTATTCAGGATGGTCAAACGATACGCATGGTAGGAACCTACAATGGGCGTGGAGTAGATTCGAGTATATTATTTTCTAAGGCAACGGGTTCCTATTATTATTTGAATAATGGCGCCAATTTTTTATTATTCAATATTGTAAAGAGGTGGAATTGGGCAGAATCAAAAAATAAAAAAGTGAAGCTCGATGTGTTGGCTAAAGCAGGTATTGGTCCGGTTATACCGCATGTAGAAAATAGCTTTTTTGGTCAGGCTAATAAGGATGGTTTTCAATTAGGCGGTTGGAATGTAGGTGTAGAGGGTGCTGTTAAAGCCACCTTCTTCCAAACTGTTTTTCTTGAATTTTCTAATAAGATAGATTATGCTCGTTATTCCGGTTTAAAAGTATATGAGGGCAAGGCACGCCAAGCTTTTGGTTGTTATGAAATGATATTAAGTTTAGGTTTTACCTTTGGAGGAAAGGAGAAGAAGTAAATTTTGCTATCGCTTCTCGAATAACCAACTTATACTTCTCCTCTCTGTAACAGTAAAATTCTTTTGTACATATTGTTGGATATGCTGAACAGCTTCATTGATATCATCAGTTACCAAAACCAGGTTCATATCTTCCGGTGAAATAGTACCCTGCTCTACCATATACGCACAATAATCCATTAAAGGTTGAAAATATTCCTTCCCAAATAATACAATCGGAAAATCATTAATCGTTTTTGTTTGTACAAGGGTGAGCGTTTCAAAATATTCATCCATGGTACCAAAACCGCCGGGCATAATAATAAAAGCATAAGAATACTTTACTAATAATACTTTTCTGATAAAAAAATAATTGATCGTAATCGATTTGTGTACATAAGGGTTTATATGTTGCTCAAAAGGCAATTTGATATTTACCCCAACCGAGGTTCCTCCATTTTCATAAGCTCCTCTATTAGCCGCTTCCATAATACCCGGGCCTCCGCCGGTCATCGTAGTGAACCCTAAATCAGCAATAGCTTTACCCATTTGCACAGCCGCTTTATAATAGGGATGATCTTCCTTAAAGCGAGCACTACCAAATACCGTAATGCATGGCCCTACAAAATGAAGCGTTCGAAACCCTTTGATAAACTGCCATAATACCTCAAAAGCAAAACCCAATTCATAAATTCGCGGCTTGGGGCCCTCTAGATACACATGCTCTTTTGCTGGTATGATTCTTGTGCGTTTTACCATAAGTTGTTTACATTTAATCCTCTAAAATATATGAAAAAAATCATCACTACTGCTTGTGTCTTTATTTTTAGCGTTTCGTTGAGTGCACAAGAAAAAGTATATACGGGAAGTTTTAAAGCAGCTTCTATGGTAGGGCCCATGATGGATTATTGGGATAATCCGAATACACTCAAGTCTTTCGCAAATATTTTAGATAGCATATTATACAGTCAAACAAAAATCAGATTAGCAGAACCTGAAAAAATTTTTTTTGAAAAAATAGACCCTAAACAGATATACACATCAAAACTAAAACCATTACCTAATATCTCCTCTTTCAACTTCCGTATTATTGAATACTCCCCCGCTTTTTTATTAACCACTGCGCCCCCCACAACTAAAGAAGATTCTGCATTTTTAAACGGCGTTATTTCTTGTATTCAAATGAGCCTTTTACTCACTGATCGAACAGGTGCAACCAAAATAGAAAAGGATATAGAAATATATTTAAAAAAAGGAATAAGCAATGGCATCGGGCTGCCAATTGCAAATTTGGCTTTAAGCCAAAAAGGATTATTAGAACTGATTGAAAAATCTCTACCCCATTTATTAAATCCGAATGATTCTCTACAATCTTTAGAAATGAAGGTGTCCGGACTTTTCGCTTCCGATAATTTTATTTTAGCCGCTAACGTAGGAAAGCCGAGAATACAAATAAACATTAAGAAAAATAGTGCCATTTATTCCTTAGGCGGCGAAACGCAAATTATAAGATGGAACCCTCCCGGCTATCAGGAGATTATTGAGTCGGGAAAAAATAAAACACAACTGAACGACAGTTTAGCCGCGGAAATTAAAAATGAAAAGAAAAATAGTAGCCCCATTTTTATCTATTTGAAACAAAGTTTGAGAGATGCAGTACATAATAAGAATTATGAAATTGTAATGCCTGCCAAATTTTGGAATGAGGTAAATACTGGTACTTTCGGGCAAACTACTTTAGCAGCATTACAAGGCGCGCATCATCGGATTATGGAGGATAAAGATACCATTGGCTATTTTAGTATTAGCAAAGGCGGCACTGATAGCAATAAATCATTTTATACGAATAGCATATCGAACGGGATAGATACAAGTTCTATTACGAATATTATACAAACACCCAATAAAGTTCCTGTAGAATATGATTATGTAGTAAAGGGAACCATTTACAAACATAATTTCATCATTAAAATCTATGGATATCAATATATAAGAGAAATTTGGATAGATGATACATTAGTGGCAACCGTGTTTGGTGATATAGAGCCGGAAAAATTTGTACTAGCAAATACATTTGATAATACTCCCTTATTAAACTGTATGATTTTATTTTCGTATCATAGCTATTTTAGTTCAAAGAGTTTAACAAGATTGTATTCCGCCGGAATGCAACTGCGATTTTCAGAATATTTTCCCCTCTTTCCATTACCGGAATCATATAATTTTTATCCAAGAGTTGAATATCATTATAACAATTAATCTATATGCGTATCATTTCCTACAATCTCAATGGCATCAGAGCTGCAATTAAAAAAGGATTTATAGACTGGGTAGCCACTAACCCGGCAGATATTATTTGTATACAGGAAAGTAAAGCCGCCAAAGAAGATATCGACCTATCATTATTTGAAAAAGCAGGTTATAGCAGCTATTGGTTTTCGGCACAAAAAAAGGGGTATAGTGGTGTTATTATTTTTACGCGTATAAAGCCCGATCTGGTTGAATATGGTAATAAGATTGAACAGAGCGATTTTGAAGGCCGAGTAATAAGAGCCGATTTCGGAGATATTACCTTAGTAAATGCCTACTATCCATCGGGCACCAGTGGCGATGAGCGGCAAACCTATAAATACCAATGGCTTGATGAATTTGCTGATTATTTGAAAAAATTGCGAAAGAAACGACCGAATATTATTGTAACAGGGGATTATAATATTGCACACGAAGCCATTGATATCCACGATCCGAAAGGTAATAAAAATTCTTCCGGATTTTTACCTGAAGAGAGAGCATGGATGACTAAATTTTTAGCCTCCGGCTGGATAGATAGTTTTCGACATCTACATCCTACAACTACCGGTGCTTACTCCTGGTGGAGCCAACGCTTTCCATCCGTAAGGTTGCAAAACAAAGGCTGGCGTATCGACTATATTTGTGTAACCGATACGCTTGCAAAAAAAATTAAATCAGCTGCTATTTACCCCGACGTGAAACACAGTGATCATTGTCCGGTATATGTAGAGATAGAGGTGTAAGGGAGAAGCTAGAAGCTTTAAGCCGCACCTCACACCTTATACCTCACACCTTACACCTTATACCTTTATGCTTATCTACAACGTAACAACAAAAATAACACATACCATTCATGAAGATTGGTTACAATGGATGCGTGATATTCATATACCGGATGTACTGGCAACGGGTTGTTTTACAAAAGCCAATATACTTCGACTATTAGATATTGATGATAGTGAAGGGCCTACCTATGCGGTACAATATTATGCCGAAACGAAGACGGATTATGATCATTATATACATCAGTTTGCCCCTGCGCTTAAACAAGAAACGATAACCAAATGGGGGGAGCAAATGATTGCTTTTCGCTCACTTATGCAACTTGTGAATTGAGTGTGGATAGTTTTTGAAAACAAATTTGATTATTCGGAATCTTCCTTATATTTCCCTGAAACCCTTGCAGGCATTGAATTTCAGCTAATAGTGCCTGAAACCTTTATCAGTAAAGGCTTTTAACGAAATCGAAGATTTAGTTTGTAGCTATTTTGCATACCAGCATAATGCCCGAACCCTTTATTTATAGGGGTTTTACTGCATAAAATGGTTATAAAAAAAAGGCGAAAATATTTTGTTGATGAGCAAAAGCGAATAAATTTGTTTCTGTTATAAAACTAAATACTCTTCTATGAACAAAGCAGAATTAATTGCCCAGCTTGCTGATGATGCTGGTATTACCAAAACACAAGCGAATGCCGCTTTAGATTCTTTTATTGATGCTGTAACTAAAACATTAAAAAAAGGTGATAAAGTAACATTAGTAGGTTTCGGTACTTTCTCAGTATCTAAACGCGCTGCGCGTACCGGTCGTAACCCACAAACAGGTGAAACCATTAAGATCAAAGCGAAAAAAGTTGCCCGCTTCAAAGCCGGTAAAGAATTAAGCGCTAAACTCTAATTGGGTTAAAAGAATTAAGCCCCGAGAATTCGGGGTTTTTTTTATTTTTGTAATTCAACCAATCATTAAAAAAACAATCATGGGAAGAGGCGACAAAAAAACGGCAAAAGGTAAGAGATCACAGGGTTCATTCGGTAAATCACGCCCTGCCAAGCCTGCAAAAAAAGCAGCTAAGAAAAAAGCATAATAATAGAACCGGTTCATTACCGGTTTTTTTATGCCTTCTTAACAGCTCCGGCAATTTCTCCCAAAGCTTGCACCAAAGTATCCAAATCATTCAGCGTGGTATACACATGCGGTGTAACACGAACACAACTAATATTCTCCCAAACAATACCTACCGTATGAATTTTATAGGTATTAAAAAGTTTTTGATCTAATTCAGCCGGTGTTAATCCGTTTACACTTACCCCACAAATTGCGCAGGACCATTCATCTTTTAAAGAGGTATGGATCTTTACGCCCGGTATCTGCATCGCTTTTTTTGCCCAGTAATTTTTTAAATACCGAATCCTCTCTTCTTTCCGTTTAGATCCGATAGCCTGATGAAACTGAATAGCTTCCCCAATACCCTGCTCTATCGGAAAGCTTCGTGTACCAAGGGTTTCAAACTTGCGTATATCGGCACCATTGGGGTTATCATTACATATCAAGGGCCATATTTTGGCAATTTTTTCCTTTTTGATCCATAACATACCGCTCCCGATAGGGGCACTCAAAAATTTGTGTAAGCTGGTTCCAAAATAGTCGCATCCCAGCTCCGATACTTTAAAATCAAGTAAACCGAATGAATGGGCACCATCAACAATTACTTCTACACCCTTCGCTTTTGCCATTTTACAAATAGCTTGTACAGGAAGAATTTGTCCTACCCAATTAACAATATGTGTGATATGTAAAAGCTTTGTTTTAGGTGTAATAGCTTTTTCAAAAGCAGCCACAATAGTATCTGCATCTTCAATAGGAAAATTGAAATTGAGTTGTGTATATATAATACCATCACGCAAGGCTCTTTGCTTCCAAGCCTGGATCATATTGGGGTAATCTTGCTTGGTGCCGATCACTTCATCCCCTCTTTTTAGATCCATTCCATAAATAACCGTATTCAATGCTTCTGTGGCGTTTCGATTGATGGCGATCTCTTCCGCCGAAGCACCTGCCAAGTGGGCGAGCTTATGCCGCAACGGTTCGCGACCCTGATCGAGAATACGCCACATATAATAAGAGGGCCCTTGATTACTGAGTGCGTTATACCGTTCTACCGCTTCCTGAACCGATTTTGGAGCGGGACTTACCCCACCGTTATTCAGGTTGATAAAATTGGCATTTACCGTATAGGCTTGTTGAATTACTTGCCAATAATCCTCTTCAGCGGCAGCTTCTAAAGGAGTGAGATGCGCAATTTTTTTTTGTGCATCTGCTACATTAGCAGCCTGCAAATGGTTAAAAAAACCATACCCTAAAGCCAGGCCTGAAAGGGCTCCTGCTTTGCGAAGAAAGGATCTGCGAGGTTCCATCGGTAAATTTTAAGGAGTAAGTTAAACAATCTTTTCGTTTTTAGGGTTTACCTTTGTACTGAAATGGATGATATGAGGAGAAAAACTGCATTACTATCCTTATTGCTTTTAGCTTCTGCCTTTACCGGTAGCCTTTTTGCCCAATGCGCTATATGCACAAAAACAGCTTCACAATTAGGTGAAGGGCCGGCATCCGCATTAAATTCCGCTATTATTTATTTGGCATTTGCCCCTCTTGCCATTATGGGTTTTATTGGTTGGAGATGGTGGAAGCAGGAAAAGAAATTGCATTAAATAGAAGTATTCGTAAAAATCAAATTTTCATCTCGCATATCAAAGCTGAAATCATATTTACTTATGGCAGCAAAAAGGGATTTTGATGTGCCATTTTTCATATTATCATGTAATTCAATAATGAGCATTCTGGTTTTAGGGAGCCAATATTCATAGCTGGATTCAAATACTTCTTTTTCTGAGCCTTCAATATCCATTTTTAATATATCTATAGTATACCATCCTTCGTTTCGCATGATCGTTTCAATAGAAATGGCAGGTACCGCATTTGGATTGTCGGGGGTTGTCTCCGCCACCATAAATGCATTTTTAACTCCTTCTGTATTGATAATGGCTAAGTGTACATCTCTATTCCATACCCCACTACAAATAGCTTTTATTTGCGGATACTGTTCGATATTTTTTTTCACTTGCTCAAAATTCTCCTTACTAGGTTCAATAGCAATAATAGATGCGTTGGGATATCGATGACTAAAATAAACAGCTGCCAAACCGATATTCGCGCCTGCATCAATAATTGTTTTAGGAGAAAATGGTATGTTGATATGGTATTGATCTCTCAGAAAAACCTGATCGAAAGTATAGTAATCGGATGTGTTGGGACGTAAGTGAAAAGGGGCCTTATACTTATGGGCTGTTATTGATCCGTGTGGCTTTATTTTAACTTGAATATAAAGTTTAATAGCATCGGCTAAACCAAATGCTTTAACCATTTTTTTAAATCGAGAAGCCATTAGTAAAGGGATTTATATAAACGAATATACGCTTTGGCAGCATTATGCCAACTAAATCCGGCTGCATAGTCTTTTCGTGCAGCAATACTAGCCTCTTGCTTACCGGAAACTAATGCTTGTTCAAGCTTTTCACGCATGGCCTCATTAGAGAAATCTTGGAAATAAAAAGCATGCTTATCTCCTATTTCAGGTAATGACCCATAGCGTGATAGTAATACAGGTTTTCCAAAATTAAAAGCTTCCAAAACAGGCAACCCAAATCCTTCTGCAATAGATGGAAAAGCTACCACGGAACAGTGTTGATAACACCAGGCTTTTTCATCTTCCGAAATAGGGCCGATAAACAAAACACGAGAGTCAACGCCTAATTTTTTTGCTTCTTGTAAAACTTCTTGATAATAGGCCGAATCGCGCATCACACCGGCAATCACCAATTCCATGTTATTACCAATTAGTAAAGTTGGTAACACATGTAAATTTTTTTTGCGTGAAATGGTTCCGATTGAGAATATAAATGGTTGCTCGCCGATTCTTGCTGGCTTTTGAGAACTATCGGAGCTTTGCTTTGAAACTCCATTATAAATAACAATAGGTTTCTTATTACCCAATTTTACATGCTGTGTTACTTCATTTGCAGTAAAAGCAGATACAGCAACAATGGCATCTGCCTCATTTACTTTCTGTTGAAGTTGTTTTAGATATTTTTTTTGTGTAGTGAGCGATTTATGATCGTGCAAAAAATTAAGATCATGAATTGTAAGCACAATGGCTTTGGCTTTTTTGCTTGGCCAATAATTTGTTTGCTGATGCGTAGCATGCCAAATACTATTCTTAACAGCTGCAGGCATCATTAGTTTATGAAAAGGTTTCTGAAGGATGTAGTTAGTATGATCACCAAAAACCCCTCGTTTAGAGGATGATACAAAAAAATCAATTTCCAAGTTTTCCTGAGTAGCTATGTTTGTAATAGCTATGCCTAAGCTCTCGCAAAAATGATAGAGACCTGTATGCGGATATTTCATCCGCTCACAATCAATGATAATATGTGAACCGGTAACCAACTACTTAATTTTTATGAACATTTTCAAGCAAAATAACCATCGTCGTAATAAGCTGCGATGCTTAAATGCCATAATTCTTTTATTATACTTAAAAAAGAGGTACATCCGAAGAAAATTATGATACAAAGAAAAGCTTTGATAGCTTCTATGTAATAATCGGTATACCTCCTTTTGTTCTGTTAATCTAGTTGGACACTTTTCATAGAGCAATCGCATTCTTTCTCTCGCTTCTTCATTTTCTTGTGCTTTTGTTTTCTTTTTACGTTTTGGCACCGTACCATCTGCAGATTTTATCTTAGCGGCACCAAACACATTGGCATCATGTTGTCTGTATAATACCAATGGCGTGTCTATATATTTTAAGGGACTTGTAAAAGTGGCAACAAATCCTAGCCAATAATCATGTGGAATCATTGTGGGCAGCGGCACACATTCCGCTACCAATGATCGGGGGAAAAGCATAGCGTGACCGGCAGCCGCATTTCCTATGGCATAGGTTAAACAATCATCATACGAAACAAGCCTTTTTATATCCGATAATTTTTTCCCGATTTTTTTATTCTGCTCGTCGATCAATTCCGAGTTACAATATACGATCACATGATCCCCTCTTTCGTGCATGAGGGTACTTAGTTTATCGGGCAGCCAAATATCATCTTGGTCACTGGGAGCAATAAAATCACCTGTTGCCAATAACATCCCTTTCTCGAAATTTTTTACATAGCCCAGATTTGTGGAATTGATATGTATTTTGATATTATTGTATGTAGCAGCATACTGATGCAGTATCTGCTGTGTTTCATCAGTAGAGTTATCATCTACAATAATGATCTCTATATTCGGATAGGTTTGTGTTAGGATACTATCTAATTGTGCCCCAATAAATTTAGCACCATTATAGGTGGCTACAACAACTGAAATAAGTGGGTAGTTATTCATGTTATTGTTGCAGATATTGTTGGGTAAAGCGATACAGCTGAAAATTATTTTCTTGCATAGCTAATTGAATATCTTTTTTTAGCGATGCTTTAGAGATATCGCGCATTTTATTTTTTTGAATCAGTTGAAATACTTTCTCGGTATATAGCCAATATTTTTTTTCTTGATGTTGTGTTGTTTGCAAATGATTGTTGATAGCCGTAACTACTGCTTCGATACCTTCTTTATGAGCTGCAACGGTTTTAAGTATGGCGATATTTTTTTCCTGTGCGAATGCAGGTGCCATCATCAGTTTAAGATTGCGTAAAAAGCTGTCTGCATCGGGCCTATCGGCTTTATTTACTACAAAAATATCGGCTATTTCCATGAGTCCGGCTTTCATGGTTTGCACTTCATCGCCTGCTTCGGGAACAACAACTACGATCGTAGTATCTGCGAGTCCCGCAATTTCTACTTCGCTTTGTCCGACCCCTACGGTTTCTACAATAATATGATCGAACCCGGCTGCCTGCAAGAGTGCTGTAATTTCAATGATGGAAGGGTGTAAGCCTCCCAATGCACCTCTTGTAGCGAGGGAGCGAATGAATACATGGGGATGATTGTACCATTGGCTCATGCGAATCCGATCGCCGAGAAGTGCGCCCAGGTTAAAGGGTGAAGAAGGATCTACGCATAATACAGCTATCTTTTTTTCTTGCTCTATATAGGTTTCGATAAGTGCATCTACTAAAGTACTTTTGCCGGCACCGGGGGGACCTGTGATGCCTAATATAGGAGCGTTTCCGGCAGGTAGTGATAGGAGTATTTGATCAAATCCCGGCACTTCGTTTTCTACTATTGATATGGCGCGCGCAAGCGCGCGCCGATCGCCTGCTGTAAGAGCTGTTGTTATTTCCTTATATTGTTGCATGCCCGGGTGTAAATTTATGGCAACTCCATGCAAGTAAGTAGAAAAAATATAGTGATAATAATATTCCTGCTCACCGTAGTCGGATTAATATGGAGTAGGGCTTTACTTTCTATTAGTGCAGGATTATGGTTTGTAGTGGCATTGGTATGTTTGTATAAAAAACAACTCAACTTCAAGCACGAGCCTTTATGGATATGGAGTCTTTCTGCTTTGGCATTATGGCTACCCGGTTTATGGCAAACGCCATTTGCAAATACAAACTATGATCTATTATTAAGCTGGCTGGCATATCCTGCAATAGCATTGGGAGCCATAGTTATCCACGCCGTAGGCGTGGCATCTGTTTGCCGAAAAATATGGATCTATGGCGCCGCTATCGCGGCGCTTTACCCGATCTTATGGCTTCTACTACATATTACCAATGCGCTTACACTTATCAAAACAGGTAAAGCCATTCCGGTATTCATGGATAACGACCATCTTCGCTTTAGTATATATCTCGCTTCAGCATTGCTTCTTAGCTTCTCGCTTGAAAACAAAAAAATAAAACGAATCCTCATTCTCTTCTTCCTCACGGCCATACTATTGCTGAGTGTGAGAACGGGAATCATATTAGCTGCGATAATATTTATTAGTCATTGGTCAGTAGTCATTGGTCAGTGGTGGAATCGTCGGAACGTCGCCCTTCGACTCCGCCGCGGCGGACAGGGTGACAAACGGTCTACCGTCTACCGTCTCTCGTCTACGTTCTATCGTCCATCGTCCATCATCTATTGTCTCGTCTTGCTCTTCTCCCTCCCACTTCTCTACCAAAAACTCAACTACACGCTGTACGATTATCAGCAATTTAATACCAAAGGCTATGATCCTAACTATTCTGATGGGGTAAGGCGAGCCGTTAATCATGTAAGCATCAAAGCAGTAGAAAATAATTTTCTGGGAGGTGTGGGTTGGAGTGAAATAAACCCAACTATTCAACAATACTTTCAACAACAATACCACCAACCGTCACCCTTTGGCTGGCCCTTTTCTCAGTACCTTTTTTGGCTACTAGGCGCCGGAATCATCGGCTTACTTTGTTCTATCGCTTGGTTATTATTTCCCATATGGCTAGGCCGGCAAACAAAACAAAAAGCATGGATTATTTGGAGTATAGCTATTGCCGTAAGCTGTTTGGTAGAATCCAATTTGAGCTATCAATTTGGCATTGCCCTTCATGCTTGGCCATTATGGCTTGGAATAAGAAGTGATCAACGCAACAATTTATAATTTCTAAAATCGAATAATCGGATACCCGTTAACTTTTCAAAGCGATACAATATTTTTTCTTTTACGGAAAATTTTTTCTTCGAGGTATCTAATTCAAGCTGCCAATTCTTTCGGGCAATTCTCTCCTGCATTACGATCGGATGTGTGGCTGTAAACCTTGCCAGCGAATCATATTCCGTAAAATCATAACTATCCGGTATACCCTCATAATTTTTCATTTTTTCTTCATCATTCCAAAAAACAGCAACATCTTTTTGTTTCTTCATCATTTGTGCCGGATCCTTTACCCAGCCATAATGATATACTACTGCATCAATAGCTTTTACTTTTATTTTTTGCCCGTCTTTTCTAAAGCCTTGAGCGTCTTTAAAAGATCGGATAGATTTATCGTTTCTGATAATACGTACTTCATGACTATACCATTTTCTGCTATCCCCCACATAATCATAAGAACCATAAAAATGCAGGTATTCAAACAGTAACCCTTCTACACGCTTATCATTTTCATATTGTTCGCAAGCCGTTTGTATCACATCGTAGTATTTCTCATGGATCACTTCATCTCCTTGAATATAAAATGCCCAAGTATAGGCATCACTAATTAAATCAAAAGCCTTGTTGGTTTCTTCTGCCAAAACCGTTCCGCCACTGCGCAAAGATTGATCCCATATTGAATGGTGGATTTTTATCTTATCATCGTCAATAGCTTTTATCAACCCGATAGTATCATCTTCAGAATCTCCTACCAATACAATCATTTCATCCACAACCGGTAAAATGGAACGAATAGCTTCTACAATCGGATAGTCGTTCTTAACAGCATTTTTAATAATCGTGAATCCTGCAATTTTCATTTTCCCTAAATTGTGGTCAAAGAACGAACTTTTTGATAAACTTTATACCAATTTTTCCATTATCAATTGTAGTGTTTCCGGGCGAAACCCTCAATCTGCACATATTTGAGCCACGTTATCGGCAGTTAATTCAAGAATGTTTTGCTGAACAAAAACCCTTTGGCATACCCACCGTATTACAAAAAGGGATTGCCGACCTGGGCACTTTAGTTGAAATAACAGAGATCGTTACTGTTCACGAAGATGGTAAAATGGATATTCGTACACGTGGACTCAAAGTCTTTAGCATTTTAGAACTGATAAAATCGATCCCGGAGAAGTTATATAGTGGCGCCATTGTAAATTATCCTGATAACAATATGAAGCACGACCTAGCATTCATACGAAAAGTAATCGCTTCTATTAGAGAATTACATAAATTTTTAAACATTAGTAAAGACTTTAAAAAGAAGGAAGAAGAACTATTCAGCTATGATATTGCACATCATGCAGGGTTATCCGTTGAAGAAGAATATGAATTTCTAGGTCTTTTAGAGGAAGCGCAACGACTCGAATATTTAAAACGCCATTTAAACAAAGTCATTCCCATTGTAGCAGGTATGGAATCTTTAAAAGACAAGATTAAGTTAAATGGGCACTTCCGCGAACTTAAAGGCTTTAACTTTGACGCTTAGTAAAATTATGGCTATTACCATTTGTTTAGATTTAGGGAATACGAGAGCAAAAATGGCTGTTTTTAATAACGGTGATTTTCTTAAGGAAGTTCTTGTTCCCGACTTAGAGGCTCATACCATTTCTCAGTTGATCGCAGATTACCAACCTCAATTTAGTATTTTATCTTCCGTCATTCATCATCCTATACACGTAGAAGACATACTTAAGAGCACTACTTCCTTTCATAAACTCGATCATACCAGTAAACTACCCTTAACTACCCCTGTTGGAAAGCCTGAAACCATTGGTGCCGATAGACTGGCACTAGTAGCTGCAGCGGTTCATCTATTCCCCGGCATGCACAATTTAGTAATTGCTTTGGGTAGTTGTATTACTTATAATTTTATTAATAACCGGAGTGAATTTTTAGGAGGGTCCATTTCTCCGGGTATGAAAATGCGTTTTCGGGCTATGCATGAACATACGGCTTTATTGCCCATTATTGAGGCTGCCCATGATTTTCCGCTTGTAGGTTACGATACCCGAACAAATTTGCTGAGTGGGGTTATTTTGGGCATGTCGAAGGAAATAGACGGTATTATTGACGCTTACAGCGAAAAATACAGCAACTTTAACGTGCTATTAACCGGGGGAGATATGCCTTTTTTTGTGCCGCACCTAAAAAACAGGATATTTGCCGACCAAAATCTAATTTATAAAGGCTTATATGCAATTTGTGAGTTCAACAACAGGTAGGCTGGCTTATGTGGTTAGTTGCATGTTAATTACCGTTTTTTCATTTGCTCAGGTGAATTCTCCTTTCTCCAGATATGGTATAGGTAACCTTGTAGGTTCCCAACATACCGTTTCGCGCGGAATGGGAGGGTTACAAGCCGCTTACGCAGATGGGTTAACGGGAAATATCGGACAGTCGATCAATTTCAATAACCCCGCTTCTTATGGGAACTTATTTAACTTGGTTACTTATGATTTAGGCCTACTGATAGATTCCAGAAATCTAAAAAGCGCAAATCCGGCAGGTTCATTTAGCTCTATTTATTTTATTCCCGCTTATGCCGCAGTAGCCATGCCGCTTAGCAAATCAAAAGGATTAGGTTTCGCTTTCGGGTTAAAACCCATCAGCCGGATCAATTATTCGGTAACCAGCAACACTAGAGTTGCCGGTGATAGTGTTGGTACTTCTTATAATGGAACAGGAGGCTTAAACCAAGCATTTATTGGTATTGGTAAAAGATGGAAGAAATTTAATATCGGGTTTAATACCGGATATACTTTCGGGAGAAGGGAAACGAATACACAAACTACATTCTTAAACGATACTGTTAGTTATCATCAGTCTAATCAATCTGTAAAAACGAATTATGGAAAAATGTTTTTACAAGCGGGTTTACAATATGAATTTGATGTTGCTAAAAAAGAAGATAAAATAGCAAAAACAAGTGAACTGTATTCTGTACGTTTAGGTGCTGTTGCTTCCTTTCAACAAAATTTAAGTGCCACTCAAAACAGAGAGAAATACACTTTTGGGTACTTATCTTCCGGAGCCATAATAGGTATTGATACTGTTGAAAGTGTAGATAATGTAAAGGGATCCGTTGTTATTCCCGCTACATATGAAGCCGGTGCCAGTTTGCAGAAAAGAATCGGTACCACGGCCGGAGTTTTTGAATTATGGTCTGTTGGTTTAGAATATACGACAACGCAGTGGACACGCTATCGTTTTTACAATCAACCGGATGCTTTAAATAATAGCTGGATGTTAAAACTGGGTGCTCAAATTAGTCCCAACCCTATTGCCAGCAATAACTATTTAAGAAGCATTAACTATCGAATCGGATTCAATTATGGTCAGGATTACATCAATGCCGACGGTAAAGGGTTAAAAGTTTTTGCCGTATCATTAGGTGCCGGCTTGCCCATTCGTAAATGGAGGGCATATGAAACCCAATACACAACGATGCAAACGGCTCTACAAATAGGAAAACGTGGTTCGGCCTCCAATAATATTACGGAAACCTATATTCAGTTTTCGGTAGGCTTCAGTTTAAGCGATATTTGGTTTATCAAAAGAAGATATGACTAGTGTTAACACCCATACTAAAAGAATTATAGCAGCTCTTGCCTTGGGCTGCTTTTTTATTATGGCTTGTGAAAATGATGTAAATGAAGTAAAAAATTTGAGCGTTAGAAAAACAGGTATTGAAGAAGGAAGAAATATTGTTAGTTATTTAAGTGTTGGGGGGAAAATGAAAGCGAAATTAACAGCACCTCTCCTGCTTCGTTACCAAGGCGATAGCGCTTTGAAATCCGAATTTCCTCAATCTTTATATGTGGAGTTTTTTAACGATAGTACTAAAATCGAAAGCAAACTAAGAGCCAAATACGGCCGCTATTTAGAACAAGAAAACAAGGTTTACTTAAGAGATAGTGTAGTGATCATTAGAATACACACCGGAGATACCTTATATACCAGCGAAATGTTTTGGGATCAAACTGCCGGTATTTTTTATACGGATAAACCAGTAACTACTGTACAAAGATTTACAGAACAAAAAACTTATGCGCGCAAAGGATTCCGCGCAACTCAAGATTTGAGTAGTATTACTTACTTTGAAGCTGTGGAAGGCAGCTATCTTATCATCCCCCCCGACAGTACCAAAAAAAACTAACCACTACTCACTAAACACTACTATATGGAATACAGAAAAATGGGCAAAACCGGCTTACAGCTAAGCGTTTTAAGCTTTGGCAGTTGGGTAACATTTCATAAACAAATTAATGATGGTCTGGCCGATGAACTGATGGGCATTGCTTATGATGCCGGTATTAATTTCTTCGATAATGCAGAGGTATATGCATTAGGCGAAAGTGAAAAAATGATGGGAAGGGTATTAAAAGCCAAGAACTGGGATCGTACTTCTTACACCATTTCATCAAAAGCATTTTTTGGATGGAGGGGTAAAAATAATAAGCCCAATCAAACCGGCTTGAGCAGAAAACATTTAACAGAAGCCTGTAATGAAGCATTACAGCGTTTGCAAACTGATTATTTGGATCTGTTTTTTTGTCACCGTCCCGATAAAAACACACCCATAGAAGAAGTAGTATGGACGATGAATACCTTAATTCAACAAGGTAAAATTTTATATTGGGGTACCAGTGAATGGAGTGGGGTTGAAATTATGGAAGCCCATCGGGTGGCTCAATCGTATAGGTTGATTGGCCCTGCTATGGAACAGCCGCAATATAATCTGTTTGAGCGCGAGAAAGTAGAAAAAGATTATCTCGAAGTATTTAAAAATGTAGGCTTAGGCACCACCATTTGGAGCCCTTTAGCAGCCGGCTTACTTACCGGAAAATATAATAACGGTATCCCTGAAGATAGCCGGCTTGCTATTCCGGGATTCGATTGGTTAAAAGATCGTTGGATAATCGACGAAAAAATTGCTAAAGTAAAACAACTACAAGCATTGGCCAATGAACTTAATGTGAGCTTACCTGCTTTAAGTATTGCATGGTGTATTAAAAACCCGAATGTAACTACTGCCATTTTAGGAGCAACCAAAAAAGAGCAATTACTCGATAATCTTACCGCTTTGAACGTAGTGAATGCATTAGATAATGCCGTGATAGATAAAATAGAAACTATTATGGGTAACAAGCCCATTCAAGCAGAATATTAAGAAATTTGATAACATGAATACCCTCCTATTTGGAGGGTATTTTTTTTGGAAAAGATTCCAACCTTTTAATAACCTTACACTCTTATTTACGGAAACTACTTGGAACAAGTAATAAACATACAAACGGCTGTGATAACTAAGGCTTCGCGAGGAGACAGAGCAGCACAATCGTGGTTATATGAGCAATACAGCAAAGCCATGTTTAATATATGTTCCAGGATGACCGGCAACCGCGCCGATGCGGAAGATCTTTTACAGGAATCGTTCTTAATAGCTTTTAAAAATTTAGGGCAACTAAAAGACGCAAATCAGTTTGGAGGTTGGTTGAAGCGAATCGTGGTAAATGAATGTATTCGGTTCAGTAAGAAAAATTTTTATTGGGACGACTGGGATGAATCTAATAAAGATACGCTTGTAACAGAAGATATAGAATGGTGGAAAACCGTAGATTTTAAAGTGATTCATCAGGAGATAAAAAGCTTACCCGATGGGTGTCGACAAGTTTTTAATCTATATGTGTTGGAAGACTACCCGCATAAAGAAATTGCTGATAAACTGGGTATTTCAGAATCTACCAGTAAAAGCCAGTATCACCGAGCCAAACAGCTATTAAAAGAACGTATTACTAAACAACTCATGATTAATGGATCCATTTAAAAAATATATACAAGAAAATCGCGAAGCACTCGATACAGATGCCCCCCGCCCTTTGGTTTGGGAGCGTATCGAAAAAGAATTGCCTGTGCCTGCAAAAAAAATCAGCATCATGCGTATCGTAGCCTGGTCGGCAGCTGCATGTGTGGTGGTGTTGGCGGGGATTGGCGCTTGGAGTATTTTAGACCGGAGACCGGAGACTAAAGTTATAAACCAGTCATTGGTTAATAAGAAGGAAAGTATAAGCAGTAAGGTTGAAGGCAATAGATATATTGCAAAGAGTAGAACGAAGCCCGACAACCCAGTTTTGGCCACAACAGCTACAAAAAATAGTCGCCCTGAGCGCAGCGAAGGACCTAAAACCTCATCCCCTATACCCTATAACCTATCTTCTATC